>NZ_LZKP01000083.1 GCF_001672895.1 Mycobacterium sp. E740
CACCCACGACGACCCGACCTACAGCGTCCACGACACCGCCTTCTACTGCGTCGCGAACATGCCTGGTGCCGTGCCGCGGACGTCGACGTTCGCCCTGACCAACGCCACCATGCCGTTCGTCCTCGAGCTGGCCGACCGGGGCTGGCGAGACGCCTGTCGAGCGGACGCCACCCTGGCCAGGGGGCTGTCCACCCACGCGGGCGCGCTGCTGTCCCGGCAGGTCGCGAATGATCTGTGCCTGCCGTTCACGGAGCCGTCGAGCATCCTGGCCTGAGCCCGCGGCCGAAAACATAGGGATTCCCCCGATTCAATCCCGGCCGCTGATGCCATACCCTTCGGTACAGCGGTTGGCGTGGGGGAGCGTGTGGGGGGCTGCCGCTCGACCAACCGCCCCGGCTGCGGGGAGCCCGGGGCGGTTTGGTGGAAATATCAGGTGAGCAGCGCCGGAACGAGTAGTCCGGCCAGTTCTGCGATCAACGCGCGGTTGTTCGGCGTGCTCGGATCGCTGCCGGCCGTCCTCGTCATGATCGACAGCAGCAGGCGCTCACCGTTCGGCCCGTAGGCGATGCCCACGTCGTTGGTGCTGGCGTAATCGCCGCTGCCCGTCTTGTCGGCCGTCGTCCATCCCGGCGGCAGGGCCGGCCGCACACTCGACGTCCGATTCGCGCGCATCCACTCGTCGAGTTGCCGGCGTTGCGGCTCCGCGAGCACTGCGCCGGTCAGGATCGAACGGAATCCGCCGCCGATGGCCTCAGGTGTGGACGTGTCGCGGAGGTCGCCGGGAATCGCTGTGTTCAACTCGGTCTCCCACCGGTCCAGCCGCGAACGCGGATCGCCGATGCTACGGGCGAAGTCGGTGATCGCCGACGGCCCGCCGAGCACGCGCAGCAGCCAGTTTGCTGCGGCGTTGTCGCTCTGCTGCAGTGCGGCCTCGCACAACTCGGCAAGTGTCATCGACTGCCCGACCCGAGTCTCGGTGACCGGCGAGTTCGGCAGGATGTCGCTGCGCTCGATGGTGACGCGATCGGTCAGTGCGAGCTCACCGCGTTCGGCTTTCTGGAGTACTCGCGCGGCGGCGTAACCCTTGAACGTCGAGCACATCGCGAAGGAGTCCTGGGCACGGTGTGCGATGGTGCGCTCGGTGTCCAGGTTGACCGCGAACACGCCGATCAGCGCGTTGTGCCGCGCCTCCAACTCACCGATCCGGTCGCCGATCGGCGCGCCGGGAAGAGGGTCGGCCACCGCGGGGCGCTGGCTGCAGGCAACCGCTGCGAGCGTCAAGCCACCGACCAGGACACGGCGCCGCGACAGTCGAGTCATCGGCCCAAGAGTAGCCGATCAGCCGGCGAGGGCCCGAAGAGGTTGCGGCAGTGACTGTTTCATGGTTTGTGGTCCCAGCACGGCGCCGCCGTACCGGCGGTTCAACAACGTGCGGGCCACGGTGTTGACCTCGTCGAGCGTGACCGCGTCGATGTTGGCCAGCGTCTGCTCAATGGTGCGGTGTTCGCCGAAATGCAGCTCGCTACGTCCAATCCGGTTCATCCGCGACCCGGAGTCTTCGAGGCCGAGCACCAGGCCGCCGCGCAACGAACCCTTCGCTATCCGGCATTCGGCTTCGGTGATCCCGTCACGGGCCACGGCCTGCAGCACATCGGTCGTCACGCGGACGACCTCGTCGAACCGCTCCGGCAGGCAGCCGGCGTACACCGACAGCGCCCCGCTGTCGGAGAAGGTGTCCACCGTCGAGTACACCGAGTACGCCAGCCCGCGGCTCTCCCGAATCTCCTGGAACAGCCGCGAACTCAGGCCCCCGCCCAGCGCGGTGTTGAGCACCGACAACGCCCACCGGTGCTCCCAGTGACGTCCCGGCGTGCGGACGCCCAGCGTCAGATGGGTCTGCTCGGCGTCGCGGCTGACCAATTGCAGGCTCGGTTGCCCGCTCAACCGGCCGGTCCCCCTGCGGGGCGCCACCGGCTCGCGGCCACGGACGAGCCGAGCGCCGAAGTACTCGCGCGCCAGCGCGACCACTTCGTCATGGTCGACGTTGCCCGCCACGGCCAGCACCATCCGCTGCGGCGTGTACCGCCGGACGTGGAAGGAGTGCAGCTGCGCGCGGGTCATCGACGAGATCGACTCGACGCTGCCGATGACCGGCCGGCCGACCGGATGCGAGCCGAACATCGCCGACAGGAACACGTCACCGAGAGTGTCTTCGGGATCGTCGTCGCGCATGGCGATCTCTTCGAGCACCACGTCGCGTTCGACCTCGACGTCCTCGACGGCGCACTTGCCCCGCAGCACCACATCGGCGACCAGGTCGACGGCCAACTCCAGGTCGGAGTCGAGCACGTGGGCGTAGTAGCACGTGTGCTCGCGGGCGGTGAACGCGTTCAGTTCGCCACCGACGGCGTCGACCGCCTGGGCGATGTCCACCGCCGAGCGCGTCGGTGTCGACTTGAACAGCAGGTGCTCGAGGAAATGCGCCGCGCCGGCGACGCTGGGGCCCTCGTCGCGCGAACCGACGTTGACCCACAGCCCCACCGATGCGGAGTGCACGGACGGGATGTACTCGGTGACCACACGCAGGCCACCGGGCAACACGGTGCGGCGCACCGCCAGTGACGATCCGTCGCCGCGTTCGCCGCGGCGCAATTCGCTAGCTGCTCGCCGCGGCGGCATCTGCCGGTGCCGTCTCGGCCGACTCCGCGGAGTCTTCCTCGGCGACCAGGATCAGCGAGATCTTGCCCCGGTTGTCGATGTCGGCGATCTCGACGCGCAGCTTGTCGCCGACCTTGACGACGTCCTCCACCTTGGCGATCCGCTTGCCGCGCCCCAGCTTCGAGATGTGCACGAGCCCGTCGCGGCCCGGCAACAGCGACACGAATGCGCCGAAATCGGTTGTCTTGACGACAGTTCCGAGGAACCGCTCCCCCACCTTGGGCAGTTGCGGGTTGGCGATCGCGTTGATCTTGTCGATGGCCGCCTGCGCCGAGGGACCGTCGGTCGCGCCGACGAAAACCGTGCCGTCGTCCTCGATGGATATCGACGCACCGGTCTCCTCGGTGATCGAGTTGATCATCTTGCCCTTCGGGCCGATCACCTCGCCGATCTTGTCGACCGGCACCTTGATCGTGGTGATCCGCGGCGCGTACGGGCTTATCTCGTCGGGCCGGTCGATCGCCTCGGCCATCACCTCGAGGATGGTCAGCCGGGCGTCCTTGGCCTGCGACAGCGCACCGGCCAGCACCTGAGACGGAATCCCGTCGAGCTTGGTGTCCAGCTGCAGTGCGGTGACGAACTCCTTGGTACCCGCGACCTTGAAGTCCATGTCGCCGAAGGCATCCTCGGCACCGAGGATGTCGGTCAGCGCGACGAAGCGTCTTTCGACGCCACCACCCTCGACTTCGATGTCGTCGGACACCAGGCCCATCGCGATACCCGCGACCGGCGCCTTCAACGGCACCCCGGCGTTGAGCAGCGCGAGCGTCGACGCGCACACCGAGCCCATCGACGTGGAGCCGTTGGAGCCCAACGCCTCCGACACCTGACGGATCGCGTACGGGAACTCCTCGACGCTCGGCAGCACCGGAACCAGCGCCCGCTCGGCCAGCGCACCGTGGCCGATCTCGCGGCGCTTCGGCGAGCCGACGCGGCCGGTCTCACCGGTCGAATACGGCGGGAAGTTGTAGTGGTGCATGTAGCGCTTGCTGGTTTCGGGCCCCAGCGAGTCGATCTGCTGGGCCAGCTTCATCATGTCGAGCGTGGTGACACCGAGGATCTGCGTCTCGCCGCGCTCGAACAGCGCGCTGCCGTGCGCTCGCGGCACCACCGCGACCTCGGCGCTCAGCGCGCGGATGTCGGTGATGCCACGGCCGTCGATGCGGAAATGATCGGTCAGAATCCGTTGGCGCACAAGCTTTTTGGTCAGCGACCGGAACGCGGCGCCGACCTCTTTCTCGCGGCCGGCGTACTGCTCGGCCAGCCGCTGCAGCACCTCGGCCTTGATCTCGTCGGTGCGGTCGTTGCGCTCCTGCTTGCCGGCGATGGTCAGCGCCTCGGACAGGGCGTCGGTCGCCACCGAGGCGACCGCGTAGTAGACGTCGTCGCCGTATTCGGGGAACACGGGGTACTCCCCGACCGGCTTCGCCGCGCGGCCGGCCAGCTCCTGCTGCGCCTCGCACAGCACCTTGATGAACGGCTTGGCGGCCTCCAGGCCCTCGGCGACCACGGCTTCCGTCGGCGCCTGGGCGCCGCCGTTGACCAACTCGACGACGTTGTCGGTGGCTTCGGCCTCGACCATCATGATCGCGACGTCACCGTCTTCGAGGACGCGACCCGCGACCACCATGTCGAACACGGCCCGCTCGAGCTGCTCGACGGTCGGGAACGCGACCCAGGTCCCGTCGATCAGCGCGACCCGCACACCGCCGATCGGACCGGAGAACGGCAGGCCCGCCAGCTGGGTGGACATCGAGGCGGCGTTGATCGCCAGCACGTCGTAGAGATCCTTGGGGTCCAGCGACATCACCGTCACCACGACCTGGATCTCGTTGCGCAACCCGTCGACAAACGATGGGCGCAGGGGCCGGTCGATCAACCGGCAGGTCAGGATCGCGTCGGTTGAGGGGCGGCCTTCGCGGCGGAAGAACGAGCCGGGGATGCGCCCGGCGGCGTACATGCGCTCCTCGACGTCGACCGTCAGCGGGAAGAAGTCGAAGTGGTCCTTGGGGTTCTTGCTGGCCGACGTGGCCGACAGCAGCATGGTCTCGTCGTCGAGATAGGCGACGGCCGATCCGGCGGCCTGCTGGGCGAGCCGGCCGGCCTCGAAGCGGATGGTGCGGGAGCCGAAGCTTCCGTTGTCGATGACGGCGGTCGACTCGTACACGCCGTCTTCAATTTCAACTACAGACATGGGTGTCCGTATGGCCTCTCTGGGTTCAGTGCTTGCACTGTTCAGCTGTTTTCGCGGCGTCACAGCTACCGAACCACCGGCCTCGATGCGGCTACGGCCGTCGATCGAAGCTGCCGGCAACTCGTCCGGCAGCCACTACCGAAGACCGCGCGATCAGGCAGGTCCGGTTATGACGCGCGGGAACGGTGCTCGCGGAGCTGCGAAGACCGCACCCTGGTCGTTCGAGCCGAATCGGCAGTCGAACGAGGCCATCGTACTCTGCCGCAGGTACTGGGCCGAAATTCGCGTCAGCGACGCAGCCCGAGGCGCTCGATCAGCGAGCGGTAGCGCTGCACGTCGACCTGGGCGACGTACTTGAGCAGCCGGCGGCGACGGCCGACCAGCAACAGCAGCCCGCGCCGCGAGTGGTGGTCGTGCTTGTGCACCTTCAGGTGCTCGGTCAGGTCGGTGATCCGCTTGGTCAGCAGCGCGACCTGCGCCTCCGGCGAGCCGGTGTCGGTGTCATGCAGGCCGTACTCGCTCAGGATGCTTTTCTTCTGTTCGGCGGTGAGCGCCACGAAACAACTCCATCTTCTCAGTTCGCGGGAAGGGCCGAGCCGGGCCCGGGAAGGCGCAGCCGCCGCGAACTGCAGCGCACGCCAGGTCGGCACGGAGTCTAGCAGCGGCGCGTCCGGGTAATGAAATCCGCGGAACGCGGGCGCGGCTCAGCGGGACAGGATCGAGCGGGCGTGCTCGGTGTCGCGGCCCATCTGCTCGACCAGCTCCTGCACCGTCGCGAACTTCTCCTGCCCGCGCAGCCGCACGACGAAGTCGACCGCGACGTGCTGGCCGTACAGGTCGGCGTCGGTGTCGAGCACGAACGCCTCGACGGTGCGCGTGCGCCCGGAGAAGGTCGGGTTGGTGCCGACCGACACCGCGGCCTGGTATCGCTCACCCGGGACGACGCTGCCGGTGATCGGTCCGTGACCGAGCACGGTGAAGCAGGCCGCGTAGACGCCGTCGGCGGGGATCGCCGAGTACATCGGCGGCGCCACGTTGGCAGTGGGGAAACCGAGTACCTTGCCGCGTCCGTCCCCGCGGACCACCACGCCCTCGACGCGGTGTGGGCGGCCCAGCGCTTCGGCGGCCGCGACGACGTCCCCGGCGTCGACGCAGGACCGGATGTAGGTCGACGAGAACGCGACGGTCTCGTCCTGGTGGTGCTCGGAAACCAGCGACATGCTCTCGACGGCGAAGCCGAACCGCTCGCCGGCCTTGCGCAGCAGCGCGACGTTGCCCGCGGCCTTCTTGCCGAAGGTGAAGTTCTCCCCCACCACGACCTCCACCACGTGCAGTCGTTCGACCAGCAGTTCGTGGATGTAGCGCTCGGGGGTCAGCTTCATGAAGTCGGCGGTGAAGGGCATGACCAGGAACACGTCGATGCCGAGTTCCTCGACCAGTTCGGCGCGCCGGGTCAGCGTCGTCAGCTGGGCGGGATGGCTGCCCGGGAACACGACCTCCATCGGGTGCGGGTCGAACGTCATCAGCACCGCCGGGACACCGCGGGAACGGGCGGCCTTGACCGCGTGGTTGATCAGCTCCTGGTGGCCGCGATGCACACCGTCGAAGACCCCGATGGTGACGACGCATCGGCCCCAGTCGGTTGGGATCTCGTCTTGTCCCCGCCAGCGCTGCACGAAACCAAGACTACGGCGCGCCGGGGGCTCGGTGCTTCGCTGGATGCCCAGATGAGGTGACCATTGCCTAAACTTTGTCACTGTGAATCCTGCCGGTGATGCGCGCGACCTGACGACGGTTGCGCAGGACTACCTGAAGGTCATCTGGACCGTTCAGGAGTGGTCGCAGGAGAAGATCAGCACCAAGCTGCTCGCCGAGCGGCTCGGCGTTTCGGCCAGCACGGCCTCGGAGTCGATCCGCAAGCTCGCCGACCAGGGACTGGTCGACCACGAGAAGTACGGCGCGGTGACGCTGACCGAGGCCGGCCGGGCCGCCGCGCTGGCGATGGTGCGTCGCCACCGGCTGATGGAGACGTTCCTCGTCCGCGAGTTGGGTTACAGCTGGGACGAGGTGCACGACGAGGCCGAGGTGCTCGAGCACGCCGTGTCCGACCGGATGCTGGACCGCATCGACGCGAAGCTCGGCCATCCGACCCGCGATCCGCACGGCGACCCGATCCCCGCCGCTGACGGCCAGGTGCCCACGCCGGACGCGCGCCAGTTGTCGGCCTGCCACGACGGGGACACCGGCACGATCGCGCGGATCTCCGACGCCGACCCGGAGATGCTGCGCTACTTCGAGAGCGTCGGCATCAACCTCGACTCACGGCTGCGGGTGCTGGCCCGCCGCGACTTCGCAGGAATGATATCGGTGGCGATCGAATCCATCGACGGCGGCGACACGACGGTCGAGCTGGGAAGCCCTGCAGCAGAGGCGATCTGGGTGGTCGCGAGCTAGCTTCGCTGGTCTGCCGGGAGTTCGGAACGCGTGAGCCCGGCCGCCCGCACGAGAACCGACAGCACGATTGCGATGAGCAGCAGTGCCGGCACGTCACCCCACAGGTGCCCGATCTCGCGTTCCCCGCGCAACGCCTGCACGGCCATGATGACCGCGTGCACGACGCTCGACCACACCGCAAACCAGATCAAACTGAGGTTCGCCCGTGGATCACGCGCTGCGTTGATCAGGAAGACGCCGAGCGTGATGTAGATCCCGACGATCATCATGAAGTAGTCGGAATGATGCGGCGGTCCCGGATGCCATGCCCAGCCTGACGGCCACACCACCGCAAGGGGATACAGGCACAGCGCGAGCACTCCGATGACGGCCAGCGCTATTTGGAGGAGCTTGTACGGAGACGCCATGATGACTCCGATCTCTAGACGCCGCTGACAGTATGCGCCGCGAAGACTGTCCGTTTAACGAAGTTGGCGACAAGTCCCGGACTACAGCGTCGCCGGGCGCAGCACCACCACCGACTTGGTGCGCTCCGACCGGTCTTGCAGCAACGCGATCACCTGCCCGTCCGGGGCCGCCGCCGCGTAGACGCCGTCGATACCGGCGGGTTCGAGCGGACGGCCTTGGCGGGCGTCCTCGGCCTCGGCGGCGGTCAGGTCGCGGCGCGCAAACGCCAATAGGCATGCGGCGTCGAGGCTGTAGGACAACCGCGGCGCGTCGGCGAGGTCGTCGAGCGTGCGCGCCTCGCGCAATCCGAAGCCGCCGACCCGGGTGCGCCGCAACGCCGTGAGGTGCCCGCCGACTCCCAGCGCAGCGCCGACGTCGCGCGCCAAGGCCCGGATGTACGTGCCACTGGAGCAGTCGACTTCGACGTCGACGTCGACGAGACCGGGTGTGCGACGGACGGCGAGGACGTCGAAGCGGTCGATGCGGACGCGGCGCGCCGCCAGTACGACCGGCTGCCCTTCGCGGACGAGTTTGTAGGCCCGCTGGCCGTCGACCTTGATCGCACTGACCGCCGAGGGCACCTGCTCGATCTCGCCGCGCAGCCGGGCGACCGCCTGTTCGATTTGCGCGTCGGTGACGCCGTCGGCCGAAACAGTCTGCAGCACTTGCCCTTCGGCGTCTTCGGTGGTGGTCGTTTGGCCCAGCCGGATCGTTGCGGAATACCCTTTGTCGGTCGCCGTCAGCAGGCCGAGAATCTTGGTGGCCCGCCCGATTCCGACGACGAGCACGCCGGTCGCCATCGGGTCGAGCGTGCCGGCGTGCCCCACTTTGCGCGTGCCGAAGAACCGGCGGCAGCGGCCGACGACGTCGTGGCTCGTCATGCCGGCGGGCTTGTCGACGACGACCAGACCAGCTTCACTCACAGCACGATCGCGGTCAGCGCCAGACCGTCGCGTACCGACCACCGGCCGGGCAGGGCCTGCAGCGGCGGCCCATGCTCCGCGGCGGGATCGATGAGGATTCGCGAGACGAACCCGCCCGAGGTCCCGCCGTCGTCGACGTCGAAGACGATGTGCGCATCCTCGAAGCCCAGCCAGCGGTGGGTCAGCGGGAACCACGCCTTGTACGTTGCCTCCTTGGCGCAGAACAGGATTCGATCCCAGTGCAGACCGCCCGGCAGCTGCGCCAGCTCCATTCGCTCGGCGGGCAGGCTTATCGCGTCGAGCACGCCGTCGGGCAGCACACCGTGCGGTTCGGCGTCGATGCCGACCGACCGCACCTCGGCTTGCCGGCCCACCGCAGCACCGCGGTAGCCGTCACAATGGGTCAGCGAGCCGACGACGCCGTCGGGCCAACGTGGTTCGCCCTTGTCCCCCTTGAGGATCGGCACCGGCCCCACCCCGAGCTCACCGAGCGCTTGACGCGCGCAGTGCCGCACGGTGACGAACTCGTTGCGGCGCTTGGCCACCGACCTGGCGACCAGCGGCTCCTCCTCCGGCAGCGGCGCGAGCTCCGGCGGATCGCGATACAGTTCCGCGGCGGCCAGCCCAGTCGTCGTGGGCAGCACACCGGATAGCAACGAGGCGGTGATCGTCATCGCGAGGCTTGCCTGTCGCGGATCCGTTGCTGCATCTTCTCGGCGTTCTCCCGCATCTCCCGGGTGATCTCGAAGTGGCCGCCGAACTCGTTGAGATAGCCGGGCGGGTACTGCGGATCGGGCAGGATCTGGCGCATCCACCGATACGGCTTGCGGCGCCGCCACTCTCGCGGATATCCGACCGAGACTTCCTCGAAGCGCACGCCGTCGTACCAGGTGGTGCGCGGGATGTGCAGGTGCCCGTAGACCGAGCAGATCGCGTTGTAGCGGGTGTGCCAGTCGGCGGTTGCCGTGGTGCCGCACCACAGTGAGAACTCCGGGTAGAACATCGCGTCGCAGGGCTCGCGGACCATCGGGAAGTGGTTGACCAGAACCGTCGGGGTCATCCAGTCGAGATCCTCGAGCCGCTTGCGGGTGTGGGCCACGCGGTCGCGGCACCAGGCGTCGCGCGTCGCATACGGTTCGGCCGACAGCAGGTACTCGTCGGTGCCGATGATGTTGCGTTCCCGCGCGATCGCCAGCCCCTCGGCCTTCGTCGCCGCACCTGCGGGCAGGAAGGTGTAGTCGTACAGCAGGAACATCGGCACGATGGTCGCCGGGCCGCCCTCCTCCGTCCACACCGGGAACGGGTGCTCGGGCGTGACGATGCCCATCTCGTCGCACAGGTTGACCAGGTAGTCGTACCGGGCCCTGCCGAAGATCTGCATCGGGTCGCGGTTGGTGGTCCACAGCTCGTGGTTGCCCGGGATCCAGATCACCTTGGCAAACCGCTTGCGCAGCAGATCCAGGGCCCAGCGGATCTCGTCGGTGCGTTCGGCGACGTCGCCGGCGACGATGAGCCAGTCATCCGGCGAGGCCGGGTGCAGCGACTCGGTCACCGGTTTGTTGCCGGTGTGACCCGTGTGCAGGTCGCTGATCGCCCAGAGGGTGGGTCGTCGGCCGTCGCGTGTCACAACCGACCAGCCTACTTAAGGCGATGTCACCGACTCGCCGGCAACTGGAACATGTTCTCTTTCCTCCTCGGCGGCCGGCGGGCGCCCGCTACACTCCCCGCAGGGTCGGACCGACGGACAAAGGGGTGTGATGGCCGCCAAGCTGCGCCTGCTCTCGGTGCTGTGCGCGTTGGTCGCCGCGGTGACCGTGGTGTGGCAGACCAATCCCGCGAGCGTTCCGCAGGTGAGCGTGAACGAGCTCCCGATGACGAACGTGACGACGTCGATCAAGTGGCCCGTCGTCGAGACGACGAACCCGTCCCCGTTCAACCCGTGCAAGCAGATCCCGCTCGAGGCGGTCCAGGCCATCGGGCTGGCGTTCACGCCTCCGGTTCCCGAGGACCAGCTGCGCTGCAAGTACGACGCCGGCAACTATCAGATGGCCGTCGAGGCGATCGTCTGGCGCTCCTACGAGCAGACGTTGCCCACCGACGCGGTCGAACTCGACATCGACGGGCACCGCGCCGCGCAGTACTGGATCATGAAGCCCACCGACTGGAACAACCGCTGGTGGGTCACCTGCATGATCGCCTTCGACACCAGCTACGGAGTGCTGCAGCAGTCGCTGTTCTATTCGCCGATCTACTCCAAGCCGAACCCCGACTGCATGCAGACCAATCTGCAGCGTGCCCACGAGCTGATCCCGCACTACGTGTTCTGAGGCGCTTCCGCTCGATCTGCTGAGGGGCGTTGCGCGGGTGCCCGAGCCCGGGCTGCGTAGCCTCGACAAGGTGACCACCGTCGCTGCTGCTGCCACCTCCCGTCCGAAGACCGCGCGGTTCGCCGGACGCATCCTCTCGCGCCTGTTCCGCCTGCCCCCGAACACGTGCGGCTTCGAGGTACACAAGGTCAGCATCCCCATGCGCGACGGCGTCGAACTCAAGGGCGACCACTACGCGCCGGCGACCGACAACCCGGCCGGCACGGTGCTGGTCCGCTGCCCCTACGGCCGCCGGTTCCCTTTCGCGGCGTTGTACGCCGGCGTGTACGCGTCGCGCGGCTATCACGTCGTGTTCCAGAGCGTGCGCGGCACATTCGGCTCCGGTGGCGAGTTCGACCCGATGGTCAACGAGATCGCCGACGGCGCCGACACGGTGGCCTGGCTGCGCCGGCAGGACTGGTTCACCGGAACGTTCGCCACGATCGGGCTGTCGTATCTCGGCTTCACGCAGTGGGCGCTGCTGATGGACCCACCACCCGAGATGAAGGCTGCCGTCATCACCGTCGGTCCGCACGATGTGAGCGGTCCGCGCTGGGGCACTGGCACATTCGCGCTCAACGACTTCCTCGGCTGGAGCGAGCTGGTGGCCCGCCAGGAGGAGCGCAACAAGCTGCGCGTGCTGTGGGGCCAGCTGCGGTCGCGTCGCGCCCTGGCTCGCGCGACGACACGGCTGCCCGCGGGTGAGGCCGGCCGGGCGCTGCTGGGCTCCGGCGCGTCGTGGTGGGAGTCCTGGCTGGACCACCCCGAATCCGACGACCCGTTCTGGACGTCGCTGAACATCCGCGAGGCATTGGACCGCACCGAGATACCGGTGCTGCTGATCGGCGGCTGGCAGGACCTGTTCCTCGAACAGACGCTCGCGCAGTACCAGCGCCTGCACGAGCGGGGAGTGACCGTCGGGCTGACGATCGGCTCGTGGACACATGCCGAGGTGATGGGCAAGGCCGCGCCGACCGTCATTCGCGAGTCCCTGGACTGGCTCGGCACCCACCTGAGCGGGCGCGCCGGTCGTCGCCGCCGCCCGGTGCGCATCTTCATCAACGGCCGGGGGTGGACGGAGCTCTCCGAGTGGCCGCCGGAGATGCCCGAGCAGGTGCGGTACCTGCAGCCCGGCGGCCGGCTCGGTGACGCGGTGCCGCCCGAGACGGCGCCCACCGCGACGTTCACCTACAACCCCGCGAACCCGACACCCACGGTCGGCGGCCGGCTGCTCTCGCCGGATGGCGGTTACCGCCGTGACACCGCACTGGCCCAGCGGGCCGACGTGCTGAGCTTTACCGGCGACCGGCTGCCGACCGACCTCTACGTCGTCGGCACGCCCGTGCTGGAGCTCTCGCATTCGTGCGACAACCCGCACAATGATCTGTGGGTGCGCATCAGCGAGGTGGACGCCAAAGGGCGCTCACGCAATATCAGCGACGGATATGTCGGTGCGGCAACGGATTCGGGCATCGTGCGAATCGAGCTGGACGCCGTGGCGCACCGGTTCTCCGCCGGCTCGAGGATCCGTGTGCTCGTGGCCGGCGGGTCGCACCCGAGGTTCGCCCGCAACCTGGGCACCGGGGAACCGCTCGGCACCGGTTCTGCGCTCGCCTCCGCCACCCACACCGTGTATCTGGGCGACGGTGTCTCGCGGCTGGTCCTGCCCGCAGGTCCGCGTCCTCCGTCAACCGACTGAGCGGCGCACGTCGTCGGCGATCTCGTCAAGCGTGGCGTCGTCATGGACGGGCGGCGCCCAATCGGGGTCGACGGACAGCGGTACCCAGCTGGTGCACCCGGCGTAATCGGGCGTGCGCGCGAGCTGCAGCGGTTGGCGCAGCGGGCTTGCCCGCACGACGAGCGCGGTGAGCCGGTGTTTGGGCCGGAAGTCGAGACGGTCCGCCACGATCGACTCGTCGGTCCAGATGTGGTGTCGCGCAATGCATTCGAGGGCCTCAGGGCGGTTGACCTCGATCGCGGCGACGACGTCGGCGCCCGCGCGGAGCACCACCGCATCCTCGGTGCTGTCGCCGGCCGCGGCGGCGAGAAGGTCGCGGTGCTCAGGGCGTACCCGCTCGGCGTGGCTGTGGGCGACGGTCGGAAAGAGCAGGAAACGTGATGCGGTGACGGCGAACCGCTTCTCGTGGACGCCGCCCTTGCGCAGCAGCACTGTTTGCCTGCCGTCGAGCAGCGCGTGCACCGCCGCGCTCCACTCCTTGAGCGCGGTGGTCACCGCGCAGTTCGGGCGGCGATCCGGGCGCGTACTTCAGGCCTACGGAGCGGCGGCACGGTGCTGGGCGGCTGACGTCGCGGCGGCAGCGAGGACAGCAGCCGCCGAGTGGTCTCGGTAACCTCGGCGACGGCGGCCTCGAAGGCGTCGGCGTTGACGGCCGTCGGCCGGGTGATCCCGCTGACCTTGCGGACGTACTGGCGCGCCGCAGCCTCGATCTCCTCGTCGCTCGCCGCCGGTTCGAGCCCGCGTAGCTCGGTGATGTTTCGGCACATGCGTCCACGATAGGTTCATTGGCATGACCGGCCCAGCGAGTACCGACATCCTGCTGATCACGACCCAAGACCGGGTGCGCACGCTCACCCTGAACCGGCCACAGGCGCGCAACGCGCTGTCGGCGGAACTGCGCAGGCGGTTCTACGCCGCGCTCGGCGATGCGCAAGCAGACGACGGCGTGGACGTCGTGATCCTCACCGGCGCCGACCCGGTGTTCTGCGCGGGCCTGGACCTCAAAGAGCTCGGCGATACGACCGAGCTGCCCGATATCTCGCCCAAGTGGCCGCCCATGACGAAGCCGGTGATCGGAGCAATCAACGGTGCGGCGGTGACCGGCGGGCTGGAGCTCGCGCTCTACTGCGACATCCTGATCGCCTCCGAGCAGGCCCGGTTCGCCGACACCCACGCCCGCGTCGGCCTGCTCCCGACCTGGGGGCTGTCGGTGCGGCTGCCGCAGAAAGTCGGTGTCGGGATGGCGCGCCGGATGAGTCTGACCGGTGATTACCTGTCGGCCGAAGAGGCACTGCGCGCCGGACTGGTCACCCAGGTGGTGCCGCACGCCGAGCTGCTGGCGAGCGCACGGCAGGTGGCGGCGTCGATCGTCGGCAACAATCAGCGCGCGGTCCGCGCCCTGCTCGCGTCCTATCACCGCATCGACGAGGCGCAGACCAACGAGGGGCTCTGGATCGAAGCCGCGTCGGCGCGGGAGTGGATGCGCAGCGCCAGCGGCGACGACATCGCCGCCAACCGCGACGCCGTGCTGCAGCGAGGCCGCTCGCAGGTCCGCTGAACCTGACATTTGCGCGACGGTGCGTGTTTGCACACGACACACCGACTTCCAGCGGCATTTTGCGCACGCTCGTAGGCTGTCGAGCGTGAACGAAGCGCACGAGTACTGCGGAAGCGACGAGTGGCGGCAGTTGATCCGCGAAGTCATCCTGCCGTGGGCGCTGGGTGAGATCGATCTCGGTGACGACGTGCTCGAGGTCGGCCCGGGGTACGGCGCGACGACCGATGTGTTGAGCGAATCGGTCGCGCGGTTGACCTCGGTGGAGATCGACGACGAGCTGGCCGCGATGCTGCGGGACCGGTTCGCCGATGTGCCGACGGTCGAAATCGTGCGCGGGGACGCGACGACGCTGTCCTACGACGACGGAAGATTCACCGGCGCAGCGTGTTTCACGATGCTGCACCATGTTCCGACGGTCGAGATGCAGGACAAGTTGTTCGCCGAAGTCGCCCGGGTGCTGCGGCCCGGCGCCGCCCTGGTGGCCAGCGACAGCCTCGGCAGCGACGAGTTGGCCGTCGCGCATGAGGGTGACACCTACAATCCCGTCGACCCGGCGACGCTCCGGGACCGGTTGGCAGCCGCCGGTTTCGGTGACGTGAAAGTCAAGACGACGGAGTTCGGCTGGGCCGCGGTAGCGCGCCGGTAAGTGAAACCGCACACTGATCGCGTCGCGAAGGTGCGGAAAATGCCGTAAAAGCGCGGCGTGTCGTGTGCAAACACGCACGCTCGCGCCAAGAAGTTAACCAGTCCCCGGAACCAGCCAGCGGCCGGAGAACGCGCGCCAGCCCACGAACACCAGCCGCAGCACCATGAACGTCGACAACCCCGACCAGATCCCGAGCAGGCCCCAGCCGAACGCCAGGGACAGCCAGATCAACGGCAGGAAGCCGAGCAACGCGCTGGTCAGCGTCGCGTTGCGCATGAACTTGGCGTCACCGGCCCCGAGAAGCACCCCGTCCAGCGCGAAAACAATTCCGGCAATAGGCAATTGGGCCACCATGAACCACCACGGCACCCCGATCGCGTCGAGCACCGATTGGTCGTCGGTGAACACACTGGGAAACACCGACGCGCCGACGGCGAACACCACGGCGAGCACGGCCGACGCCAACGTGGAGAAGATCGTCACCCGCCACGCCACCGACTTCGCGTGCCCCAACTCGCCGGCCCCCAGCGCCGCACCGACCAACGACTGTGCCGCGATCGCCAGTGAATCCAGCACCAGCGCAAGGAAATTCCACAACTGCAGCACAACCTGGTGGGCGGCGACGGCGGCCGCACCGAAACGGGCGGCGACCGCACCGGCCGAAACGAAGCAGGCTTGGAAAGCCATCGTCCGCATCAGCAGATCGCGGCCCATCACCACTTGCGCGCGCAACACCGGCGGCTGGATCCGCAACGGCACCTGTTCGGTCACCAGCGCGCGGCAGAACAGCGCGGCGGCCAGCCACTGCCCCGCCATGTTCGCCACGGCTGAGCCCGCCAGCCCGAGCCTCGGCATCCCCAGCCAGCCGTAGACCAGCAGCGGACACAGCACCGCCGACACCCCGAACCCGAACACTACGAACCTCAGCGGCCGCACCACGTCCTGCACTCCGCGCATCCACCCGTTGCCGGCCGCCGACACCAGGATCGCGGGCACCCCGACGATCGCGATACGCACCCAACTCAGGGCTTCGTCGGCGATCTCCCCGCCTTCGGACGACCCGGCCAGCGCCGACACCAGCGGCACCGCGAAAACCTCTACCGCACAGATGATCACGGCGCCCAGGCCGAGGGCCAGCCACGTCGCCTGCACACCCTCCCCGACCGCCGCCTTGCGATCGCCCGCCCCGAAGAAACGAGCCGAGCGCGCGGTGGTCCCGTAGGACAGAAAGGTCATCTGCGAGCTCAGCGTGGTCAGGATCAGCCCGCCGATCGCCAGCCCGGCCAGCGCCAGAGCACCCAGCCGGCCCACCACCGCGAGGTCGAACAGCAGATAGATCGGTTCGGCGGCCAGCACGCCGAGCGCCGGCAACGCCAGCCCGGCGATGCGGCGGCCGTCGACCGGACCGTCCGGTGGCTCCGCTACGGGTTCAGCCAAGGGCCGCGTGCAACGCCTTGACCACGTCGTCGGCGGACCCGGTGGCCGAGTATCCGGCGGCGAACCGGTGTCCGCCACCCCCGAATCCGCTGGCGACCGGTGACAGGTCGTAGGACTTCGCTCGCATCGACACCGACCAGCGTGCAGGCTCGATCTCTTTGAGCACCGCGGCCACTTCGGCCTGCTCCGTGGTGCGCACGATGTCGACGATGCTCTCGACCTCTTCGGGCCGCGCCTTCGACCATTCCTGGTATCCCACAACGGCATACACCAGGCCCTGGCCGCCGGCGGCTTCGGGCAGTAACTCCGCCGAGGACAGCACCCGCGACAGCATCGGCAGCCAAGCGAACGGATGGGTGTCGAGCAGCGTGCGGCTGATCGCAGCGTTGTCGACGCCGAGGTCGACCAGGCGCGCGGCCAGCCGGTGCGCGCGTGGACTGGCCCACCGGAACGAGCCGGTGTCGGTGGTCAGGCCCGCGTAGAGGCAGTGCGCGACACCGATGTCGATCGGTTTGCCCCAGGCGTCCAGCAGATCGGCCACCAGCATCGTGGTGGAGTCGGCCGAAGCGTCGACGTAGTTCGCGCTGCCGAACAGCTGATTCGACGCGTGGTGATCGATGACCAGCACCTCACGGCAGTGCTCGGCCAGTTCACGCAGCGCTCCCAGCCGGTTGATGCTGGGAATGTCGACGGTGACCACCAGGTCGACATCGCGGCGCATCTCGTCGGGGCCGACGAGCAGGTGCCCGCCGGGCAGCGATTGCAGCGATTCGGGCAGGTCCGCCGGCTCGGCGAAGCTCACCTGGACGCTCTTGCCCAACTGGTCGAGCACCAGCGCCAACGCCAGCCCGGCACCGATCGTGTCGGCATCGGGATACACGTGGCACACCACGCCGATCGTCGCGGCAGCCGAGAGCAAATCGGCGGCGGCATGAGCGTCGACCCGATCGCCTACTTCGGCAGCGTCAGTCGTCTTGTCTATCGCGGTCACCGATGTCCTCAGCGTCGTCAGGCCCCCCGGGGACTGCTTCGCCCTCCACCTCATTGACACGGTACGGGTCGGCGTCCCCCGCGTGCTTAGCGCCTTGCCGAACTCTCGCCAAATCCTCATCCGCGGCGCGGGCGCGGGCGAGCAGTTCCTCCATCTTGACCGCGGCATCGGGGACGGTGTCCCGCTCGAACGTCAGCGTCGGAGTGAAGCGCACGCCGAGACTCGCGCCCATCTTGGACCGCAGCACACCCTTGGCCTTCTCCAGCGCCGCGGCCGCCGCTCCGTAGTCCGGCTCCTCGGACAGCGAGGAGCCGAGCACGGTGTAGTACAGGGTCGCGTCGTGCAGGTCGTTGGTGACCTTGGCGTCGGTGATCGTGACGCCGGTCAGCCGCGGATCCTTGATCTCGTACTCGATCGCCGAGGCGACGAGGGTCGAGATGCGCTTGGCCAGCCGGCGTGCTCGTGCCGGATCCGCCATCTCTAGGTGCGCTCTTTCTCGACCAGCTCGTATGTCTCGATGACGTCGCCTTCCTTGATGTCGGAGTAGGTCAGCGTCAGACCGCACTCGTAGCCCTCGCGGACCTCGGTGACGTCGTCCTTCTCGCGACGCAACGAGGAAACGGTGAGGTTCTCGGCCACCACGACGTTGTCGCGCAACAACCGGGCCTTGGCATTGCGCCGCATGATCCCCGACTGGACCAGGCAGCCGGCGATGTTGCCGACCTTCGACGACCGGAAGATCGCGCGGATCTCGGCCCGGCCGAGTTCGCGCTCCTCGTAGATCGGCTTGAGCATGCCCTTGAGCGCGCTCTCGATCTCGTCGATGGCCTGGTAGATGATCGAGTAGTAGCGGATCTCCACACCCTCGCGGTTGGCCAGCTCGGTGGCCTTGCCCTCGGCGCGGACGTTGAAGCCGATGATGATCGCATCCGAAGCCGACGCCAGGTTGACGTTGGTCTCCGTCACGCCACCCACGCCGCGGTCGATGACGCGCAACTCGACCTCGTCGTCGACCTGGATGCCCAGCAGGGCCTCCTCGAGCGCCTCGACCGTGCCCGCGTTGTCGCCTTTGAGGATCAGGTTCAGCTGGCTGGTTTCCTTCAGCGCCGAATCGAGGTCCTCGAGGCTGATGCGCTTGCGGCTGCGGGCCGCCAGGGCGTTGCGTTTACGCGCGCTGCGCCGGTCGGCGATCTGACGGGCGATGCGGTCCTCGTCGACGACGAGGAAGTTGTCGCCCGCGCCGGGCACCGAGGTGAAACCGATGACCTGGACGGGCCGCGACGGCAGCGCCTCGGCGACGTCCTCGCCGTGTTCGTCGACCATGCGGCGGACGCGGCCGTAGGCATCGCCGGCCACCACCGAGTCGCCCACCCGCAGCGTGCCGCGCTGGATCAGCACAGTCGCCACCGGGCCGCGGCCGCGGTCCAAGTGCGCCTCGATCGCCACACCCTGGGCCTCCATGTCGGGGTTGGCCCGCAGGTCCAGCGACGCGTCCGCGGTCAGGATGACCGCTTCGAGCAACGCCTCGATGTTGGTGCCGGCCTTGGCCGAGATGTCGACGAACATCGTGTCGCCGCCGTACTCCTCGGGGACCAGCCCGTATTCGGTGAGCTGACCGCGGATCTTGGCCGGGTCGGCACCTTCCTTGTCGATCTTGTTGACCGCCACCACGATCGGCACGTCGGCCGCTTGAGCGTGGTTGACCGCTTCCACCGTCTGGGGCATGACACCGTCGTCGGCCGCGACCACCAGGATCGCGATGTCGGTGGCCTTCGCACCGCGGGCACGCATGGCGGTGAACGCCTCGTGACCGGGGGTGTCGATGAAGGTGATGGGTCGCTCGTTGCCGTCGAGGTCGACGGCGACCTGGTAGGCGCCGATGTGCTGGGTGATGCCGCCGGCCTCACCCTCGCGCACGGTGGCGTTACGGATCGTGTCGAGCAGTCGGGTCTTGCCGTGGTCGACGTGGCCCATGACGGTGACCACCGGCGGACGCTGCTCGAGGTCGTCCTCGTCTCCGGAGTCTTCTCCGTAGGACAGGTCGAAGCTCTCCAGCAGCTCGCGGTCCTCGTCTTCCGGCGAGACGACCTGAACTTTGTAGTTCATCTCGCTGCCGAGCAGCTCGAGGGTGTCGTCGCCGACAGACTGCGTCGCGGTGACCATCTCGCCGAGATTGAACAGGGCCTGCACCAGCGCGGCCGGGTTCGCGTCGATCTTCTCGGCGAAATCGCTCAGCGACGCGCCGCGGGCCAGCCGGATCGTCTCACCGTTGCCGTGCGGCAGCCGGACGCCGCCGACGACCGGGGCCTGCATGTTCTCGTATTCGGCGCGTTTCGCCCGCTTCGACTTGCGACCGCGCTTCGGGGCGCCGCCGGGACGGCCGAACGCACCGGCCGCACCACCGCGCTGGCCGGGACGACCGCCGCCGCCGGGACGGCCGCGATAGCCGCCACCACCGGCCGGGGCGCCGCCACCGCCGCCGCGGTAGTTACCGCCGCCGCCTGCGCCACCGGGACGACCGCCTTGTCCCGCACCGGGACGGGGACCGCCGCCGGGGCCCGGCCGTGGGCCGCCACCGGGGCGCGGGGGCCGGGGTCCGCCGGGACGCGGCGGCATGTTGCTCGGCGACATACCGGGCCGAGGGGCGCCGGGGCGCGGGCCGCCGGGGCCGGGCCGAGGACCTTGCGGACGCGGTATCGGCCGGTCGACCGGCTGCTGCGACGAGAACGGGTTGTTGCCGACGCGCGGCACCCGCGGCGCGGGCTTGGGCGCGCTCGGCGCAGGACCGGGCCGCGGGCCGGGTGTCGGACCGGGACGCACAGCCGGCGCGGCCGGCGGGGCGGCCGCTGCTGGCGGGGGTGCGACGGGCGGAGCGGCGGCGGCCGGGGCCGCTGGCTTCGGGGCGGGCGCCGCCGGGGGCGCCGCTGGAGCGGCGCTCTTGGCGGGCGTCGCGGCCGGCGAGCCGTTTCCGTCCGCCTTGACCTTCTCGGCGGCCGGCTTGCCGCCGCCGAACGATTCCCGCAACCGGCGGGCGACCGGCGCCTCAACCGTGGAGGACGCGGACTTGACGAACTCGCCCTGTTCGCTCAGCCGAGCGAGAACTTCCTTACTGGTGACACCGAGTTCCTTGGCCAACTCGTGTACACGGGCCTTACCTGCCACTACATCTCCATCTCTAGAGGCGTCAGCGGTGGTAGGCGCCGCGCCTCGGGTTAGCTATGACGCATGGTCATCGGGACTTCACGGTGTGCTCATGTTCTTCGCTACCTGTTCTCTTGACCGGAGTGGCCGGGCGCTTCGGCGCTGCTGAGAGCGCCGACGTGCTCGACCACCGCGGATACGTCCGGTGAACCGGTGATCCGCAGCGCTCGACCGAAGGCTCGCCGCCGAATCGCCGCATCGAGGCACTGTGGATCGGGATGCAGCCAAGCACCCCGCCCCGGCAGCTTTCTCGCCGGGTCGACGGTCACGGCACGATCACCGTTCCCGTCACCGGCTGCGACCACCCTGAGCAGTTCGACGGCCAGCTCTCGCTTTCGGCACCCCACGCAGGTCCGCACCGGTCCGACAGGTTCGTCGGGGCTGCGTCGTTGCGCCGAAGCCGAAGTCTCGCGCTGGATCACAGGTGAGTCTACCGTCACTGTCGCGGGTAATTGAAAATGGCTGCGCCGGTCGGCGTGGGGCCGGGCTCAGGACTCTTCGGCTGCCCCGCGCGCGGTGTTCGCGGGCCGTTCGGCATCGGGTTTCGGACTGCCGCTGGGGGCGGCGTCGCTGCGGATGTCGATGCGCCAACCGGTGAGCCGGGCTGCCAACCGTGCGTTCTGCCCCTCCTTGCCGATCGCCAGCGACAACTGGAAGTCGGGTACCACGACACGTGCGGCACGGGCCGTCTCGTCGATGACCGCCACCGAGACCACCTTGGCGGGCGACAGCGCGTTGGCGACGAACTTCGCCGGGTCGGGGTCGTAGTCGATGATGTCGATCTTCTCGCCCGACAACTCGCTCATGACGTTGCGCACCCGCTGGCCCATCGGCCCGATGCAGGCGCCCTTGGCGTTGAGGCCCGACACCCGTGAGGTGACCGCGATCTTCGAGCGGTGGCCGGCCTCGCGGGCGACCGCCACGATCTCGACGGACCCCTCGGCGATCTCGGGCACCTCCAGAGAGAACAGCTTGCGCACCAGGTTCGGATGGGTGCGCGACAGCGTGATCAACGGTTCCCGCGCCCCACGGCTGACCCCGACTACATAGCAGCGCAACCGGTCACCGTGTTCGTAGCGTTCACCGGGCACCTGCTCGGCAGCCGGGATGACGCCCTCCGAACCCTTCGTCTCACTGCCCATCCGCACGACGACCAGGCCGCGGGCGTTGGCGCGCGCATCGCGCTGGATCACGCCGCCGACGATGTCGCCCTCCCGCGCCGAGAACTCCCCGTAGGTCTTCTCGTTCTCCGCATCGCGGAATCTCTGCAGCATCACCTGGCGTGCCGTCGTGGCGGCGACGCGGCCGAAACCCTCTGGGGTGTCATCCCATTCGGTGATCGGATTGCCGTCCTCGTCGGCCTCGGTGGCAATGACCTTGACTTCACCGGACTTGCGGTCGATCTCGATGCGCGCCTCGGCGGCATGTCCCTCGGTGTGCCGGTAGGCGGTCAGCAGCGCGGATTTGATGGTCTCGACGAGTTCGCCCACCGGAATACCCCGGTCGACCTCGATGGCGTGCAACGCGGCCATGTCGATGTTCACGCGTCAAGCCTCCTTCCCAGATTGGCCGACCAGCTCCAGTTCTCGCGGACTGGGAGGCGAGAATTCGACCTGCACAACGGCTTTCGCAATCCCCTCGAGCGGGAGCTCACGAACCGAGAAGTTGGCTTGGCGACCTTCCCGGACCACCAGACGCACCACGCCGTTCACGGTTTCGCCGAGCCGGCCGGTGAGCTGCGTGCCGTCGGACAACGTCAGTTCGATCTTGCGGCCGAGCGCCCGGCGGTAGTGCTTCTCGGACGTCAGCGGCCGGTCCACGCCCGGGGAGGTCACCTCGAGGACGTACGGTGTCCATCTGGCGTCGGCCTCGTCGAGCAATGCTGAGGCGGCCCGCGACAGCTCGGCGATCGAATCGAGATCGAGGCCGTCGTCGCCGTCGGCGACCACCGTGATGCGCGGCGGACGCGCCGCGGCGTCGACGGTTACGTCCTCGATTTCGTAG
This sequence comes from Mycobacterium sp. E740, assembly GCF_001672895.1. Taxonomy (GTDB): domain Bacteria; phylum Actinomycetota; class Actinomycetes; order Mycobacteriales; family Mycobacteriaceae; genus Mycobacterium. The sequence goes on from NZ_LZKP01000083.1 coordinate 22,678, forward strand.
CCTGCGCGCGCGAACTCGTCGTCGAGTAGCTCGATCACCTCTTTCTGCGACGGCAATGCCGCAGAACGCTCCGTCACGGCGAGCTCCTCGTCTTGAGTTGTCCGGACCCGATTACCGCGGCACAACCGCCGAATCGACTCCCAACGATACGCCAGCACCGCCGCGGTAAACGCCAAACGAGCACCGATGCGATCTTCAGCGCAATGGCAAGATGTTGCTCGTGCCGAGCCCTCTGCCGACCCTCAGCAGGCGACGCGTGCTGGCCTCGGCCGCGGCGTTGGCCCTGCTCGGCGCGACCGCTGCGGCATGTGGGTCGCCGCCGCCTCCGCCCGAGGTCGACGAGCTCGCCGCCCAGCTGGACCGAGCGCGCTCCGACAGCCAGCTGGCCACCGATGCCGCCGCCGAACAGCGCGGCGCCGTCGCGCAGGCGTTGACCGCGGTGGCGGCCGAACGCGCTGCCCACGCCCAGGCGCTTTCCGATGAGCTGGTCCGGATGCGCGGCAACGAGGCGCCTACCAGTACCCCGACCAGCACGACCGCGGAGCCGGCGAGGGCGCCGACGGTAGCCGACGTCGCCAACGCGCTGCGCGGGTCGGCGGCCACCGCCACCGAACTGGCGGCCAAGCTCTCCGGCTACCGCGCCGGGTTGGTCGCGTCGATCGCCGCGGCGTGCACGGCGGCGCCCACGGTGGCCCTCGCCGAGCCCGGACGGCCGCAATGACGTCGGTCGAGCCGCCGCGGCCCTCGGACCCGGCCGACGGGGCGCTGTTCGACGCGATCGCCACCGAGCACGCGACCATCTACGGGTACGGGGTGGTGTCGGCGCACTCGACGCCGGAGGTCAACGACCTGGTGTCGAAGACGATGGCCGAACACCGGGCGCGCCGTGAGGCCGCGCTGGCCATGCTCGAGGCCCGCTCGATCGCGGGCCCCGTGCCCGCCGCCGGTTACCAGCTGCCGATCGACGTCCAGACACCCGCCGACGCCGCGAAGCTCGCGGTTCGTATGGAGGAGGACGGCGCCGTCGCGTGGCGGGCCGTCGTCGAGCAGGCCAAGACCGAACAGGACCGCGCGTTCGGCGTCGCGGCGCTGACGCAGAGCGCCGTGACGGCCGCGCGCTGGCGGCAGGTGCTCGGCACGACCCCGGTCACGGTCGCGTTTCCCGGCGGCCACGAGTAACGGCGCACCGTTTCGCCGAGCGTGCGGTCACGGCGATTTCAAGGGCTGTTTTTCGCGCTCAGCGCACGTTCGGCGAAGCCAGCACGGCCGAGATGTCGGCCGCCGCGGCGTCGACGGCGACGTCGCGCTTCTCCCCGGTGAACCGGTTGCGCAGCTCGACGACCCCGTCGGCCCAGCCGCGACCGACCACCACGATCCACGGCACACCGAGCAGCTCGGCGTCCTTGAACTTGACGCCCGGCGAGGCCTGCCGGTCGTCGAGCAGCACGTCGTGCCCGAGCCGGTCGAGCTCGGCCGCCAAGCCTTCGGCGCCGGCGCGGGCGGCGGCGTCCTTGTTCGCGATGACGACGTGTACGGCGAACGGCGACACCGCCGACGGCCAGCGCAGGCCGAGCTCGTCGTGGTGCTGTTCGGCGATGACGGCGACCAGTCGCGACACGCCGATGCCGTAGGAGCCCATCGTCAACCGAACCGGCTTGCCGTTCTCGCCGAGCACGTCGACCTCGAACGCGTCGGTGTACTTGCGGCCCAGCTGGAAGATGTGGCCGATCTCGATACCGCGGGCCGACACCAGCGGTCCGGCGCCGTCCGGCGAGGGGTCACCGTCGCGCACCTCGGCGGCCTCGATCGTGCCGTCGGGGACGAAGTCGCGACCGGCGACCAGGCCGACGACATGGCGGCCCGGCTCGTCGGCTCCGGTGATCCACGCCGTGCCGCCCACGACACGCGGATCGACGAGGTAGCGAATACCGTTGTCCTGCAACGCCTTCGGGCCGATATAGCCTTTGGCCAGGAAAGGGTGGCGAGCGAAGTCGGCGTCGTCGAGCAACGCGTACTCCGCGGGTTCGAGCGCGGCGCCGAGCCGTTTGTCGTCGACTTCCCGGTCACCGGGCACACCGATCCCCAGCAGTTCCCATTCGCCGCCGGGCTGCCGCGTCTTGAGCATGACGTTCTTCAGCGTGTCGGCCGCGGTCACCTCACGGTCCAGCGCCGAATTGGCCCAGTCGACCAGCGTCGCGATCGTCGGCGTGTCCGGGGTGTCGTAGACAGTGGCCGCTGGCTGGCCGTCGATCGGCAGGGGCGCAGGAACAGCGGTGGTGACCGCCTCGACGTTGGCGGCGTAACCCGATTGCACGCACCGCACGAACGTGTCCTCGCCGATCTCGCTCTCGGCGAGGAACTCCTCCGACGCGCTGCCTCCCATCGCGCCCGACACCGCCGAGACGATGACGTAGCGCACGCCCAGCGTGTCGAAGATGCGCTGGTACGCCTGGCGATGCGCCGCGTACTGCGCCGCCAGGCCGTCGTCGTCGACGTCGAACGAGTACGAGTCCTTCATCACGAACTCGCGTCCGCGCAGGATGCCCGCCCGTGGCCGCGCCTCGTCGCGGTACTTGGTCTGGATCTGGAACAGCAGCAGCGGGAAATCCTTGTAGCTGCTGCACTCCCCCTTCACCGTCAGGGTGAACAGCTCCTCGTGGGTGGGGCCCAGCAGATACTCGTTGCAGCGGCGGTCCTGCAGGCGAAACAGGCTCTCTCCGTACTCGGTCCATCGGTTGGTGGTCTCGTACGGCGCCCTGGGCAGCAGCGCGGGGAACAGGATCTCCTGCCCGCCGATGGCGGCCATCTCGTGGCGCACGACCCGCTCGACGTTGCGCAGCACCCGCAGCCCGAGCGGCAGCCAGCTGTACAGCCCGGGCCCGACCGGCCGGATGTAGCCGGCGCGGATCAGCAATTTGTGGCTGGGCACTTCGGCGTCGGCCGGGTCGTCGCGCAGGGTGCGCAGAAACAGCTCCGACATGCGGGTGATCACAGCCGACAACCTTACTGACCGCGAAAGCTACAGCTCGCCGGCCTCCACCGCCTCTTTGGTGTGCTGCGCGGCCGCGATCTGGCGCGCGGAGAAACCGATCCAGAACGCGGCGACGCCGACGATCACCGCCACACCGGCAACCCACAGCAACGAGTAGGTGTAGCCGGCGGCCAGCGCATCGAGCTGAGTTGGTGACATGTCCTTCACCGGTCCGGTCGTCCCGCCGAGGTACAGCGTGCGCGACGTCTGCACGGCTTGGACGACGACGAGCACCACCGGGCCGCCGAGGTTCTGCACCATCAGCGTGATCGACGAGACCGGACCGATCTCACCGGGCCCGACGCCGGCGATCGCGCACAGCGGCAGGATGACCGCGATCGCGCCGATGCCGAAGCCGCCGACCACGATCGGCGCGAACAGGTCGGGGAAGTACGGGATGGTGCGGTCCAGCGTCGAGCCGTACAGCATCGCGCCGAGCACGAAGACGCCCGCGCCGATGAGCAGCCAGCGGGGTGCGACATGCGGGGCCAGCCGCGCCGCCACCGCGCTGCCGACGCCGAACGCCAGCGCGAACGGGATGAAGCAGATGCCCGCCTTCAGCGCCGAATAGCCCAGGACGTCCTGCACCAGCAGGCCGATCATCACGGTCAACGTCAGCAGCACGCCGCCGGCGAGGAACAGCGAGACGAACGTCATCACCCGGTTGCGATTGTCGAACACCGAGAACGGGACGATCGGGTGCTGCGCAGTGCGCTCCACGAACAGGAACCCGACGAAGAAGACCGCCGACGCCACCGCGGCGCCGATCACCATTGGATCGATCCATCCCCGCGGCGGGCCCTGCGTGAAGACCAGCACCGCCGACGCGCAGCCCAGCGTGGCCAGCAGCGCGCCGGTGACATCGAGCTTGAGCCGCACGTGATGGGTTTCGGCGAGCCGGGTGACCGCGATGACGACGATCACGATGCCGATCGGCACGTTGATGAGAAACGCCAGCCGCCAGGAGATCACGGTCAGCGCGCCGCCGAGCACCAGGCCCAGCACCGAGCCGATGCCCTGCATCGCCGCCGAGACGGCCAACGCGCGGTTACGCGCATGCCCGACCGCGTACGTCGTCGCGATCAACGCCAGACCGGTCGGAGCTGCCACCGCTGCCCCGGTCCCCTGCACCGCCCGCGCCGCGATCAGAGTGGCCGGATCTGTGGCCAGGCCGCAGACCAGCGAGGCGATCGTGAAAACGCCGACGCCGGACAGGAACGCCCGCTTGTGACCTATCGCGTCGCCGACACGTCCGCCGAGCAGCAGCAGGCCGCCGAAAGCCAGCACATACGCGGTGATCACCCAGCTCTTGCTCACGTCGGTCAGGCCGAGATCGGCCTGCATCCGCGGCAGCGCGACGATGACGATCGTGCCGTCGAGCGTCGACATGAGCTGCATGCCGGTGATCGCGAGGATCGCCGGGCCCAGCACCGAGCGCGCCAGCGGCTCAGATGCGGCCGGCACCGGACGGTCTGTCGATTCGGAGGAACCGCCGACGGCAGACATGGATAGCCACCCTACCGAGTGCGGCTAGAGCGCTCGCCGGCCCGATGTCGAGCTAAAGCTCTCCCCGGCCCAAATGTCGAGCTAAAGCTCTCCGGAGTCGATCGCGTCCTTGACTTCCTGCGCGTGCGCCACCTGCGCGGCGGTGTAACCGATGAACAGCGAGGCGCACCCGACGATCACCGCGACCGCGGCGACCCACAGCAGGCCATAGGTATAGCCCTGGTCGAGGGCATGCAGCTGCGCGGCGTTCATGTCGCTGACCGGGCCGGTGGTGCCGCCCAGGTACAGCGTGCGCGACGTGATGACGGCCTGGATCACCGCGAGGACGACGGGCCCGCCGAGGTTCTGCAGCATCAGGGCGATGGCCGACACCGGGCCGATCTGGTCGAAGCCCACACCCGCGATCGCCGACAGCATCAGCGGCACGACGATCATGCCGATGCCCATGCCGCCGACGGTGATCGGCAGCACCAGGTTGGGGAAGTACGGGATGTTGGCGTCCAGCGTGGACCCGTAGATCATCGCGCCCAGCACCAGCACGCCGCCGGCGATCACCAGCATTCGCGGCGGGAACATCTGCACCAGCTGCGACGACAGGCCGAGGCCGATCCCCAGAGCGATCACGAACGGGATGAAGCCGATGCCGGCCCGCAGCGGGCTGTAACCCATGATGTCCTGCACGTAGAGCCCGATGAGCACGGTCAGCGTGAACATAACGCCGCCGGCCAGGAACACCGCGGCGAACGTCGCCACCCGGTTGCGGTCCTTGAACAGGTCGAACGGCATCACGGGGTTGGCGGCGCTGCGCTCGACGTAGAGGAAGGCGAGCAGCGCCGCGCCGGCGGCGAGGCCGGAACCCAGCGTGATCGGCGACAGCCACCCCTGCTCGGGTCCCATCGAGAACCCGAACACCGCGGCAGTGCAGCCGAGCGTGGCCAGGATCGCGCCCGTCGCGTCGAGCTTGAGCCGCTCGCGGCTGGTCTCGCGCAGCGTCTTGCGCGCCAGGTGGATCATCACCAACCCGATCGGCACGTTGATCAGGAAGGCCCAGCGCCATGACACCTCGGTCAGCGCGCCACCGACGATCAGGCCCATCACCGAGCCGATACCCGTCATCGCCGCGAAGATGGCCGTCGCCGCGTTGCGCGCCGGACCCTTGGGGAACGTCGTCGCGATCAGCGCCAGCGCGGTCGGCGACGCGATCGCCGCGCCCACGCCCTGCAGCAGTCGGGCAGTCACTAGCGTCGCCTCGTTCCAGGCGAGACCGCACAGGATCGAGGCGATCGTGAACAGCGCGACGCCGACGATGAACGTGCGCTTACGCCCGATCGTGTCGCCCAACCGCCCGCCGAGCAGCATCAGCCCGCCGAAGGTCAGCACGTAAGCCGTGATGACCCAGCTGCGGCCGGCGTCGGACAGGCTCAGCTCGTCCTGGATCTTGGGCAGCGCGACGATGGCGACCGTGCTGTCCATGGTCGCGAGCAGCTGCATCCCGCCGATCGCGATGACCGCGGCGATGAACCGGCGCGACGGCAGCCAGGCCGGATACCTGGCCGCGCGCTCAGCTGCCGGTCGCTCGTCGTTCATCGGGGAGCGGGCGGTCATCAACCGGTTCGATGGCCGGTTTGCCCTGCCCTCGGCGTCACGGCGCATGGCAGCGCGCTCTGCGTCATTGAGAGCCGTCATGCGGGTTACCTTACAGTACTCTTAAGAATCCTTTAACCGCCGAAGGCCGCCACCGGGCCGATCACGATGATCGCCGGAGGCCGAATTCCGTCCTCGCGGATGCGTTCTGCGGCATCGGCGAGAGTCGCGCGCAAAGTCCGCTGCGCCGCCGTCGAACCGTGCTGCACCACCAACACCGGCGTATCCGCTGGTCGTCCGCCTTCCAGCAGCGCCTCGGCGAAAAGTTCGATGCGTTCGACCGCCATCAGCAACACGATCGTGCCGGACAGCGCGGCCAAGGCATTCCAATTCACTAACGATTCGGGATGCCCCGGCGCGACGTGGCCGCTGACCACCACGAACTCGTGCGTGACGTGGCGATGGGTGACCGGGACGCCCGCCAGCGCGGGCACGCCTATGGCACTGGTCACACCCGGTACGACCGTGACCGGGATTCCGGCGTCGGCGCAGGCCAGCACCTCTTCGTAGCCGCGCGCGAACACGAACGGGTCGCCGCCTTTGAGCCGCACGACGAACTTTCCGGCCCTCGCACGGTCGATGAGGATGCCGTTGATCGCGTCCTGAGCCATCGCCCGGCCGTACGGGATCTTGGAGGCGTCGATGACCTCGACGTGCGGGGGCATCTCGGCCAGCAGTTCCTGCGGGGCGAGCCGGTCGGCGACGACGACGTCGGCGTGCGCCAGCAGTCGGCGACCGCGGACGGTGATCAGCTCCGGGTCGCCCGGTCCCCCGCCGACCAGCGCCACACCGCCGTGAATGACGCCGGCGGTCGCCGACATGTCCGGCGCGATGAGCCCCTGTTGCATGGCTTCGTGGATCGCCGACCGGATCGCCGCCGAGCGGCGATGCTCTCCGCCGGCGAGTACCCCGACCGACAGCCCCTCGTACTCGAACGACGCGGGCGTGACCGCAGAGCCTTCGACGGCCACATCGGCGCGTACACAGAAGATGTGGCGGCGCTCGGCCTCGGCGACGACGGCGGCGTTGACCGCGGGGTCGTCGGTGGCGGCGATCGCATACCAGGCGTCCTCGAGGTCACCGGCGCGAAAGTCGCGGAGGGATAAGGAGATTCCGGGCTTCTGCCGACTGAAAGCCTCGACCGCGGGCGTGGCGTCGCGGGCGATGACGTGGACGTCCGCGCCGTTGGCAACCAGCAGCGGCAATCGGCGCTGCGCGACGCTGCCGCCGCCGACGACGACGACCTTCCTGCCGGTCAAGCGCAGTCCGACGAGGTAGGCGTTCTCGGTCACTGGTTCCGATCCTCTTCGCGCAAGCGGCTCATCGGCGCGAGCTTAGAGGTTGCCGCCGCAGCCACGAAGCGGCTGATCGCCCGCGGGTGGACGACCGGGTGAGTGTGCAGGAAGCCGGCGTGCACTCCTCCGTCGACGGCTCCGTCCCGTCGTCGCGTGACGTCTGGGCCGGAGAAGATCCAGGCCGGCGCATAGTCGTCGGCGAAAGTGACTGCGGTGCGGTGGAATTCGTGGCCCATCAGCCGGTCGCCGATCGAGTGCAGCGGCGAGTCGGCGACGACGACCGCTTCCCGGTAGCCGAGGGTGAGGCGGTCGGTGAAGGTCGCCGACCCGGACAGCACCCCGCACATCGGGTGGCCGTCGAGGTCGTCGACGAGGTAGGTCAGTCCCGCGCATTCGGCGTGCACCGGCGCGCCAGCCGCCGCCAACTGCTTGATCTGCGCGCGCGCCACGTCGTTGGCGGACAGTTCGGCGACGAATTCCTCGGGGAAACCACCGGGTACGACGATCGCCGCCGTATCTGGTGGCAGCGGATCGGTGAGCGGGTCGAACTCGACGACCTCGGCTCCGGCGGCGGCGAGCATTTCGCGATGCTCGGCATAGCCGAACGTGAACGCCCGGCCCGACGCCAATGCCACCGTGGCGTGTCCGCCGACGGGCGTCACCTCGGCTGCGTCCCACGGATCGTCGACGACGCGGCTCTCGGCCAGCGCGGCGATGCCGACGAGGTCCACGTGGCGGCCGACGAGCGTCGTCATCGCCTCGACCGCCGCATGCGCGCGCTCGCCGTGTTCGACGGCGGTCACAAGTCCGAGATGCCTCGAGGGAACCGCCAGGTCCTCGGTGCGCGGGATCGCGCCGAACACCGCGACTCCGGCATGTCCGCAGGCCTGCCGCAGCACCTCCTCGTGACGCGTCGAGCCCACCCGGTTGAGGATGACCCCGGCGACGTGGACCGACGCGTCGAACGTCGAAAAGCCATGCAGCAGTGCGGCGATGCTGTGGCTCTGACCGCGCGCGTCGACGACCATGACGACCGGCGCGCCCAGCAGCGCGGCCACATGCGCGGTGGACCCGAACGCCGTTGCCGGCGAAGACTGGTCGATGCGCCCGTCGAACAGGCCCATGACGCCTTCGACGATCGCGATGTCGGCGGTTGCGCTGCCGTGCCGGTACAGCGGTCCGATGAGGTTCTCGCCCATCAGGACGGGGTCGAGGTTGCGGCCCGGCCGGCGGGTCGCCAGCGCGTGGTAGCCGGGGTCGATGTAGTCGGGGCCGACCTTGAACGGCGCGACTGCCCGGCCGGCCCGTCGCAGCGCGCCCATCAGACCGGTTGCGACGGTGGTCTTACCGCTCCCCGAGGCGGGCGCGGCGATCACGACGGCGGGAGTCGCCCTGCTCACGCCGCCACCGCGCGAGCGTGAATCTGATCACCGCGAGCGTGCGCGTCTGTAGCCGACACGCCGGAAAATTCCGACACTCTGCGCACGCTCGCACCGGCGCGAACGTGCGCAAACGCATGCAGAAGCGCGGCGTGGCGTGTGCAAACACGCACGCTCGCGCAAGAAGGAGTCACCATTCGATGCCCTTCTGGCCCTTGCGGCCGACGTCCATCGGGTGCTTGACCTTCGTCATCTCGGTGACCAGATCGGCGGCGTCCAGCAGTGGCTGCGGCGCGTCGCGGCCGGTGATGACGACGTGCTGCCGACCGCGGCGAGCCGTCAGCGTCGCGACCACTTCCTCGACGTCGATCCAGCCCCACTTCAGCGGATACGTGAACTCGTCGAGCACATAGAACTCGTGGCGCTCGTCGGCGAGCCGCCGCGCGATCTCGGCCCACCCGTCGGCCGCGGCCGCGCCGTGGTCGACCTCCTCACCCTGCTTGCGCGACTTGTCCATTGTCCACGACCAACCGGACCCCATCTTGTGCCACTGCACCGGCCCGCCGACGCCGCGCTCGTCGTGCAGCCTGCCGAGCTCGCGGAAGGCCGCTTCTTCGCCCACCTTCCACTTCGCGCTCTTGACGAACTGGAACACCGCGATGTCGAAGCCCTGGTTCCAAGCCCGCAGCGCCATGCCGAACGCGGCGGTCGACTTGCCCTTGCCCGCACCGGTGTGCACGGCGAGCAGCGGCGCGTTGCGACGCGCTCGGGTGGTCAGCCCGTCGTCGGGGATCGTGAGCGGCTGACCTTTCGGCATCGACGGGACCCTTCCTCGTTCTTCTGAACCTGGATCAGGCGGCTGTGCGGACCACGTCGGTGAGGTTGTCGGCACGCAGCTGCGCCAGCCGCACCGCGGGGGCGCCCAACTGCTCGGCGAGCTCTGCCGCCAGCCCCAGTCGCACATAGGAGGTCTCGCAGTCCACCACCACCGCGGCCGCGCCTTCGGCGACCAACCGGGCGGCTGCCTGTCGCGCGCGGCCCACCGGGTCGGGGCCGCCGGTGGCGCGCCCGTCGGTGAGCACGACCACCAGGCTGCGGCGCGCGCGGTCGCGCGCCTTCTCGCGCACCACGAGGTCGCGAGCCGCCAACAGCCCCTGCGCCAGCGGCGTCTTGCCGCCGGTGTCGAAGCGCGCCAGGCGCCTGCTCGCGATGTGGACCGACGACGTCGGAGGCAGCAGCACCTGGGCGGTCTGCTGGCGAAACGTGACGACGGCGACCTTGTCGCGCCGTTGATAGGCGTCGCGCAGCAGCGACAACGTCGCACCGCCGACCGCGGACATCCGGTCCCGCGCGGCCATCGACCCCGAGGCGTCCACGACGAAGATCACCAGATTGCCCTCGCGTCCCTCCCTGATCGCGCGTCGCACGTCGCCCGGTTGCGGCCGCGGCCGGCCCGGTATCCGCTGTCGCTCCAGGGTGGCCAGCAGGGTGCCGAACCCATGCACGCCGTGACCGGTCTGCGCGTCACTGGTCGCCGAGATCGTCTTGCCGGTGCGGTTGCGCGCGCGCGAGCGGCGGCCCGGCGCGCCCTCGCCCACCCCCGGCACCACCAGCGAACGGGTGCGGAACACCGCCGACGGCGCAGCGCTGCTCCCCGATGTACCACCCGAGTCTTGTTGCGCTGCTTGGCCATTCGATCCGTCTTGCGTCGAGCCACCGCCCGGCGGGTCGGGATCCGGTTCAGGCTCGGGGTCGTCGTCGGCGGCCTGGTCGGCCTGCGCCATCGCGTCGTCGAGTTGCCCGGGATCCAAGCCCGGGTCGTCGAAAGGATCACGACGGCGACGGTGCGGCAGCGCGAGTTCGGCGGCCACACGGATGTCCTCTTCGGTCACCTCGTCGGCGCCGCGCCATGCGGCATGCGCGACGGCCGTCCTGGCGACAACGAGGTCGGCGCGCATACCGTCGACGTCGAACGCCGCACACAATGCCGCGATGCGACGTAATTCGGTGTCCGGCAGACGAATCGAGCCGACAACAGCGCGAGCGCCCGAGATGCGCGCAGCCAACTCGGCGTCGGCGGCCGCGTAGCGCTGAGCGAAACCGTCCGGGTCGGCCTCGTACGCCATCCGTTGCCGGATCACCTCGACGCGCACGTCGACGTCGCGCGACGCCCGCACGTCGACCGTCAAGCCGAACCTGTCGAGCAGCTGCGGACGCAGCTCGCCCTCTTCGGGATTCATCGTGCCGATCAACACGAACCGGGCGTCGTGGCTGTGTGAGACCCCGTCGCGCTCGACGTGCACGCGGCCCATCGCGGCGGCGTCGAGCAGCACGTCGACCAGATGGTCGTGCAGCAGGTTCACCTCGTCGACGTACAGCACGCCGCCGTGTGCGCGGGCCAGCAGTCCCGGAGAGAAGGCGTGCTCACCGTCGCGCAGCACCTTCTGCAGATCGAGCGACCCGACCACCCGGTCCTCGGTGGCGCCGATCGGCAGCTCCACCAGCCGCCCGCCGCGCCCCGACGTCACCGACTCCGCGGCTCCGTCGACCGCCTCCAGCACATGGGCCAACCCCCGGACCGCAGTCGACTTCGCGGTGCCCTTCTCGCCGCGGATCAGGACGCCGCCGATGTCGGGGCGGATCGCGCACAGCAGCAGCGCCAGCCGTAGCCGATCGTGTCCGACTATCGCGCTGAACGGGTAGGTCACGGCTTCAGCATAGGGACGTGCGGAATGCCGTCCTCGAGGAACTCCTCGCCGTCGCGCACGAAGCCGAGCCGGGCGTACATGTCGGCCAGGTACGTCTGCGCGTCGATCCGGCAGGGATAGTCACCCACCTCGGCCAGCGCGGCCTGCAGCAGTCGCGTTCCGTGCCCGTGCCCGCGGGCCTGCCGCTTGGTGCACACCCGCCCGATCCGGAAGCCCTTGCGACCGCCCGGGTGTTCCTCCATCAGCCGCAACGTCGAAATCACTTCTCCGGTAGGGGTTTCCAGCCAGAAGTGCCTGGTCTCGCCCAGCAGGTCGCGCCCGTCGAGTTCGGGGTACGGGGTCGCCTGCTCGACGACGAACACCTCGACCCGCAGCTTGAGCAGTTCGTACAGCGTCGCGGCGTCGAGGTCCCCGGACCAGCTGCGGCGCAACGCAATTGTCATCCCGTGGCCACCGCGGACGGTTCGTCGAGGCGCAGCACGCGGGTTCCGTGCGACCACACTTCATCGAACAGCGCGGGTTCCGCGGACAGCTCGTGGCCCAGCGACGGCACCATCTCCCTGATCTTCGGCTCCCACCTCGGGTAGTGCTTGCCGAAGCAGCGCTGCATCACGTCGAGCATCGCGGGCACCGCGGTCGACGCTCCCGGCGATGCGCCGAGCAGCCCGGCGATCGTGCCGTCACCTGCGGCCAGCACCGTGGTCCCGAAGTCCAGCACGCCCTTGCCGCTCTTGCCGCAGATGACCTGGACCCGCTGGCCGGCGACGTTGAGCTCCCAGTCGGATTCCCTTGCGCTGGGCGCGAATTCGCGCAGCGCGTCGATACGCTCGGCATCGGACAACATCAACTGGCCGACCAGATACTTCAGCAGCCCGAACTGGGTGAGCCCGACGTTGACCATCGACGCGACGTTGTTCAGCGTGATGGACTCGGGCAGGTCCAGTACGTCGCCCTGCTTGAGGAACTTCGGCGACCACCCGGCGAACGGCCCGAACAGCAACCAGGACTTGCCGTTGATGGCGCGCGCGTCCAGGTGGGGCACCGACATCGGCGGGGCGCCGACCGGCGGCTGGCCATAGACCTTGGCCCGGTGCGCCGCGGTCACGCTCGGCACGTCGGTGCGCAGGAACTTGCCGCTGACCGGAAAGCCGCCGAAGCCCTTGGCTTCCTTCATGCCCGCCTTCTGCAGCAGGTTCAGCGCACCGCCGCCGGCGCCGACGAACACGAACCCGGCGTTCAGCTTGCTGTTGCGGCCCGTGCGCAGGTTGACGATCTTCAGGGTCCACGAGCCGTCGGACTCCTGGCGCAGATCGCGCACCTCGTGACCGAAACGCGTCGTCATGCCGCGCTGGGCGACATAACCGATCAGCTGGCGCGACAGCGCGCCGAAGTCGACGTCGGTGCCCTGCTGCGTCCAGTTCAGCGCCACCGGTTCGGAGAAGTCGCGATTGTCGGCCATCAGCGGCAGCCGGCGGGCGAACTCGTCCTCGTCGTCGATGAACTCCATGCCGGCGAACAGCGGGTTGGTCACCAGGGTTTCGTAGCGCCGCCGCAGATAGCCGACATTGGTTCCGCCGTGCACGAAGCTCACGTGCGGCACCGGGTTGAGGAAGCTGCGCGGGTCGGTGATCACCCCGTTCTCCACCGCCGAGGCCCAGAACTGGCGTGTCACCTGGAACTGCTCGTTGACGCGCACCGCCTTCGTGATGTCGATCGAGCCGTCGGACTTCTGCGGGGTGTAGTTCAGCTCGCACAGCGCCGAGTGGCCGGTGCCCGCGTTGTTCCACGCGTCGCTGCTCTCGGCCGCCGCCGCGTCGAGACGCTCGACGAGCGTGATCGACCAGTCCGGCTCCAGCAGCCGCAGCAAGGCACCCAGCGTGCCGCTCATGATGCCCGCTCCCACGAGCACGACGTCCGTCTTCTCCAGTTGCTCAGACACTGAACTCGTGATCCTCCGTGGTCGCGGCCATGGTCGGTCATCAGGTTAGCCCGCAACGGACGGTCTCAATCCCCGCTCGCCGATGAGGTATCGCTCGGCCCGACAGCGGGGCTGCGCCGACTATCGTTGCTGTCGTGCCCGACTGGAAGGCCGACGTACTGCCGGGCTACTGGCAGCACACGATGACGCTCGGCGCTGACCTTGACGGCGAGGGCGAACTCTTCGCGACGCTGGTCCGCCGCGGTGAACCCGACCCGTCGTCCACGCGAGCGGTTCTGCTGGTGCACGGCTTCACCGACTACTTCTTCAACACCGAGCTCGCCGACCACTTCGCCGCCCGCGGGTTCGCGTTCTACGCCATCGACCTGCACAAATGCGGGCGATCGTGGCGAGAGGGACAGACCCCGCACTTCACCACCGACCTGTCCCGCTACGACGCCGAACTCGAGCGCGCGCTCGACATCATCGCTTCGGTGTCGCCGGCCGAGGTGCTGGTGTACGGCCACTCGGCCGGCGGCCTCATCGTGTCGCTGTGGCTGGACCGGCTGCGCAGTCGCGGGCTGACCGACCGCAAACGGGTCGGCGGGCTAGTGCTGAACAGCCCGTGGCTGGACTTGCAGGGGCCGCCGATCCTGCGCACCGCGCCTACCCGCGCAGCGCTGCGCGCTGTTTCGCGCTTGCGCAAGCGGATGGTCGTGCGCCCGCCGACCGAAGGCGGATACGGCACGACGCTGCACCGCGACTACCACGGTGACTTCGACTACGACCTGAAGTGGAAACCGGTCGGCGGATTCCCCGTCACGTTCGGCTGGATCCACGCGATCCGCCGGGGCCACGCCAAACTGCACCGCGGACTCGACGTCGGTGTCCCGAACCTGATCCTGCGCTCGGACCGCAGTGTGCGGGAGATCAGGGATCCGGGACGCGTCGAGGAGATCCAGCGCGGTGACGCGGTGCTCGACGTCAGGCAGATCGCGCGCTGGGCGGGGTGCATCGGCAACCGTTCCACGGTTGTGCCGATCGTCGACGCCAAGCACGACGTGTTCCTGTCGATGCCCGAACCGCGGCAGGCCGCTTATCGCGAGCTGACCGCGTGGCTCGACTGGTACCTCGGCCGCCCGGCCGCCCCCTGCTCCGATGCCACCACCCGATCCCGAGGAGGCCGAACCGTATGACCCACTTCGACATCGCTCTTATCGGAACCGGTTCCGGCAACTCGATTCTCGACGAGCGATACGCCGACAAGAAGGTCGCGATCTGCGAGCAGGGAATCTTCGGCGGCACCTGCCTGAACGTGGGCTGCATCCCGACCAAGATGTTCGTGTACTCGGCCGGTGTGGCCCAACAGGTCTCGGACGCAGCGAAATTCGGCGTCGACGCCCATGTCGACGGCGTCCGGTGGCCCGACATCGTCTCGCGGGTGTTCGGGCGGATCGACCCGATCGCGGCCGGCGGCGAGAACTACCGCCGATCGTCGCCGAACATCGAGGTGTTCGGCAGCCACACCCGCTTCCGGCCCACCAGGCCCGACGGCCGCTACGCGTTGCGCACCGACGACGGCGACGAGTTCACCGCCGACCAGGTGGTCATCGCCGCCGGTTCGCGCGCGGTCGTGCCCGACGCGGTCAGCGAATGCGGTGTGCCCCACCACACGAGCGACACGATCATGCGCATCCCCGAGGTCCCCGAACACCTCATCATCGTCGGCGGCGGTTACGTCGCCTGCGAGTTCGCCCACATCTTCTCGTCGCTGGGCAGCCGGGTGACGCTGTTGATCCGCGGGAGCACCCTGCTGCGCGGCCACGACGACGACCTTGCGATGCGATTCACCGACATCGCCGCCAAGAAGTGGGAGGTCCGCAACCATCACGAGCTGGCCGACGCGCGTCAGGCCCGTGACGGTGTGGAGATCACCTGCGAGGACGGCTCGACGCTGCACGGCGACGCCCTGCTGGTGGCCACGGGCCGGGTGCCCAACGGCGACCTCCTCGACGCCGAGCAGGCCGGCGTCAAGGTCACGGGCGGCGGCCAGGTCGTCGTCGACGAGTATCAACGCACAACGGCGCGTGGCATTTTCGCGCTCGGTGACGTGTCGTCGGACTATCAGCTCAAGCACGTCGCCAACCACGAGGCGCGCGTCGTCAAGCACAACCTGCTGCAGGACTGGGACGACACCGACGCGCTGATGCCCGCCAACCATCGCCATGTGCCCTCCGCGGTCTTCACCGAGCCCCAGATCGCCAGCGTCGGCTTGACCGAGAACCAAGCGCGCGCAAAAGGTTTCCGGATCAAGGTGAAGGTCCAGGACTACGCCGATGTCGCGTACGGATGGGCGATGGAGGACACCAGCGGCATGGCCAAGCTGATTGTCGACGACGAGACCGGCCTGCTTCTCGGCGCGCACATCATGGGCCACCAGGCGTCGTCGTTGATCCAGCCCCTCGTCCAGGCCATGGCGTTCGACCTGCCCGCACAGGAGATGGCGCGCGGCCAGTACTGGATCCATCCGGCGCTGCCGGAGGTCGTCGAGAACGCGCTACTGGCGCTGTGCGGCGAACCGCCGTGGCCGCCGTCCAAGCGCCACTAGCTGGCCGGCACCTCGAAGCCCCAGGGCAGCTCCAGGCGGTGTGCTGCAAGGAGTTCGGCGTCGGCCAGGATTTCGCGGATCGGCCCGTCGGCGACGATCACCCCGGCGTCCATGACCACCGCCCGCTCGCACAGTTGGGCGGCGTAGGGCAGGTCGTGGGTGACGATCAGCATCGTCGCCTCCAGACCCGACAGCGTCTGAGCCAGTTCGCGGCGCGCGACGGGATCGAGGTTGGCCGACGGCTCGTCGAGCACGAGAATGTCGGGCTGACACGCCAGCACGGTCGCCAACGCGGCGCGGCGGCGTTGACCTGCCGACAGGTGGGTGGGGCTGCGGTCGGCGTGTTCGGTGAGCGACACGGTGCTCAGCGCCTGGCTGACCCGCGCCGCCAACTCCTCGCCGCGCAGCCCGAAGTTCGCGGGACCGAACGCGACGTCCTGGGCGACGGTCGGCATGAACAACTGGTCGTCGGGGTCCTGGAAGACGAGCCCGACGCTGCGGCGGATGTCGTGAAGGCTCTTGCGGCTCAACGTGACACCGCCGATTCGCACCGCGCCGGAGGTGGCGGCCAGGACGCCGTTCAAGTGCAGCATCAGTGTGGTCTTGCCAGCACCGTTGGGGCCGAGCACCGCGATGCGCTCACCGGCTGCGACGGTCAAGTCGACGCCGTCGAGCGCCACATGGCCATCGGGATAGACGTGTCGCAACCCGTCGATGTCGATCGCGGTCATCGCAGCACCCACGCGGTCGAGGCGATCGCCACCGCGGCGACCGCAGGAGTCATCACGGCCGCCCACTGCGCGGTGCGCGCGGGGGGCGGGGCGCCGATCACCGCCAGATCCGGTGCGTTGCCGTCGAATCCGCGCGACAGCATCGCCACGTACACCCGCTCCCCGCGCTCGTAGGAGCGCAGGAACAGCGCCCCGATGCCCTTGGCGATCGCGCCCGCCTGATGCAGCACCCGCGGCGAGTCGCCCCGCGAGATGCGCGCCATCCGCATCCGGCCCGCCTCGGCGGCCAGCAGGTCGACGTAGCGGATCATCAGCACCAGCACCGAGGTCACCACCGCCGGCATCCCGAGCCGGCTCAACGCGGTCGGCAACTCGGTCGTCGCGGTGGTGGCCGCAACCGTCAGCGCCGCCGCCACGCCCAGCGTGCCCTTGATGACGATTCCCCACGCCGCCCACAGTCCAGTCACCGAGAGTTGTAGCCCCGCAACGTCGACACGCTCGCCGCCTTCGGCGAACGGCAGCAGCGCGGCAAGCACCAGGAACGGCGCCTCGATCAACATCCGCGGCAGGATCCACCGCAGCCGGATGTGCGCGAGCCGCCAGACGCCGAGGACGATCGCGGCGTAGACGGCGAACGGCCAGAACATCTCCCGCGGGGTCGCGACGACGGCGAGCACGAACACGAGCAGGCAGACGATCTTCACCTCGGCGGGCGCGTGATGCACGGCGGAGTCGTCGTGGCGGTAGAGCGGATGAGCGCCTGCACCCATCGCTAGCGCCGCCGGCTGTCGTCCGGCTTGCGGGTTCGGGCGATCAACCAGAACACCGAACCTGCGAGCACCACGGTTGCCAGCACGCCGATGACCCCCGCAACGCCGCCGGTGCCGTTGCGGCCGCCGATCGCGTAGTCGGCCAACGGGGACGCCGCCAGGCTGTGTTCGTCGGCGTGCCGGGCGATGCAGTCACCGGTCAACGCCTCACCGTCGGTCCTCGTCACGACCTCGCAGCCACGCAGGGTCGCCGAATCGAGCCCGTCGGGGCTGGAACTGGCGAAGTAGGACACCACGCCCGCGATCAGCAGTGTGGCGATCGCGAACCCCGCCCAGAACCGCCAGCGCTTCACGCCGCGACCTCCCGTCGAGTCCGGCGCAACAGGTACACGAGGTCGGGGCGCGAACGCGCGACGGCCATCACGGTGACCGCGGTGATCAACCCCTCCCCGATTCCGATCAGCGCATGCGTGCCGAGCATGTAGCCGGCGACCGCATGCGCCGACGTCGTGGCTGCGCCGCCGATCGCGTATTCGAGAACGAATCCCATTGCTGCACAGACTGTTCCGATGAGCGCCGCGACGAACGAGATGGCACCGAGGCCGGCCACCGGGACGTCACCGCGCCGCCGGGCCAGCGCGTAGAGCAGCACGGCCGTCGAGTATCCGGCGGCCACCCCGATGACGGCCATGTTCGTGATGTTGGTGCCCAGCGCCGTCACGCCGCCGTCGGCGAACAACAGCGCCTGCACCACGAGCACGATCGCGATGCACAGCGCCCCGGTGAACGGGCCGACCAGGATCGCCGCGAGCGCGCCGCCGAGCAGGTGCCCGCTCACCCCGGGCAGGATCGGGAAGTTCACCATCTGGACAGCGAAGATGAACGCGGCGACGAGGCCGGCCAGCGGCACCGTGCGTTCGTCGAGTTCGTCGCGTGCCTTGGCCGCGCAGAACCCGACGGAAAGGACGGCAATCAGGCCGAAGACGACGGAGGTCGGCGCGCTGACGATGCCGTCGCTCATGTGCATGGCGACGTACTGGTAGGCCACCCCCGCAACCCTACTAGACCTGTCTAGCTGAACAGATGTTCACGTGGGGCGAAGCTAGTTGTGCCGGGCGCCGATCCAGTGCAGCAGGTCGTGCACGATGTCGTCGTCGAGGCGGTAGCTGACCCCGCGACCCACACGCGTCGCACTGACCCAGCCCTGTTGGCGCAGCACGCGAAGCGCTTGCGACACTGCGTTCTCGGAACGGCCCAGCGCGGCGGCGAGTTCACCGACGCGGATGCCCGGTACCCGGTGCAGGGTCAGCAGGATCTCGAGCCGGTGCGGGTCCGACAGCAAGTCAAAGCGCTGGGTCCAGCCGGCCGTGTCGACGTCGGCCGTCGCCGACGCATGCTCGACAGGCTCGTTCACGGGTCTCAATGTAACGCCGAAATACCCGCTACAGCGGCGTGACGTAGTGGCCGCTGATGCCACCGTCGACAAGAAACGACGAGGCCGTGATGAACGACGCGTCGTCGCTGGCGAGGAACGCCACCGCGGCGGCCAGCTCCTCGGGTTCGGCGAACCGCCCGACCGGGATGTGCACCAGCCGCCTCGCCGCGCGCTCCGGATCCTTGGCGAACAACTCCCGCAGCAGCGGCGTGTTCACCGGGCCGGGACACAGCGCGTTGACCCGGATCCCCTGGCGCGCATACTGCACGCCCAGTTCTCTCGACATCGCCAGCACACCGCCCTTGGACGCGGTGTAGGAGATCTGCGAGGTGGCCGACCCCATCACGGCAACGAACGACGCGGTGTTGATGATCGAGCCCTTCTGCTGGGGCACCATGTGGCGCAGCGCCGCCTTGCAGCACAGGAACACCGACTTCAGGTTGACGTCCTGCACCCGCTGCCACCCGTCCAGCCCGGTGCTCTCGATCAGGTCGTCCTCCGGCGGCGAGATGCCCGCGTTGTTGAACGCGATGTCGACGCCGCCGTGCACCTCGAACGCGGTGTCGAACAGGTTGTCCACCGCAACCTCGTCCGAGACGTCGACCTGGACGAAGGTCACGTTGAGGTCGTCGGCGACGCTCTTGCCGGTCGTGGCGTCGACGTCGCCGAGGACGACGACGGCGCCTTCGGCGCGCATACGTCGCGCGGCCGCCAGGCCGATTCCGCTGGCGCCGCCGGTGATCACGGCCACCTTGCCGGCCAGCCGTCGAGTCAGGTCCATCAGGCCTCCCGCACCGCGAAGAAGACGTTCTTGGTCTCGGTGAACGACAGCGGCGCGTCCGGGCCGAGTTCGCGGCCCAGACCGGACTGCTTGAACCCACCGAACGGCGTGTTGTAGCGCACCGACGAATGCGAGTTGACCGACAGGTTGCCCGCCTCCACAGCGCGCGACACCCGGACCGCCCGCGACAGGTTGTCGGTCCAGATCGACCCGGACAAGCCGTAGGCGGTGTCGTTGGCGAGCGCGATCGCATCGGCCTCGTCGTCGAACGGCAGCACGGTGACGACCGGGCCGAAGATCTCCTCGCGCACAGTGCGGTCGGTCCGCGGCGGGGTGAGCACGGTCGGCGCGAACCAGTATCCCGGCCCCGACGGCGCCGAGCCCCGGAACGCGACGGGCGCGTCGTCGGGAACGAAGGAGGCGACGGTGTCCCGGTGCGTTCTGGACACCAGCGGGCCCATTTCAGTGGCCGCGGCCCGGGGATCGCCCACGACGACGCCCTTGACAGCGGGCTCGAAAAGCTCCATGAAGCGGTCATAGACGCTGCGCTGCACCAGGATTCGGCTGCGCGCGCAGCAGTCCTGGCCGGCGTTGTCGAACACGCCGTACGGCGCGGTCGCCGCGGCCTGCTCCAGATCGCAGTCGTCGAACACGATGTTGGCGCTCTTGCCGCCCAACTCCAGCGTGACGCGCTTGACCTGTTCGGCGGCACCCGCCATCACCCGGGTGCCGACCTCGGTCGATCCGGTGAAGACGATCTTGCGCACGTCGGGGTGCGTGACGAACCGTTCGCCGACCACCGAGCCTTTTCCGGGCAGCACTGCGAACAGGTCGGCGGGTATGCCGGCCTCGACGGCCAACTCCCCCAACCGCATCGTGGTCAGGGGTGTCCACTCGGCGGGTTTGACCAGCACCGCGTTGCCCGCGGCGAGCGCCGGGGCGAAGCCCCACGAGGCGATCGTCATCGGGAAGTTCCACGGCGTGATGACGCCGACCACCCCCAGCGGCTCGTGAAACGTCACGTCGATCCCACCAGCCACCGGAATCTGCTTGCCGGACAAGCGTTCCGGTACCGCGGCGTAGAACTGCAGCACGTCGCGGACGTGGCCGGCCTCCCACCTCGCGTTGCCGATCGGGTGCCCAGAGTTGGCGACCTCCAGCGCCGCCAACTCGTCGACGTGCGCGTCCACCGTCGCGGCGAAGTCACGCAGCGCGGCGGCGCGCGCCGCGGGTGACTGCCGCGCCCAATCCCGTTGCGCCGCCTTCGCCCGCGCCACCGCGCCGTCGACAGCGTCTTGGTCGGTCTGCTCGACGGTGCGCAACACTCCCTCGGTCGCGGGATTGACCACCTCGGATGCGCTCAAGCCTGGACCCTTTCGTTCGCGTATGCGCCCGCGGCTTCGACGACCGCGGCGAACAGGCGCAGGTCGTCGAGCCGCTCTTCGGGATGCCACTGCACCGCCAACACCCACCTGTCCGCAACTTCGACCGCCTCGATCACCCCGTCCTCGTCGCGCGCGCAGACCAGCAGTCCGTCGCCGAGCTCGTCGATGGCCTGGTGGTGGTAGCACTGGGCGTCCGACGACTCGCCGATCAACCCGGCCAGTCGCGTGCCCGGCACGGTGCGCACCGTCGAGGTGGCGAACACCGCGTTGCCCTGCTGATGGCGGGTGTGGCCGATGACGTCGGGCAGGTGCTGGTGCAGGGTCCCGCCCAGGGCGACGTTGAGCACCTGGGCGCCGCGGCAGATGCCCAGCACCGGCATGCCGCGCCGCATCGCTCCACGCACCAGCGCGAACTCGAACTCGTCGCGGCGCCGGTTGTCGGCGACGTCCTCGTCGGTGGCCGGATGCGGCGCTTGGCCGTAGTGCGTCGGCACAACGTCACGACCGCCGGTGATGATCAAGCCGTCGAGACCGTCGAGGACCCGCTCGGCGACGTCGTCGTCGACCGGCTGCGGCGGAAGCAGGATCGCAATACCGCCCGCCAACGCCACACCCTCGAAGTAGATGGCGGGCAGAAAGCTCGCGCGAACGTCCCACACACCGGTCTGTGCCTGCTGCAGATAGGTGGTGAGCCCGAGCACGGGCCGCACCGTTTCCTGCCGGGCAGAACTAGAGCCGCTCAAAGCCGCGCATCCTCTCCCAGTCCGTGACTGCGGAGTTGAAGGCCGCCAGCTCGACGCGGGCGTTGTTGAGGTAATGCTCGACGACCTCGTCCCCGAACGCCGCCCGCGCGACCTCGGACTTCTCGAACAACGCCGCGGCCTCGGCCAGCGTGGTCGGAAGCCGTTCGGCGCCACTGGCATACGCGTTACCCTCGACCGGCTCGGGCAGCTCGAGTTCGCGCTCGATGCCGTACAGGCCGCCTGCGATCAATGCCGACACCGCGAGGTACTGGTTGACGTCGCCACCGGGGGCACGGTTCTCCATCCGCATGCCGTGACCGTGGCCGACGACCCGCAGCGCGCAGGTCCGGTTGTCCAGCCCCCACGCGATGGCGGTCGGGGCGAAGCTGCTGTCGACGAAACGCTTGTAGGAGTTGATGTTCGGCGCGTAGAGCAGCGTGAGCTCGCGCATCGTCGCCAGCTGTCCGGCGACGAAGCTGCGGAACAGCGCCGACATGCCCAGCGGATCGTCGTCGTCGGAAAAGACCGCAGACCCGTCCGCACCCCGCAACGAGATGTGGATGTGGCAGCTGTTGCCCTCGCGCTCATCGTATTTCGCCATGAACGTCAAGCTCTTGCCGTGCTGGTCGGCGATCTCCTTGGCGCCGTTCTTGTAGATCGTGTGGTTGTCGCAGGTGACGCGCGCATGGTCGTAGCGGAACGCGATCTCCTGCTGGCCGAGGTTGCATTCGCCCTTGACGCCCTCGCAGTACATGCCCGCGCCGGCCATGCCGAGCCGGATGTCGCGCAGCAGCGGCTCCATGCGCGTCGAGCCGAGCATCGCGTAGTCGACGTTGTAGTCCGACGCTGCGGTCAGTCCGCGGTATCCCTTCGCCCAGGCCTCGCGGAAGCTGTCGTCGAACACCATGAACTCGAGCTCGGTGCCGGCGTAAGGCACCAGGCCGCGTTCGGCGAGCCGGTCGATCTGACAGTTCAGGATGCTGCGCGGGGCCTGCCCGACGGGTGTTCCGTCGAGCCAGCCCAGGTCGGCCATCACAAGCGCCGTCCCGGGCAGCCATGGCAGCAGCCGCAGGGTCGAGAAGTCCGGCGTCATCACCATGTCGCCGTAACCGGTCTCCCAGCTCGACATCGCGTACCCGTCGACGGTGTTCATGTCGACGTCGACGGCCAGCAGATAGTTGCAGCACTCGGCGCCGTGCTCCGCGACTTCTTCGACGAACAATCGGCCCGATACCCGTTTGCCGGTCAGCCTGCCCTGCATGTCGCAGAACGCGACGATCACCGTGTCGATGTCCCCCGCGGCCACCAGGCGCTCGAGATCGGCCTGCGACACCATGCCCGATGTGGCGCTCATCCGCTGTGGGCCCTTCCTCGACGTCAGATCACTCGGATCACGAGGTGGCGAGTTTATTCGCACCGGGCACCGCTGAGTAGCCAGCTCAGTAGACCCGTGTCACACCCGTCACCCGGTGCGCCATCTTGCACAGGGGTAATGTCCTTGACGTGTGTGGAGCCACCGGTGAGGTGCGCCTCGACGGCCGGGTGCCCGACGTGACAGCTGTGTCGGCCATGGCCGAGGCGATGACGCCTCGGGGCCCCGACTCGGCGGGCGTGTGGTCTCAGGGCCGCGTCGCGCTGGGTCACCGCCGCCTGAAGATCATCGACCTGTCCGAAGCGGGCGGTCAGCCCATGCTCGACTCCGAACTCGGCCTCGCCGTTGCCTGGAACGGCTGCATCTACAACTACAAGCAGCTGCGCCGTGATCTCGGCGAGCACGGCTACCGCTTCTTCTCGCACAGCGACACCGAGGTCCTGCTCAAGGCGTACCACCACTGGGGCGACCGGTTCGTCGACCGCCTGTACGGCATGTTCGCGTTCGCGATCGTCGAACGAGACAGCGGCCGGGTCCTGCTCGGCCGCGACCGGCTCGGCATCAAACCGCTGTATCTCACCCAGACCGCGGAACGCATCCGCTTCGCGTCGTCGCTGCCCGCGTTGCTGGCCGGCGGCGGCAGGGACGGATCGATAGACACCCGCATCGATCCGGTCGCCCTGCACCACTACATGACCTTCCACTCGGTGGTGCCCGCACCGCGCACGGTCCTGCGCGGCGTGACCAAGGTGCCACCGGCGTCGCTCGTGGCCATCGAACCCGACGGCCGGACCACGACCACGGTCTACTGGGAACCCGACTTCACCCGCAGTGCGGACCGGACCGACTGGTCCGAGCGCGACTGGGAGGACGCCGTCCTCGACGCACTGCGCGTGGCCGTCGACCGCCGCCTGGTCGCCGACGTGCCGGTGGGCTGCCTTCTCTCCGGCGGCGTGGACTCCAGCTTGATCGTCGGGCTGCTGGCCGAGGCGGGTCAGCACGGCCTGGCGACGTTCTCCATCGGTTTCGAGTCGGTGGGCGGGGTGGCAGGCGACGAGTTCAAGTACTCCGACATCATCGCCGAGCGCTTCGGCACCGACCACCACCAGATCCGCATCGGGACCGACCGCATGCTGCCCGCGCTCGACGGTGCGATCGGCGCCATGAGCGAGCCGATGGTCAGCCACGACTGCGTGGCCTTCTATCTGCTGAGCCAGGAAGTGGCCAAGCACGTCAAGGTCGTCCAGTCCGGTCAGGGCGCCGACGAGGTGTTCGCCGGCTACCACTGGTATCCCCCGCTGGGCGCACCCGAGGCCGCATCGGTCGACGGTTCGGTGGCCAGCTACCGCAAGGCGTTCTTCGACCGTGACCGCGCCGGGTACGACGCACTCGTCTCGCCGACGTACCAGACCGGTGACGACCCGAGCTTGCGATTCGTCACCGAGAACTTCGCGCGGGCGGGCGCCGAGACGGGCATCGATCGTGCGCTGCGCCTCGACACCACCGTCATGCTCGTCGACGACCCGGTCAAGCGGGTCGACAACATGACGATGGCATGGGGATTGGAGGGCCGGGTTCCGTTCCTGGACCACGAACTCGTCGAGCTCGCCGCGACGTGCCCGCCCGAGCTGAAGATCGCTCACGAGGGCAAAGGCGTGCTGAAACAGGCTGCGCGGCAGGTCATTCCGAGCGAGGTCATCGACCGGCCGAAGGGCTACTTCCCGGTGCCCGCACTCACGCACCTCGAGGGTCCGTATCTGGACATGGTGCGCGACGCGCTGTACGCGCCGGCCGCCAAGGAACGCGACCTGTTCCGGCCCGCGGCGATCGACCGGTTGCTCGCCGACCCGAACGGTCGGCTCACCCCGCTGCGCGGCAACGAGCTGTGGCAACTCGCGTTGCTGGAGCTGTGGTTGCAGCGACACGGGATCACCGGGCCGGCGGCATGACCGCGCTGGACCCTGAGACAGATCACACCGAGGAGATCACCCTCGGCCTGCACCACGCTTCCCCGCAGCACCTCGTCGACGCGATGGCCGACGATGTCGTCATCGAAATGGGCTGGGGGCGGCTCATTTTCGGGCAGACGTTCGCCGATCCCGAGAAGCTCGCCGAAGTGTTGCGGCACGAGGGGCCGGGCCGTCGCGACATCTGCATCTACGCGCGCGAACCCCACGTGCTGGTGTCGATGGCTCCCGCGGAGCTGTTCATCGACCCGAGCCACACCTACCGCCTGAGGTTCACCGAGGACGACGAACCGGACAAGTCACCCACCGGGTTCTCTGTTCGGGATCTGCAGAGCGCCGACGACGCCGACGAGATGAACCGCGTCTACGTGCGGTGCGGGATGGTGCCCGGGCCCGTCGAGGTGCTGTGGCAGAACCACGAGACCCAGGATTCGCTCGATTACCTGGTCGCGGTGCGCGACGACGACGGCACCGTGGTCGGCACGGTCACCGGCGTCGATCACAAACGGCTGTTCTCCGACCCAGAGGACGGCTCGAGCCTGTGGACGTTGGCGGTCGACCCCACCACCAGCCTGCCCGGCGTCGGGGCGGCGCTGACCCGCGCGCTGGCCGCGCTCTACCGCGAACGCGGCCGCGCCTACATGGATCTGTCGGTGAGTCACGACAACGTCGCGGCGATCTCGCTGTACGAGAAGCTCGGCTTCGAACGCGTGCCCGTGATGGCGGTCAAGCGCAAGAACGCGATCAACGAGCCGCTGTTCACCCACCCGCCCGAAACCATCGACGATCTGAACCCGTATGCGCGGATCATCGCCGAGGAGGCGATGCGCCGGGGCATCTGGGTGGAGGTGCTCGACGCGGGCGCCGGCGAGATGCGCCTATCGCACGGCGGCCGCAGCGTGCTCACCCGGGAGTCGTTGTCGGAGTACACCTCGGCGGTGGCGATGGCCCGCTGCGACGACAAGCGGCTCACCCGGCGCCTGGTGTCCGAGAAGGGCATCGCGGTGCCGAAGGGTCGGCTGGCGACCTTCGACGAGAAGGACCATGCCTTCCTCGAGGAGGTCGGCGACGTCGTGGTCAAACCGACCCGCGGGGAGCAGGGCAAGGGCATCACGGTCGGGGTCAGCGGCCCGGACGAGTTGGACGCCGCGCTGGCTCGTGCGCGCGAGGAGCATCCGCACGTGTTGATCGAGCAGCGCGCGCCCGGCGACGACCTGCGCCTGGTGGTGATCGACGGCAAGGTGGTGGCCGCCGCGGTGCGCAGGCCGGCGGAGATCGTCGGCACCGGACATCACACCGTCCGTGAGCTGATCGAGACGCAGAGCCGGCGCCGGGAAGCGGCGACCGGCGGCGAGTCCCGCATTCCGATCGACGCGGTCACCGAGGCGACGGTCCGTGAGGCGGGCTGGTCGTTCGACGACGTGCTGCCCGAGGGGCAGCGGCTGCGTGTGCGCCGGACCGCGAACCTGCATCAGGGCGGCACGATTCACGATGTGACCGCGAAGGTGCACCCGCACCTGTCCGAGGTAGCGGTCCAGGCAGCGCACGCGATCGGCATCCCCGTGACCGGTATCGACCTGCTGGTGCCCGATGTCACCGAGCCGGAGTACGTCTTCATCGAAGCGAACGAGCGGCCGGGGCTGGCCAATCACGAACCACAGCCCACCGCAAAGGCTTTCGTCGATTACCTGTTCCCGGGAAGCCCGGCGCTGCCCCAGGCCTGGACGCCGGAGGAGGCATCTGGCTGAGCGCGCAACGCGCGCGAAGACAGGATGCCGACCATCCAACCCCGAGGCATCTGGCTGAGCGCGCAACGCGCGCGAAGACAGGTGAGCTACCAGGTGCTGGTGCGCATCACGATCTCGGCGGCGAGCTGCGCCGTCGACTCCTGGGCATTGCGCCGGGCGAGCAGGTCCACCATCCGGTAGTCGCCGTACACATACCGCTGACTGGCGCGCGCGATCGCGCGGGCGGCGGGTGTGCTGACCAACGCGGTGGTGTTCATCTCGACGGGCGGGCAATGCTCGTCGCGCACGATGCCGGCGGCGTCGGCGACGCGCGGATGTCCGCGGTCGATGACGACCAACCCGATGAACCGGTCCAGCCGGGTGGCGGCGAGTTCCCACGCCAGTTCCCCACCGATGCGGTCGCCGACCAGCAACGCCCACTTCACGTCGAGCGCGTCGAGGATGGCGACGACGGACTTGGCGGTCAGCCGCGGATCGGGCGGCAGCACGACGGTCCGCAGCGATGCCGTGTGCAGCCGTTGACAGATCGCGCCGTAGGCGGCCGGGGACTGATGCGCCGCGCCGAGCAGCACCACCACCGAGCCCTTGTCAGGACCCGCCACGTCGACGGGCACGCTGATCCCGTCGACGCTGACCGTGGTGGATGGCATTGGGCCACGCTACAGCGGCCGCAGGAGCGCCGCGGTCGTTTCGCGGGGAGTGAACGCCGGGCTCAGGCCGCCGGGATGCGCTGCGCCTGCGCGGCCGCGATGTCCAGAAAGGTCTGGGGCAGCGCGGCTTTGACGGGTACCGACGGATTCGGCACCGGAAAGGCGATGCCGTACACCGCCATGGCGCCGACGTTCTCGAACGAGAAGTAGATGCTGCTGTCCACGCCGGCGAGCCGCATCGTCTGCTCGTAGACGAGTGCGTCTGGACGGGCGCTGTCGATCTTCTTCGTGGTCATGGGGATGCCTGCGGAGAACGGGTCGAAGAACGTCTGGAAGTTCGCGCACCGCTCGGCCGTCGCAGCCAGCTTCTCGAGATCGAGACGCCATGTCAGCACCGTCATCACGATGCGGGCGCCGTCGTAGCCGACGATGTATTCGGCGGCGCTGCCCGGCCCCCGCTCTCCCGATTCGGCGATCACCCGGGTGAGCCCGTCCGAACAGCCCACCGGTCGCGACAGCATGGCCGGTGGGGCACCTCCTGCCGCGCCCTGCCCCGGTTCGCGCTCGACGCGGTCGTACTGCACGCCCCGCGGCAGGTCTGCGGCGGTGAGCACCGCCCGGTCCAGCCTCGCGCCCGGCCATGTCGGGGTGCCGGCGATCTCGTGGGCGCACCCGGTCAGCATCGCCGCGACGAGCACCGCCACGATCGTGCGCCTCATGGGCGCAGCCCGGTCTCGACGACGGGTCTGCCGGGCGCGCCGTCGGACAGCAGGGTGAGCACCGCGTCGATGTCGAGATGGCTGGTCAGCAGGTCGGCCATCAGGTCGAGCTGGGCGTCGCGCCGGGCACCGACATCGACGTCCTCGGCGACGACGAACTCGCTGCGGCCGGCGGCGTCGGCGATCTCGGCCAGCCACGCGCGCCGGACGGCGTCATTGTCGAGCACGCCGTGCCAGTGGGTGCCGTACACGACCCCGCGCCGCAGGCCGATGCCGAGCCAGTCCTCCTCCGTCGAGCGGCTGACCTGACCGTGATGAATCTCGTAGCCCGACAACGGATCTTCGTGGCGGCGTAACGTCTTGGCTGCGGCGAAGAAGATGTCGGCGTCCAGCAGGTTCAAGCCCGGCACTGTTCCGGCGCGCGACTCCACCGCATCGTCGATGTGCGAGCACAGCATCTGAAACCCGCCGCATATTCCGAGCACCGGTCGGCCGCGAGCGGCGTGGGCGGTCAGCGCGTCGGCCAGCCCGCTGCGACGCAGCCAGTCCAGGTCGGCCACGGTGGCCTTGCTTCCTGGCAGCAGTACGACGTCGACGTCGGCGAGTTCGGCGGGGTCCACCACCCAGCGCACCAGCACGCCCGGTTCGCACGCCAGGGCCTCGACGTCGGTCGAGTTGGAGATGCGGGGCAGCCGAATTGCCGCCACCCGCAACCACTCCCGGCCGCGCGGCGCCTGCGGTTCTCCGACGACACGATGTGCCATTACCGACACCGAGTCTTCGGTATCGAGCCACAATCCCTCGGTGTACGGGATGACGCCGTAAGTCGGCCGTCCCGACAGCTTCTCCAGTTGCGCCAGCCCCGGGGCGAGCAGAGCCGGGTCGCCCCGGAACTTGTTGACGACGAACCCCGCGATCAGCCGTTGATCGTCGGGCTCCAGCACCGCGACCGTGCCGAAGAAGTGGGCGAGCAACCCGCCGCGGTCGATGTCACCGACGACGATCACCGGAAGCCCCGCAGTCTGCGCCAGGCCCATGTTTGCCAGATCGGTTGCGCGCAAGTTGATCTCGGCAGGCGAACCGGCGCCTTCGCAGATGACGACGTCGAACTCGGTACGAAGTCGCGTCAGCTCGTCGCGTACCACCGCCGCCAGGCGGTCCCGGTGGGTGATGTAGTCGCGGGCGCTGACAGTGTCGGCGACCTGCCCGCGCACCACCAGTTGGGAGGTGCGGTCGCTGCCGGGTTTGAGCAGGATCGGATTGAACCGCGTGTGCGGGGAAAGACCCGCTGCGCGCGCCTGCTTCGCCTGCGCGCGGCCGATCTCGCCACCGTCGACGGTCACCGCGGAGTTGTTGGACATGTTCTGCGCCTTGAACGGTGCGACGCGAATACCCTTGCGTGCCAACAGCCGGCACAGCCCGGCCACCACCATCGACTTGCCGGCGTCCGACGTCGTGCCGGCGACGAGCAGCGCACCGCCCACCGATTGTGAAACCGGCGACGGAAAATGGCGCCCCGGCGTCGTCAGATTCACAATCGAGCGCCCTAGCCGGTGAGGGTCAGGATCTCGGCGCCGTCGTCGGTGACCACCAGCGTGTGCTCGAACTGCGCGGTCCACTTCTTGTCGACGGTGGCGACGGTCCAGCCGTCGTCCCAGATCTCGTAGTCCAAGCCGCCGAGGTTGATCATCGGCTCGATGGTGAACGTCATGCCCGGTTCCAGCACGGTGTTCACCGCGGGCTGGTCGTAGTGCAGCACCACCAGACCATTGTGGAAGGTGGTGCCGATGCCGTGGCCGGTGAAGTCACGAACGACGTTGTAGCCGAATCGGTTTGCGTAAGCCTCGATGACCCGGCCGACAACGGACAACTGTCGGCCCGGTTTGACGGCCTTGATCGCGCGCATCGTCGCTTCATGCGTGCGCTCGACGAGGAGTCGGTGTTCTTCGGACACGTCGCCGGCCAGGAACGTCGCATTGGTGTCGCCGTGCACGCCGTCGATGTACGCGGTCACGTCGATGTTGACGATGTCGCCGTCCTCGACCACCGTGTCGTCGGGGATACCGTGGCAGATGATCTCGTTCAGCGAGGTGCAGCAGGACTTCGGATAGCCCTTGTAGCCCAGCGTCGATGGATAGGCGCCGTGATCGACCATGTACTCGTGCGCGATGCGGTCCAGCTTGTCAGTCGTCACGCCGGGCTCGACCGCCTTGCCGGCCTCGGCCAGCGCACCCGCCGCGATCCGTCCCGCCACCCGCATCTTCTCGATCACCTCGGGCGTCTGCACCCAGGGCTCGCTGCCCTCGCGCGCGGTCGACTTGCCTGCGTATTCGGGGCGGGCGATCGAGTTGGGCACCGGCAACGTCGGCGACACCACGCCGGGGCGAAGGGCGGTACGAACGGGCATGTCACCAGGGTAGTCGAGGCTACCGGCGGTCGAACGGGCTGAACCGCCAAGACCTGCGCGGCCCGCGGATGTCCACCGAGCCGCAGACCACCTTGCCGGTCAGGATGACGTGCGGCGTGCCCTCGGCCGGTGCGTCCCGCCGATGGTCGTGTGCGCTGCCCACGTTGACCTCCACATCGTCGATGGAGGCGCTGGCGCCGTCCGGCAGTCGCAGTTCGAGCCCGCCGAACATCAGGTCGAGTTCGATGACGATCATCGGACCCGCGAATCGCGCCCTGGTCAGGTCGAGATCCACCGAACCCATCCGACGGCGCAGGGAGAGCCGGCTCGGCACCGTCCATTCGCCCTGTCGCTTGAGTGAACCGAGCACACCGCGCAACTCCACCCGGTCGGCGGCCGACGTGACGATCGCCCCCGGGCCGGGCAGATCGCCGACGAGCGCGTCGAGTTCGGAGTGCTGCCGGGCCAAGGCCACAGCGGCCGAGCGCTCCTCGAACTCCTCGATGTCGATCAGGCCGAGAGCGACGGCATTGTGCAGCCGCCGCAGCGTGCCGTTGCGGTCGGCGTCTGAGACGCGCATGGCGTCGTGGTTGTCGATACCCGTCATAGCCTTCTCATGGCCTTCTCATGCCTTCGGCAACCAGGCTACTCAGGCCAGATAGTCCGGCGGCAACCCGTCGAGCATCCCTTTGAGCATCCGCACCGCGTACTCCGAGGACCCGCCGCCGACGATCAGCGCGGCGAACGCCATGTCGCCGCGGTAGCCGGCGAACCAGGAGTGCGAACCGCCCGCGAACTCAGCTTCGCCGGTCTTGCCCCGCACGTCGCCCGCCCCCTGCAGGTCCTTCGCCGTGCCGTTGGTCACCACCAGTCGCATCATCGGCCGCAGCCCGTCGAGCATCTTCGGGCTGATCGGCTCCGGCGTACCGTCGACCACTGTCTGCTTGCCCTGAATCAATTGCGGCACAGGTGTTTTCCCAGCGGCGACAGTCGCCGCGGCCATGGCCATCCCGAAGGGGCTGGCAAGCACCTTGCCCTGGCCGAAGCCGTCTTCGGTGCGCTCGGCGAGGTCCACCGTCGGCGGGACGGAACCCGTCACGGTCGTCAGCCCCTCGATCTGGTAGTCCGTGCCGATGCCGTACTTCGCCGCGGCTTTCGTCAGCCCGCGCGGCGGCATCCGGCTGGCCAATTCGGCGAACGTGGTGTTGCACGAGCTGGCGAACGCCCGCGACATCGGCACGGTGCCCAGGTCGAAGCCGCCGTAGTTCGGCACCGTCCGATGGCCGATGTCCATGGATCCAGGACACGGAAGCAGCGTGTTCGGGGTGGCCATGTCGCGTTCGATAGCCGCACCGGCGGTCACCATCTTGAAGGTCGACCCCGGCGGGTACAGGCCTTTGGTCGCGATGAGCCCTTCGGCGTCGGCCGACGCGTTCTGCGCGACGGCGAGGATCTCCCCCGTCGACGGTTTGATCACCACGATCATCGCCTTCTTGCCGGTGAAGTTCACGGCGTTCTGCGCGGCGTCCTGCACCGCGCGGTCGAGGCTGATCGTGACGGCGGGCGCCGGCGCACCGGGCACCTCGTTGAGCACGTCGACGTCGACACCGTTCTGGTTGACGATGACCACCCGCCAGCCCGCCTGACCGCTGAGTTGGTCGACCACCGACTTCTTGACCTCGTTGACGATCGCCGGGGCGAAAGTCTCGTCGGTGGGCAACATTTCGGCCTGCGGCGTGATGACCACACCCGGCTGGGCACCGATCGCTGCGGCGACCCGGTCGTTGTCGGATGGACGCAGCGTGATCAGGTTCAACGGCTGCTTGGCGGAGCTGGCCTGCTCGGCGAGGCGCTGCGGGTCCAGCGTGTTGTCGAACGGCCGCAAGGCGTCAACGACCGCGCGCGCGGTCGGCATCAGCGCCTCACCGGCGGCGCGCGCGTCCAGCGAGTAGTTGTACAGATAGCCGGGCACCAGCACCTCGGAGCCCCCGCGCTCGATGACCGATGCCCGCGGCGGCGCGTCCGCCCGCAGCGCGAACGTCTGGTTCTCGCCGAGCCTCGGATGCAGTCCGGTCGCGGTCCACCGCACCTGCCAGCGGCCTTCCTCGCGAATCATGTTCAGCTGGCCGTCGTAGGTCCAGGTGCGGTCCTTGGGCAGATGCCAGGTGTAGCGGTAGGTGATGCTGCCGGTGTCCTCGGCGTACTTCGAGCCGAGAATCTGCGTGTCGAGGTGCGTGGCCTGCAGGCCCGCCCAGGCGTCGTTCAGCGCTTCGCGTGCCTCGACGGGCCGGTCGCTGAGCTCGGCGGCCCGCGCGGTGTCACCGGTAGCCAGCGCTGCGAAGAACTTCTCGGCGGTCGGTTCGGGCCCGGCGGGCTTCGGCGTGCACGCGCTACCGAGCGCGACGACGACCGCCGCGGCTGTCACCAGAACTGCTACCCGTGATGCTGTAGTTGCCATTGGGGCAGATGTTACGAACTCGAGACCTCAACGTCGCGCAGACGCACCGTTCGGCGCGCGAACTAATCACATCTGTCACATCGACCAACGTTTTGCAGCGAAAAGTCGACTTGAGTTCAAGGGGTGGTTGCAACACTTCGTGATTGGAAGTGTTGAGGATGGGTCGTGCGGCTGAGTTGGTGTCGGTGCAGCGTCGGTTCTGGGAGCTGATTGCTGCGGGGGTTTCTTCGGAGGATGCTGGGGTCGCTGTCGGCGTGGTGGGTACCACCGGGTGGCGATGGTTCGCCAGGTTTGGTGGTGTGAATCCACGTCTTGAGAGTGCTCGGGGGTGTCGGCGGCCGCGATTGAGTCACGCTGAGCGTGAGGAGATCATGGTCGGCATCGCTGCTGGTGAGTCGATTCGGTCGATGGCTCGTCGGCTAGGGCGCGCTGCGTCGACGATCCTTCGGGAGATCAATAAGAACAGCGGAGCTGAGCCGGCCCATTCGGGCAGGTATCGGGCCAGGCACCGGTTCGGGGCCCCGTATCGTCGTCACCCCAGGAGCGTGTCGTACTCGGCGCGGCTGGCTCAACAGCGCAGTGAGGCCCGGGCGCGCCGACCCAAGGCGACCAAATTGAGCCGCTGTGTCGAGCTGCGCGAGCAGGTGCAAGCGTTGTTGATCAAGCGCTACAGCCCGGCTCAGATCGCCGGGGTGCTGGCGCTGACGTACCCCGACCGCCCGGAGATGCAGATGTCGCATGAAACTCTCTACAAAGAGCTCTACGTGCAAGGACGCGGCGAGTTACGCCGTGAGCTGACCCGCTGCCTGCGCACCCGACGGACCTTGCGTAAACCGCGCAAACGCACCGGCGCGGCCCCGGCCCGCGGTCGCATGGTGGGCATGGTCAACATCAGCGAGCGTCCCGCTGAGGCCGACGATCGTGCCGTGCCGGGGCACTGGGAGGGCGATCTGATCATCGGTGCGAATCAGGGATCTCAGATCGGCACCCTGGTCGAACGCTCGACCGGTTACGTGCGGCTGCTGCACCTGCCCACCTCACGCACCGCCGATGTCGTCGCCGATGCCATGATCGCCGCCATCAGGGAACTACCGTCCACACTGCGGCGCACGGTGACCTGGGACCAGGGCCACGAAATGGCGCAACACGCCCGTATCAGCGTCGACGCCGGAATCGAAATCTACTTTTGTGACCCCCATTCACCGTGGCAACGGGGCAGCAACGAGAACACCAACGGCCTTCTGCGCCAATATTTCCCGAAGGGCACCGACCTATCCGTGCACTCCGCCGAATACCTCGCCTACGTCGCCGACGAACTCAACGGACGACCCCGAAAACGCTTCGGCTGGGACAACCCCACCAACCGACTCAACCAACTACTGTCAGCCGCAGCAGAAACCACTGTTGCAACCAAACCTTGAATCCACCCGAGAAGGGGTCTGCGGAATGTCGATCGGTGTGACGCCGGTGGTCGATCGGTGTGACGCCGGTGGTCGATCGGTGTGACGCCGGGGGCCGATCGGTGTGACGCCGGTGGTCGATCGGTGTGACGCCGGGGGCCGAGGCGTTACGAGCCGGCGGCAGGCGCCCGAACCACCAACGGCACCGCCGGGAAGTACGCGGCCATCTCCGAGCGCGACTTGCGCAACGCGGCCGTGCCGTACCCCTGCTTGCGGTAGTCCGGGTGAATCCAGATCCGCACATTCACCTCGCCGGCGACCAGGTCGCCGAAGACCATGCCCACCTTCTCGGCGCCCTGCATCGCCACCAGCCAGGCGGCCTCCTCGGCGTCGACGCGTCGCAGCCCGGCGCGGATCTCGTCGTCGAGGTCGCCCGCCGGCGCCCGTGAACCGTCGCCCGCTTCGCGCACGTCCTGGGTGCGCGCGGCGAAGATGTCGCGGTCGGCCTCGGCGAGGAACGGTCGGAGCAGCATGCTGTCGGCCGTGGGCACCGGCTCGCCCATGGTGAAGCTCAGCTGGTTGTTGAGGTCTTCGAGTTCGGCGGCGATGCGCCGCCGCGACACCTTGGTCAGCCGGTCGAACGACAACCGCAGCACCGCTTCAGCCGCCATCTCCGACGAGCCGAGCATGCCCGCGATCGCCTCGATGGCCGCGTCGTAGTCCTCGGAATCGACGATGACATCGAGCAGTTCGTGTCGTCGCTCGAGTGCGCGCACCATCGTGTCGGCGATCTCTCTGCGCGTGATTGTGCGGTCGTCGTCAGCCATGACGTGAGCGTAGGTCAGGGACGCCGTCAGAACTGTCAGTCGAGCAGAACGGTTGCGAACGTTCCCACCTGTTGGAAGCCGACGCGGTCGTAGGTGGCCCGGGCGACGGTGTTGAAATCGTTGACGTACAGGCTCGCGGTGCGGCCCGACCGCACCACGGCCGACGCCAGCGTCGCGGTACCCGCCGTGCCCAGGCCGTGTCCGCGCCAGTCGGGATGAACCCACACTCCCTGGATCTGGCCGACGGTCGGCGACTGTGAGCCGACCTCTGCTTTGAACACCACTTCGCCGCGCTCGAAGCGTGCCCAGGCGCGACCCGCCGCGATCAGCCCGGCGACCCGGCGCCGGTAACCGCGACCGCCGTCGCCGAGCCGCGGGTCGATGCCGACCTCGCCGATGAACATGTCGATCGAGGCGACGAGGTAGGCGTCGAGTTCGTCGGCCCTGACCTGGCGCACACCGGGATCGACCGCGCACCGCGGCGGCGTGCTCAGCGCCATCAACGGCTGCTGCTCGCGCACGTCGCGGGCGGCGCCCCAGGCCCGCTCGAGCCGGCGCCACATCGGCAGCACCAGCTCGGCCCGCCCGACCAGCGACGAGCAGCGCCGCGCGGTGCTCATCGCCTTCTCGGCGAACGCGGTCAGGTCAATCGCCGCACCGCGCAACGGAATCAGGTTCGCGCCGGCGTAACACAGCGATTCGGTGGGCCGGCGTCGCGTCCAGAGCTCACCGCCGATCGCCGACGGCTCCGCGCCGTGTTCTGCGACCCGGCACGCGACCATGCAGGAGCCGACCGGATCCTCGTCGAGGACCCGCATCACCGCTCCGACGTCGCGCACCACGGACACCCGTCGTTCGTCGACGTGACGAAACAGCGGCGGAGCCGACATGGGAACTCTTTCTAACCGACGCCGAGAGCAGTGTGCGGAATCACTCTCAGCTTACGGTCACGACCGGCGAACCGTTCGCATCTTCTTGGCCCATTTCGCCGGCCAGCCGCATCGCCTCTTCGATCAACGTCTCGACGATCTGCGCCTCGGGCACCGTCTTGATCACTTCACCCTTGACGAAGATCTGGCCCTTGCCGTTGCCGGACGCCACACCGAGATCGGCTTCCCGGGCTTCACCCGGACCGTTGACGACGCAACCCATCACCGCGACGCGCAGCGGAACCTCCATGCCCTCCAGTCCGGCACTGACTTCGTTGGCCAGCGTGTAGACGTCGACCTGCGCGCGGCCGCAGGACGGGCAGGACACGATCTCCAGCGACCGGGGCCGCAGGTTCAGTGACTCGAGGATCTGGTTGCCGACCTTGACCTCTTCGGCCGGCGGCGCGGACAGCGACACCCGGATGGTGTCGCCGATGCCCTTCGACAGCAGCGCCCCGAACGCGACAGCGGACTTGATCGTCCCCTGGAAGGCGGGACCCGCCTCGGTGACGCCGAGGTGCAGCGGATAGTCGCACTGCGCCGCGAGTTGTTCGTAGGCCGCGACCATCACCACGGGATCGTTGTGCTTGACGCTGATCTTGATGTCGCCGAAGCCGTGCTCCTCGAACAGCGAGGCCTCCCACAGCGCGGACTCGACCAGCGCCTCGGGGGTGGCCTTGCCGTACTTCTGCATGAACCGCTTGTCCAGCGATCCGGCGTTGACGCCGATGCGGATCGGGATGCCCGCGGCGCCGGCGGCCTTGGCGACCTCACCGACGCGGCCGTCGAATTCCTTGATGTTGCCGGGGTTGACGCGCACGGCGGCGCACCCCGCGTCAATCGCGGCGAAGATGTACTTCGGCTGGAAGTGGATGTCGGCGATCACCGGGATCTGGCTGTGCCGGGCGATCTCGGCCAGCGCGTCGGCGTCCTCCTGGCGCGGGCACGCCACCCGCACGATGTCGCAGCCGGACGCGGTCAACTCGGCGATCTGCTGCAGCGTGCTGTTGACGTCGTGGGTCTTGGTGGTGCACATCGACTGCACCGCGATGGGGTGGTCGCTGCCGATGCCGACATTGCCGACCATCAACTGGCGGGTCTTGCGGCGGGGCGCCAGGACCGGCGCGGGAGGCGCCGGCATTCCCAGCCCTATCTGTTGGCCGGTGGCCATCTGTCTCTCCTACTGGAAGATTCGGATCGGGTTGACGAAGTCGGCGGTGACGGTCAACAGCATGTAGCCGGTCACGAGGACCAGGATCACGTACGTGGCGGGCATCAGCTTGAGGTAGTTGACAGGGCCCGCGGCCACCATGCCGCGCGCCGAGCGGATCATGTTGCGGACCTTCTCGTAGCACGCGATCGCGATGTGGCCGCCGTCGAAAGGCAGCAGCGGCACCAGGTTGATCGCGCCGAGCACGAAGTTCAGCTGGGCCAGGAAGAACCAGAACGCCACCCAGAGCCCCTGGTCGACCGCGTCGCCGCCGATGATGCTGGCACCGACCACGCTGATCGGGGTCTCGGGGTCGCGCTCGCCTCCCCCGATCGAGCGCACCAGCGCACCCATCTTGGTGGGGAGCTTGGCCAGCGACTTGCCGATCTCCACGGCGAGGTCCCCGGTGAACGCGAACGTCGCCGGCGCCGCCGACAGCGCGTTGTACTGCGTGGGCCCGAACTGCGCCGCGGTGATGCCCACGGTGCCGACCGGCGCCGGTTCGGCGGTGTCGCCCTTGGCGACCCAGCGCTGGGCGGGAACGACGTCGACGACCGTGGTGAACTCGTCGTCGCCGCGCTGCACGGTGAACGGGGTCGGGCCGTCGAGCCGGCGGACGGCGGTGACCATCTCCTCGAAGGTGGCCACCGGTGCGTCGCCCACCTTGACCACGGTGTCGCCGGGCTCGATACCCGCCGCGGCTGCCGGCGAAGGTGCGAGGCAGTCGCCGAGCTGGCCCTTGCTGACTTCGGCTTTCACACAGGACGTCTCGCCGACGACCGCTGTGGTCGGCGCGTGCAGGTTGGGCAATCCCCAGACGACCGCGATGCCGTAGATCAGCACCAGGCCGATGACGAAGTTCATGCCGGGACCGGCGGCCAGCACCGCGGTCCGCTTCCAGGTCTTCTGCTTGTACATCGCGCGCTCGCGCTCTTCGGGGGCGAGTTCCTCGACCGCGGTCATGCCCGCGATGTCGCAGAAGCCGCCGAGCGGTATCGCCTTGACGCCGTACTCGGTCCGGTCGCCGAGCTTGTTGGTGCGCCACGTGGACCACAGGGTTGGCCCGAAGCCGACGAAGTAGCGGCGCACCTTCATGCCGGTGGCCCGCGCGGCCCACATGTGGCCGCATTCGTGCAGGGCCACCGAGACCAGGATGGCCAGCGCGAACAACGCGACACCGATGAACCACATCATTTCGTGGTGATTACCTCCCGCTCGACCGCACGCGAGGCGCGGTCACGCGCCCACTGCTGGGCGTCAAGTACGTCATCCACGGTAGCTGGTTGCGCGGCCCACTGGTCGGCAGCGCGCAGCACCTCGGCGACGGTGCGCACGATCGCCGGGAACCGGATGCGCCCGTCGAGGAACGCCGCTGCGGCCTCCTCGTTGGCTGCGTTGTAGACGGCGGTCATGCAGCCGCCCGTCTCGCCCGCCCGGCGGGCCAGCGCCACCGCCGGGAACACGTCGTCGTCGAGCGGTTCGAAGTCCCAGGTGGAAGCGGTGGAGAAATCACAGGAGAGCGCGGCCGCGGGAACCCGTTGCGGCCAGCCCAGCGCCAGCGCGATCGGCAGCCGCATATCCGGTGGGCTGGCCTGCGCCAGCGTCGAACCGTCGGTGAACGTGACCATCGAGTGCACGATCGACTGCGGGTGCACGACGACCTCGATGCGGTCGTAGGGCACCCCGAACAGCAGGTGGGTCTCGATCAGCTCGAGCCCCTTGTTGACCAGTGACGCCGAGTTCAGGGTATTCATCGGCCCCATCGACCAGGTGGGATGGGCGCCGGCCTGTTCGGGGGTGACCGACTCCAGCTGCTCTGCGGTCCAACCGCGGAACGGGCCGCCGGACGCGGTCAGCACGATCTTGGCGACCTCGTCGGCGGCGCCTCCCCGCAGGCACTGCGCCATCGCGGAGTGTTCGGAATCGACGGGCACGATCTGGCCCGGCTGGGCCGCTTTGAGCACCAGCGGACCGCCGGCGACGAGCGACTCCTTGTTGGCCAGCGCGAGGCGCGCACCGGTCGCCAGCGCGGCGAGCGTCGGCTTGAGTCCCAGGGCGCCGACGAGCGCGTTGAGCACGACGTCGGCCTCGGTGTTCTCGACCAGTTGAGTGACGGCGTCCGGGCCGGAGTAGGTGACGTCCCCGACGCGAGCGGCGGCGCGTTCGTCGGCGACGGCGAGGTTGGTCACCCCGGTGGCGGCGCGCTGCCGGGCCAGCAGCCCGGGGTTGCCGCCGCCGGCCGCCAAGCCGACGACCTCGAAGCGGTCGGGGTTGGCACCGATGACCTCCAGCGCCTGCGTTCCGATCGATCCGGTGCTGCCCAGGATCAACACGCGGCGCCGGGCTGACCCCCCGTCGCTGCGGTCGGGGCAGGCGGAAACACTCACCGAACCATTGTGCCGCCTGGCACCGCGCGCTCTCGGCCGCGCTGCATGTGTGACGCGAATGTGACGCGTTTCATCCGCGCGGGCCCGCGTTCCGAATCCCCGATGTCACAGCAGACGGGGCGGGCACCGGCCCGCCGACGAAAGGGATGAGGAAGCGATGAACACAGTTCACCGGAAGGCAGTTGCAGCGGCGGGCCTCGCCGCGGTGGCCATGTTCGGTGGGGCGGCATGTTCCAACGGCGATTCGAACGATGCATCGGCGTCCAGCACGTCGGCTGCCACCAGCACCACGTCCGCCGCGCCGGCCACGTCCGCGATGGCCGATCCGGCCGCCAACCTCGTCGGGTCCGGCTGCGCCGCCTACGCCGAACAGGTGCCCAGCGGGCCCGGCTCGGTGGCCGGTATGGCGCAGGACCCGGTAGCCGTTGCGGCGTCGAACAATCCGATGCTCAAGACGCTGACCCAGGCGCTGTCCGGAAAGCTCAACCCCCAGGTGAACCTGGTCGACACGCTCAACAGCGGCCAGTTCACGGTCTTCGCCCCGACCGACGA
The DNA here is from genome assembly GCF_001672895.1 of Mycobacterium sp. E740. Taxonomy (GTDB): domain Bacteria; phylum Actinomycetota; class Actinomycetes; order Mycobacteriales; family Mycobacteriaceae; genus Mycobacterium. Next base: position 63,238 of record NZ_LZKP01000083.1, read on the forward strand.
TGCGTTCGCCAAGATCGACCCGGCCACGATCGAGAAGCTCAAGACCGACGCACCGCTGCTCAAGAGCATCCTGACCTACCACGTGGTCCCCGGCCAGGCCACTCCGGCGCAGGTGGCCGGAAGCCACAAGACGGTGCAGGGCGCCGACGTCAAGGTCACCGGCCAGGGCGCTGACCTCAAGGTCAACGACGCCGGACTGGTCTGCGGCGGCGTGAAGACCGCCAACGCGACCGTGTACATGATCGACACGGTGCTGATGCCCCCGGCCGGCTCCTAACCGCCCGGCAAGGCCCCCCGACCGGCGAGCTGACGCGCAATCACCTCCACAACCGATTTCGCGTCAGCTCGCCCATCGGCATAGTCGTACTTTCCAAGGACCGCCATGTTCGAGCTCATCCTCATCGGCTTCCTCGGCGGACTGATCACCGGCATCTCGCCGTGCATCCTGCCGGTGCTGCCGGTGATCTTCTTCTCCGGAACCCAAGGCGCCCGGCGCGATTCGGCCACCGCGGCCGGAGCGGTAGCAGTCGCCGAGAAGAAGCCGTCGCTGGTGGAGTCGCTGCGGCCCTATCTGGTCATCGCCGGGCTGGTGACGAGCTTCTCGGTGGTGACGCTGATCGGCTCGACGGCGCTGTCGCTGCTTAAGCTGCCGCAGGACACCATCCGATCGGTCGCGCTGGTCGCGCTGGTGGTGATCGGAATGGGGTTGATCTTCCCGAGATTCGAAGCGCTGCTGAAGAAGCCGTTCGCCAGGCTGCCGCAGCGACAGTTCGGTTCCGGCCGAAGCGGTTTCGGGTTGGGACTGGCGCTCGGAGTGCTGTACGTGCCGTGCGCGGGGCCGGTGCTGGCGGCCATCGTCGTCGCCGGCGCCACCGGTTCCGTGGGCGTCGAGACCATAGCGCTGACCCTGGCTTTCGCGTGCGGTGCGGCACTGCCGTTGCTGTTCTTCGCCCTCGCCGGCCGCCGGGTGGCGGAGCGGCTCGCCGCATTCCGCAAGCGGCAACGGGCGATTCGCATCATCGCCGGCGTGGTCACGATCCTGCTGGCGGTGGCCTTGGCAGTCAACCTGCCCGCGGCGCTGCAGCGCGCGATACCGGACTACACGACCGGGCTTCAGGAAGCGGTCGGCGGTGACGAGCAGGTCCGCGAGAAGCTGAATCTCGGCGGCCTGGTCAACGACCAGAACCGTCAGCTGTCGAACTGCACGAACGGCGCGCCGGTTCTCGAGAGTTGCGGTCCTGCACCGGACATCAAGAACATCGCCGCTTGGCTCAACACTCCCGACGGCACCGGGGTGGATCTGAAGGCGTTGCGCGGCAAGGTGGTTCTCGTAGATTTCTGGGCTTACTCCTGCATCAACTGCCAGCGCGCGATCCCCCACATCGTGAAGTGGTACGACGCCTACCAGGGTTCCGGGTTGGAGGTCATCGGTGTGCACACGCCCGAGTACGCCTTCGAGCGCGTCCAGTCCAATGTCGCTGCCGGGGCGAGGGAGCTGGGTATCACCTATCCGGTCGCGCTGGACAACAGCTACTCGACGTGGACGAACTACCGCAACCGCTACTGGCCGGCCAAGTATCTGATCGACGCGACCGGCACGGTGCGACACATCAAGTTCGGCGAGGGCGACTACCAGACCACGGAGCGGCTCATCCGCGAGCTGCTCACCGACGCCGATCCGGCGACATCGCTGCCACCGCCCGTCGAATCGACGGACGCCACCCCGGGCCAGAACACGACGCCGGAGACGTATCTGAGCGTCGGCAAAGTGGTCAACTACGGCGGCGGCGGACCGTACGACCAGGGCACGGCCGAGTTCCGTTACCCACCAAAGCTTTCCGACGATCGCTTTGCCCTGCGCGGCCAGTGGACCCTCGATTATCAGGGCGCCACCGCCAGCGGGACCGACAGCGGGATCGCACTGAACTACCACGCGAAGGACGTCTATGTCGTCGCAGGCGGTGAGGGCGCGATCACCGTTCGCCGCAACGGTGAGACGGACACGATCGCCATCAGCGGCCCGCCGACACTGCACCAGATCGTCGACGGCGACACGGTACAGCGCGGAACCCTCGACGTCACAGTCGGCAACGGGTTGCAGGTCTACTCCTTCACCTACGGCTAGTACCGAATCGATACCCATCCGAAACGGATTCGGCACCGAATAACCAACGCAACGCCAAAGTCGGCGGCACAAGCCGTCGTATGACGAAGGGAGTGCAGTCGATGAACGTCAAGAAGAGAGCAGCCGGAGTCGGTTTCGCCGCGGTCACCGCGGTCGGACTGTCGCTGGGCACCGCGACGATGGCCTCGGCCGAACTCGTGGGGCCCGGCTGCCAGGCCTACGCGCAGCAGGTGCCGACCGGTCCGGGTTCGGTGATGGGCATGGCGCAGGACCCCGTCGCGGTCGCCGCGTCGAACAACCCGATGCTCACCACACTGACCAAAGCCGTTTCCGGCCAACTCAATCCGCAGGTGAACCTCGTCGACACGCTCAACTCAGGCCAATTCACCGTGTTCGCCCCCACCGACGACGCGTTCGCCAAGATCGACCCGGCCACCATCGAGAAGCTCAAGACCGATGCGCCGCTGCTCAAGAGCATCCTGACCTACCACGTGGTCCCCGGCCAGGCTGCCCCCGCGCAGGTCGTCGGCACCCACAAGACGGTGCAGGGCGCCGACGTCAACGTCACCCGCCAGGGCGCCGACCTCAAGGTCAACGACGCCTCCGTGGTCTGCGGCGGAGTGCAGACCGCCAACGCGACCGTGTACATGATCGACACGGTGCTCATGCCGCCGACGAACTGACCGGCGGCCCGACAGAAGCTGGAGGACAGCCCGCTACCCCCCGACGGCGGGCTGTCCTCCCTTTCGCGCCCTACCGGCGGCTCATGACCGCACCTTGGCGATGATCGTCTCGGCGAACCGCTCGATCGGTTCGCGGTAGGCCTCGACGTCGGCGGCGCCGTCGGTTCCCGCCCACGGACGGCACATCACCGCGGTGATGCCGACATCCTCGGCGCGCTTGAACAGATCGGCACTCGGTGGTTCGAGCAACGCCAGCATGATGTCGAAATGCTCACGCTCGCGGCCGTATTCGCGACGCAGGACGTTGAGCTTCTCGACGTAGCGCACCGCGTCGTCCCACGCGTAGGCGTATCCGACCCATCCGTCGCACAACCGAGCCGCGCGCCGCAGCGCCGCATCCGACTCGCCGCCGCACAGGATCGGCACCGGCGCGGCCGGGTGCGGCTCGATCGTCATCTCCGGCACCCGGTAGTGCGTCCCGCTCCACGACACCCAGCCGCCCTGCCACAGCGCGCGCAGCGCCTCGATCATCTCGTCGAGCCGGCTGCCGCGGGTGGTGAAGTCCTGGCCCATCAGCTCGTACTCTTCGCGCATCCAGCCGACGCCGACGCCCAGCGAAACCCTGCCGCCTGACAGCACCGAGGCGGTCGCGACCACCTTGGCGACCTCGACCAGCGGGCGCGCCGGCGCGATGTACACCGCGTTGGAGAACCGCAGCCGGCTCGTCACGGCGGCCATCGCGCCGATCAGCACCCAGGAATCGGGCCACGGCGTCTCGGGCGGCCAGCCGGGCTTACCGGTCGGTGAGTCGGGGTACGGCGAGCTGAGTTCCCGCGGATAGACCATGTGGTCGGCGCTGATCACCCCGTCGTAGCCGGCCTCGTCGAGCATCCGCGCGACGGGAAGGATTTCTGACGTTTTCATGAACGGGGTGCCCGACCAGAATTGCATCCTGTTTCTCTACCGTGGATTCGGGGCAGCATCAATGCCATGCCCACGCTGTTGTGGTTTCGGCGCGACCTGCGGTTGCATGACCTGCCGGCACTGCTCGACGCGTCGGCGGCCGACGGCGAGGTGCTCGCCTGCTACGTCCTCGACCCGCGGCTGGAAGCGTCGGCAGGACCGCGCAGGCTGCAGTACCTCTACGACGCGCTTCGGGATCTGCGTGACGGCCTCGACGGCAAGCTGCTGGTGACGCGGGGTCGCCCCGAGCAGCGAATACCGTTGCTGGCCAAGGCAATCGGTGCATCTGCGGTGCACATCTCCGCCGACTACTCGCCGTTCGGGCGGCGCCGCGACGACGCGGTGCGGGCCGCGCTCGCGGGGGTGCCGCTGGAAGCGTCGGGCTCGCCGTATCTTGTATCGCCCGGCCGGGTCACCAAACCCGACGGTACCCCCTACAAGGTGTTCACCCCGTTCTACGCGGCGTGGCGCAGGCACGGTTGGCGCAGCCCCGCGGCCTCAGGCCCCGAGTCGGCACGCTGGGTCGACCCGGCCGCCGTGCCCGGCGCGGTGGAAATCCCCGACATCGGCGTCGAACTCGACTCACCGGCCGGGGAGAGCGCCGCCCGCGAGCAATGGAAGTCGTTCGTGGACAACGGGATCGACGACTATGCTGATGACCGCAACCGTCCCGACCTCGACAACACCAGCCGGATGTCGGCGCACTTGAAGTTCGGCGCGATCCACCCGCGCACGATGGCGGCCGACCTGGGCGCCGGCAAAGGCGCACAGGCGTATCTGCGCGAGTTGGCGTTCCGTGACTTCTACGCCGCGGTGCTCTACGAGTGGCCGCACAGCCTCTGGTGGAACTGGAACTCGTCGTTCGACGGGATGAGAACGGACGACGACACCGACGCGCAGCAGCGGTTCGACGCCTGGAAAGCGGGCAGAACGGGCTATCCGATCGTCGACGCCGGCATGCGCCAGCTCGCCCAGACCGGCTGGATGCACAACCGGGTCCGCATGATCGCCGCCTCGTTCCTGGTCAAGGACCTGCACCTGCCGTGGCAGTGGGGCGCACGCTGGTTCCTCGAGCAACTGGTCGACGGGGACATGGCCAACAACCAGCACGGCTGGCAGTGGGTGGCCGGCACCGGGACCGACGCCGCGCCGTTCTTCCGCGTCTTCAACCCGAGCACCCAGGGCGACAAGTTCGATCCCGACGGCCGCTACGTGCGGCGCTGGGTGCCCGAGATCGACGACGACAGCTACCCGGCGCCCATCGTCGAGCACGCCGCCGAACGCAAGGAGGCACTGCGCCGGTACGCCGAGATCACTTGATGATCTGGCCGCCGTCGACCGGCAGCGCCACCCCGGTCACGTACCTGCCCGATGCGCCGCACAGATACACCATCGCATCGCTGATGGCCTCGGGCTCGACGGGCGGAACGTCGAGCAGCGGCTGTTGCGACACGCTGAACGACGGATGCTCGCCGGACCATTCCGCCAGCGCCTCGTTGTAGATCATCGGCGTGGCCACCCCGCCGGGGTGCACCGAGTTGACGCGAATGTTCTTCTCCGCCAAGGCCCTGGCGAAGTGCCGCATCACCCCGACGACGCCGTGTTTGGCGACGGTGTAACCGGCAGCGCCGTGGTTCATCGTGCCGAAGTCGACGGTCACCGGTTTGAACGCGGCCGCCGAACTGGTGATCACGATGGCACCGCCGTCGCCGTGCGCGAGCAGGGCGGGCAGCGCCGCGGTGATCGTGTAGTAGACGCCGTTGAGCATCACGTTCACCGCGTCGGCGAACGCCGCGATCTCGTGCCCCTGCTCCCCCGCGGCGGGCAGGATTCCGGCGTTGGCGAGCACGAAGTCGATGCGGCCGAACTGCGCCACCCCGGCCGCCACGACCTCCTGCAGCCGGGCGAGGTCGCGGACGTCGCCACGCTCGGCGACGATTCTGCGGCCGGTCTTCTCCACCAGGTTGACGGTCTCGTCGAGGTCCTCCGGTGTGGCCATCGGGTAGGCCACGCTGTCGATCTGCCCGCACAGGTCGACGGCGATGATGTCGGCGCCTTCCTCGGCGAAACGGACCGCGTGTGCGCGGCCCTGCCCGCGCGCCGCGCCGGTGATGAATGCGACCTTGCCGTCGAACTGCTGCGTCATGAGGCATCACCCTACGGCCGCGTGTAGTAGGCCCCCGGTACGCATATGCCAGAATGTGGGCACCAGCAAGCCCACCGTGAGGAGCAGCCGTGGCCAACACCGAGGTGCAGCGACACACCGGCGTCGACGTCGAAGACGTGCCGTCTGCCGAGTGGGGCTGGTCGAAGGAGAACCCGAAGGCGATTCACATCGGCGGGCTGCTGGCCGCCGCGTTCCTGGTGGCCATGATCCATGGCAACCACACCGGCCACGTCGAGGATTTCTTCCTGGTCGGGTTCGCTCTGCTGATCGTCGCCGCAGTGGTCCGTGACTGGTGGCTGCGCCGCCGCGGCTGGATCCGTTAAACCGGACTCAACGGCCGCAGCACGTCCGCCGTCAGCTCGAAAAGAATCTCCGTTGGGCCGACGCCCGGTTCCAGCCCGGCCGCGCCGAGCGCCCGGGCTTTGAACGCGCGCGCCGCGACGCTCAGCTGGTGCGGAACGACCTCGACGCGACGACCGAGTTCCACCGGCCAGTCCTCACCCCACGCCAACAGCTCCACACTGCAGCTCTTCGCCACATCGGAGACCTGGGCCCGCAGGCTCGGGTCGTCGCGGAGCAACGTGGCGCTCACCGCGAGCGCACCGCCGCGCGGCGGGTTGCACAAGATGGTCTCGACGGAGTCGTCGAGCGTGTCGGCGCCCAGGATCGCCAGCGCCCGCAGATCGCCGCAGCTCTCGACCCTGACGTTGACGTCCCAGCCGGCCCGCGCCCGGTCGAAGAGCCAGCCGCCGGCCTGCCCCACCACCTCGGCCGCGCTCGCGGCGAGCACGACGAGCCTGTGATGGTTGGCCCGGCCGTCGGCGGCCCGCGGACCGCCTGCCGACGCGACGTCTTCGGTGGAAAGTCGAGTTGCCATCAGTTGCCATCCCATCGGTTCAGCTAGCCGTCACGCTACCCATAGAGCGTGACACTATTGCGCTGATCTGTAAAGGTTGGCTTTGGTGCGCGGCGGTGTCGTGTCAGCGTAGGGCGGCGGCCAGCGGCAGCGCGGAGTCCACCGCGGCGAGGTCGCCGGACAGTCCGGCGGCGCGCCGGATCTCGGCGAAGGAGTCGCGCAGCGCGTCGGTTGCCTCGTGCGGGTCGTCGAGCGTGCGGTCGTCGGTCAGCACCGAGATCGCGAGCTGGTCGACGTAGCTCCACACGGTGATGTTCATTCCGCTGCCGGTCACCACGGGCCCGACCGAATAGATTTCGCTGACGACGCCGCCCGCGACGTGACCGCGCTCGCGGGGGCCGGCCACGTTGGAGATGGTCAGGTTCATCACCGCACCGGATTCCATTCGGCGGGCCTGCATCCGGAAGAATTTCGGCGCCATCGCCGGCGGCAGGTAGGCCATCCACGCCGGTAACACGGTCGGCCCGAGCAGCTGATGGTTCTCCTTGGCGATCTTCGTCGCCACGGACGTCACCTTGACCCGTTCCAGCGGATCGTCGATGTGCACGGGCAGCGACGGCATCATGTACGTGAATTCGTTGCCGGTCAACCGATCTGGTGCCGAGTTCGTGCAGACCGGAACGCCCGCGATCAGCGGCTCGTCGGCGTGCCCGTCGTAGCGCAGCAGCAATGTGCGCAGCGCGCCGGCGGCCGTCGCCAGCACGATGTCGTTGAGCGTCACACCCAGATGCCGACTGGCCTCTTTGACCTGCGGCAGCGACAGCGGCGTCGTCGCGAAGCGCCGGCCCGGCGAGACGCGGTGGTTCAAGAAGGTCTGCGGCGGGGCGAAGTTGCGGGCCAGGTCGGGGTGAGGGCCGCGCTCCTTGGCGCGCTTGCGGACCCGGGAGACCCCGGTGGCCGTCTCGTTGATCAGCCGGGGAAGCCGGCCGATGAGGTGCGCATGGTCCCGGCCCGCGGCGCTGAGCAGTTGTGCCGTGCTGCGGGCGGCGGGGTCGACGACGGGCGTCACCGGCGCGGGCTCCTCCGGTTCCATCGCCCTGGCCATCTGATTGGCCGACGCGACGCCGTCGGCGAGCACGTGATGCACCTTGTGGATGATCGCGATGCGGTCGTCGGCAAGACCTTCGGCGACGTACATCTCCCACAGCGGCCGGCTGCGGTCCAACGGGGTGCTGGCGATCTCGCCGATCAGGTCGTCGAGCTCTCGGCGGCCACCCGGCTGCGCCACCCGGGTGGGGCGCAGATGGTAGTCGAGGTCGATGTCGGGGTTCTCGCACCACATCGGATGGTGGAGCCGCAGCGGGATGTCGACGAGCTGATAGCGCAGCGCCGACAGCGCCATCAATCGCGGATACGCCACCTCGCGGAACAGCTCGAAGCTGTAGCCGTCGACACCCGACACGTCGAGAATCCCGATCTTGAGCGTGTGCATGTGTATCTCGGGCGTCTCGCTGTAGAGCATCAGGGCGTCCACCCCGTTGAGTCGCTTCATCTCACCCCTTGTGCGCCGGCTGCTACCGGTTTCCCCATCGTCGCCGTCCGCAAGCAGGTTCGGCGAAGAAGTGACGCTGCGGCTGAAGTTTGTAAAGCTGGCGCCATGAGTCTCGTCGCCGCCCGCGGGCCGCTGGGCAATGATCCGGCCGGCTGGTTCACCCCGCCCCTGCCCGCCGACGTGGTGTTCGTCGAGCCGCACCCGCGGCGCATCCAGGCCGTGCGCGACGGACGCGAAGTCATCGACACCGAGCGCGCCTTGCTGGTGCACCGCCGCGGCCACCCGCTCAGCTTTGCGTTTCCGCTCGACCAGGTCGGCGATCTGCCCAGCGAACCCGTCGCCGAGGCACCCGGATTCGTGCGTGTGCCCTGGGACGCCGTCGACACATGGCTCGAGGAAGGGCGCCGGCTCGTGCACTATCCGCCGAACCCGTATCACCGCGTGGACTGCCGGCCGACGCAACGCCGGTTGCGAGTCGGGGTCGCAGGGGAAGCTCTGGTCGACACGACAGCGACGGTGATCGTCTTCGAGACGTCGCTGGAACCCCGCCTCTACGTCGACCCGTCGCAGGTTCGCACCGAGTTGCTGCGCCCGTCGCAGACCACCAGCTACTGCAACTACAAGGGCTATGCGACGTACTGGTCGGCCACCGTCGGCGAGACGGTGGTCGAGGACGTCGCCTGGAGCTACCCGGACCCGCCGCCGGAGACACTGCCGATCAAGGGGTTCTTCAGCTTCGACCCGGCGCGCGCCGAGGTGTTCGCTGAGCTACCGGGAGATGATCCGGCCGACTAGGCCGCAGCGATGACCGACGTGCCGAACCGGTCGATGGTCTCCAGCACGTGGGCGAGGCTGTCGCCGGGCAGGCCGACCTGAACCCAGGTCACGCCGATGCCCGCGAGCTTGTCCAAGCCGGAAAGGTAGGCGTCGGGGTTGAAATCGTCGCTGCCCGGGCTGCCGCCGTCGGGATTGGTGAACGTGATGTCGATGCGCGACCAGTCGCGCCCGGCCTCGTCGAACCGGCGGCGCAGGTCGTCGATGCCCGACGCGAGGATCTCGGCGTCCATCGTCGCCGTGCGGGCGGTCTGCGCAAGCTGCGCGGGTGCGGCGAACGGGCACCACCCGTCGCCGTACGCGACGACCCGCTTGCGGGCGGCCACGGTGTTGCCGCCGATCCAAATGGGGGGATGCGGATCGCTGACAGGACGCGGGTGTGCGGTGATCCCGTCGGCGGTGAAATGCCGCCCCTGATAGGAGAAGTCGTCGGTGGTCCAGATTCCGCGGATCACCTCCAGCGCCTCCTCGAACAGCGCGGCTCGCTCCTCGAAATCGACTCCGAGCGCGGCGAATTCGCGCTTGAGGTAACCCACCCCGACGCCGAGCGTGAACCGTCCCTCCGACAGCAGATCCAGTGTGGCGCCGGCCTTGGCGACGACGAACGGGTTGCGGTACGGCAGCACGACGATGTTTGGGATGAGGCGCAGGGACGACGTGGTCGCAGCCGCATAGCCCATCGCGACGAACGGGTCCACCGCATCGTGGCCGCCGGCCTGCAGCCAACGCTGCGTCGGCGCCGGGTGGTCGGTGAAACCGAACCCGTGGAAACCCGCCGCCTCGGCGGCCGAAGCGACTGTCGCAATCCCCTTGCCCGTGACCAGTTCCGGGTTGTACGGATGACTGTGCATCGGGTGGGTGAAGGTGAACCGCATATGAGCATCCCGTCCTAGAACAACCTTCTCGATTCTTGAGAATGTCGTTACCATGCGAAGCGCGCAAAGTACAGGGGCGGCCGAGAAGGGGCGACATGAGTCAAGTCAGAGCCAAGCCCGAGATCGGCCTCTACCTGCCTCAGCTGGGCTTCACCTACGAGCAGGTACTGCACCGCGCCCGGCGGTGTGAAGAACTCGGCATCGATTCGCTGTGGCTATACGACCATCTCTACGGCCCCGGCGCACCCGACTACCCGTCGCTGGAGGCATGGACGCTGGCCACCGCGCTGCTCAGCAACACCGAACGTATCCATGTCGGACACATGGTGCTGTGCAACCAATTCCGTCATCCGGTGCTCTTGGCCAAGATGGCCACCACGCTCGACCAGATTTCGGCGGGCCGGCTACAGCTTGGGCTCGGCAGCGGGTCGATCGAAGACGAGCACAGCCGTGCCGGCCTGCCGTGGGGAACGTTTCGTGAGCGGTCCGAGCGACTCGGCGAGACGCTGGAGATCGTCACCCAGGCCTTCGCCGACGAGCGAATCGACCACAGCGGCAAGCACTTTGCCGTGACGGACTTCCCCGTCAAACCCGGACCGGTGCGGCACCCACGGCCACCGATCGTGGTGGGTGGTGTCGGCGAGAAGTACACGCTGCCGCTTGTCGCGCGTTACGCCGACGTGTGGAACGTGCCCACGTATGCGCTGGGTGAATTGGAGCAGAAGGTGTCGGCGCTGCACGCCATCTGCGCAGACATTGGCCGCGATCCCTCGACGATCGTGTTGTCGGTCGAAGCGGTGATGGCGCTGGCACCCGACGACGCCTCGCTGCCGGAGGTGCGTCGAGTTGCCGAAAAACGGTTCGGCGCTCCGGGTTTCGGCCTCGCCGAGGGCGGGCTCATCGGCACCCCACCGGCGATCGTGGATGGCATCGGCGAGCTGCGGGAGCTAGGGTTCGGCCAGATCGTGTTGTTCACCCACGACCGCGGCTCGGATGCGACGCTGGAGCTGCTCGCGACCGAGGTGATCGCGCGACTTTAGGCCGGCCGCTTCGCCGGCGGCGAGTAACTGGGGCGGCCGAGGCCGAGGGCATGCTGGGCGAGGCGGTCGACCGCGTCGCAGCGGTGGCGGGTGACGAGGACTCGGCGAGGTACCGCCTCGGACGCGCGGTCGCCCGGATGGAGGCGGCGGCCAGCGCTCCGGAGATGTTCGGCCGGGTGGCGATCGCGCAGACGATGCGCGACGTCGCACCGGATCTGATGGATCTGCTCGGGACCGCGGCGAGCCTGCCGGTCGGCGCGAACGGCGCAGCCGATGACGGGGCGGCCGAATACATCTTCCGGTTGGCCGGACCGACCGGGATCTACGGCGGCACGCTGGAGGTGTTCCGCAACATGATCGCCCAGCATGCCCTCGGCCTCGGCCGCCCCAGTTACTCGCCGCCGGCGAAGCGGCCGGCCTAAAGTCGCGCGATC
>NZ_LZKP01000084.1 GCF_001672895.1 Mycobacterium sp. E740
GTGACGGGCCAACTACCGGACCGGCTCGGCCGCACAGGTGTGATCCACACTCCGCACGGCGACATCCGTACCCCGGCATTCATTCCGGTCGGCACGCAGGCGACTGTCAAGGCGGTGCTGCCGGAGGCGATGAAAGACCTTGGCGCACAGGCGATCCTGGTCAACGCCTATCACCTGTATCTGCAGCCGGGGTACGGATGTCGCCGTGCGGAGTGTGGATCACACCTGTGCGGCCGAGCCGGTCCGGTAGTTGGCCCGTCACGTCGAAGTACGGCGACTCTTCCCGAGCGGGAGAATTCGGCGCGGCCACGCCGTAGATTCTGCACTGTGGACAATCGGTGGGTTCTCACGTGCTGCGCCGCCGCGACGCTGGCGGTGGCCGGCTGCTCCTCCGACCCGCCGGACTACAGCCCCCCGCCCGGTGAGCTCGTCGCAGGCACCGCGCAGGTCTCGGTCAACGGGCAGAACGCCGGCCTCACCCAGGCGGTGCAATGCAGCACCACGGGCTGGCTCACCACGATCACCGCCGGCGACCAGTCCTCGGGTGTCACCGCGATGCTGTCGAACAAGGACCAACTCGCAGCCGAGTCGGTGGCCATCAACGACGTCGCAGGCTTCACCGGCAGTTACAGCGCCGGAGTCGGTGGCAATGCCAAACCCGCGCAGGTCTCCATGACTGGCCGGACCTACCACATCTCCGGCAAGGCCGACGGTTTCCAGACCGACAGGCCGAGCTTTCGCGCTGCGGGCACCTTCGACATCCGGGTGTCCTGCTGACCGAGCGTGATCGGTATTTGGCGAAACCGTTGTTGGCCGATGTGCCGCGAACCATACTGCTCTAGATGATCCGATCTTGACGGGTCACGACAACACGAAGGAGAACTGTGGTGAAGCGTGGTTTCCTGGTCGCGGTGGGCGGCGCGGCGATCGTCGTCGCCGGAATGTCCGGCTGTTCCTCGGGTGACAAGAAGTCTGAGACGTCAGGTGAGACCTCCACCGCCGCATCGGCGCAGGGCAAGACCACCGTCACGATCGACGGCAAGGATCAGGCCGTTCAGGGCACCGTCGTGTGCAGCTCCGTCGGCGGCAACACCAACATCGCGATCGGTGACGCGACCACGGGCATCGGCGCGGTTGTGAGCTCCGGTGACAAGCCGACCGTGCAGAGCGTCGGTCTGGGCAACGTCAACGGCGTGACGCTCGGCTACCAGAGCGGCGCCGGTCAAGGCGAAGCCAAGGCCGAGAAGGACGGCAACACCTACAAGATCAGCGGCACGGCCACGGGTGTCGACATGGCCAACCCGCTGCAGCCGGTCAACAAGCCGTTCGAGATCGAGGTCAGCTGCCCATAGTCGGGCCGAGCTTGCACGAAGGCGGCGGCGTCCCGGAGGGGGCGCCGCCGTTTCTCATCCGGTGTAGCCGGCCGCCGACTGCCGCAGCTGCCAGATCTGCGCGGGGCACAGTTCGTTGACGGCCTGGTTGATCAGGTAGGCACCCTGGTAGTAGTCCGCGGTGTGGAAGTCCGCCTTAACCTGGTCGACGAGCTGGCCGTAGCTCATCTTGGCCGCTACCCGGTCGCAGATGGTGTGGCCGTAACCGATGGCCGCGTCCGCGTTCGGGAAGTTGTAGCCGGGGCGCACGTGCACGTTGACCAGATAGGCGACGACGTCGGCGCCGGCCGGCGGAGCGACGGCGATAGAAGCCGCACCGGCTGCGGCGGCCAGAGCAACGATGGCCCGCTTCATGACGATGAGCCTATTCCGTGCCCGCCGTCGGTGCGCGGCACATACGCTAACCCCATGAGGCTCATGGCTGCAGCTGCGCTCGCGTGCGGGTTCGTCGCCGCACCGATGATGACCGCCGTGCCTGCGACGGCGTCGCCCGGTTACTGCGATGGTGCGAACTGCGTACCGTATGTCGACCGGACCGCTGTCGAGGGCACGCCCTGCGTGCAGAACACCCGCTACAACTTCGGAATCGACGCGTCGGGTAACACGCTCGCGTGCAGTTCGCACAGCGTGTGGATCGCGTCGCCGCCGCTGGTCGGCATCCGCACCAACCGGTTGCCGTGCGGGGACGCAACTGGGGTGGCTCAGTCGCCCGACGGTGTTCCGCTGAGCTGCCTCAAGGGAGCGTGGTCTCCCGACTACCGGACGACGTTCTTCGGCTGAGCCGACCGCGGATGTGATCTTCGCCTCGCTACCGATTTGAGATCGACAGCACGCGTGGCGGAAGTGAGGAATCGGCGCGAGCGGGGTACAACCACGGCGTGGTGATCGAGGTGCGTCTGCGGCCGGCGGACCCGTTGCGGATCGAGGTGCCGGCCACAGCGGATCGGTTGGCACAGATTCGGCGTCAGCTGATGTCGTGGATCGAGCCGATCGGCGTGCCCGATCCCGTCGTCGCCGACATCGTGCTGGCGGTCAACGAGGCGGCCACCAACTGCGTCGAGCATGCCTACCGGGATTCGGACGACGGAGTGATCGTGGTCGACGCCACGGTCGAGAAGGAGCGGATCGTCGTCAGCGTCTCCGACCACGGCGAGTGGCGCCCACCGACTTCGGGGCCGACGACGCGCGGCCGCGGGCTGCCGATCATCCGCGCCGTCGGCGACGGTGTGGACGTCGCGAAGTCTGAGCGCGGTACCACCGTGCGGATCGACTTCGACGTCGCGGGCGCCGACGAGCGTCAGATCTGAGGCAGCCGGACCACCTGGACGAAGAACTCGTCGATCTGGCGGACGGCGTTCATGAACTGGTCGAGGTCCACCGGTTTGGTGACGTACGCATTGGCGTGCAGCTTGTAGCTGCGCAGGATGTCTTCCTCGGCTGACGACGTGGTGAGCACGACCACCGGGATGTGGCTCAGGTTCGCGTCGGACTTGATCTGCTCGAGCAGCTGCCTGCCGTCGTACTTCGGCAGGTTGAGGTCAAGCAGGATCAGATCGGGCCGCGGCGCGTCTGCGTACTTGCCACGACGGTAGAGGAAGTCCAAACCCTCCTCGCCATCGTGTGCGACGTGCAGAGTGTTCTTGATCTTGTTGTGCTCGAACGCTTCTCGGGTGATCAGCTCGTCACCCGGGTCGTCCTCGATCAGCAGTACGTCGATCACCCGACTGTCCGTTGTCATGCGGTCGATCCTTCCATATGGGCTTCGAAGGGCTCACGCACTACGCACGGCACCGTGAAATGGAACCGGGTGCCGTCGGTGTAGGCGGTGTCGATCCAGATGCTCCCGCCGTGGTATTCGACGATCTTGCGGCACAGCGCGAGCCCGATGCCGGTGCCGGTGTAGGAATCACGGCCGTGCAGGCGCTGGAAAATCACGAACACCTTTTCCACGAACTCCGGGGGGATGCCGATCCCGTTGTCGGTGACAGTGAACAGCCATGAACCGTCGTGCGCATCCTGGCCGACCTGGCAGTCGATGACGATCCGCGGCGCCACGTCGGGCTTGCGGAACTTCACCGCGTTGCCGATCAGGTTCTGCCAGAGCATCGCCAGCAGCGTCGGGTCGCCCGTGACCGACGGAAGAGGCAGCCCGGTGCGGACCACTTCGGTGCCCGACTCCTCGATCGCGGCCGCGAGGTTGTGCACCGCGGCGTCCAGCGCGGCGCCGAGGTCGACCTCGGCTTCGGTGGAGTTGAGCCTGCCGACGCGGGAGAACGTGAGCAGGTCGTTGATCAGTACCTGCATCCGCTTGGCGCCGTCGACGGCGAACCGGATGTACTCGAGGCCGCGCTCGTCGAGCTTGTCGCCGTAGCGCTTCTCGAGCAGCTGGCAGAACGACGCCACCTTGCGCAGCGGCTCCTGCAGGTCGTGCGACGCGACGTAGGCGAACTGCTCGAGCTCGGCGTTGGACCGCTGCAGTTCGACCGCCTGTTCCGCCAGCTGTGCGCGGCTGTCCCGGGAGACGTCGAGCTCGTCGACGATGCGCTGGCGCATGTCCTCGACGTCTGAGCTGATCGCCCGGATGTCCCGCGGCCCCTCGGCCGTGATCCGGTGACCGAAGCTGCCCTCGGTGATCCTGCGGCATGCCGCGGCGAGCTTCTCGAGCGGACGGGTCACGGCATTACGCACCAGCATCGCCAGCACGACCCCCGCGATGAGGAACGTCGCGACGATCGCGATGAGCACGCTGTCGCGCCACCTCTGCACCCGGGCGAGCTCGTCGACGGAGTTCTGGCGCGCCTCCGCGAGATGGCGGTTCTGGACATCGAACAGCCCACGCAGCCGGTCGAATTCGGCCTTGCCGCGCGCGGCGGTGTCGGCATCGAGCACCTTCGGCCTGCCCGGCGTCACCGAGGCGATGAGCGGATCGGCGTACGTCTTGCGCCACCCGGCTGCGGCGTCTTGGATTCTGTCGAGGTCGTCGACGAGGTCCTGCCGGTGACCGATCCCGTCGCGAATCGCCTGTTCTGCGGTGCGCTCGGAGTCCTGGCCCGTGTAGTACGGCTCGAGAAACTGACGATCGGCTGCTATGGCGTATCCGCGGATCGCGGTCTCCTGGTCACGAAGAGCGGCCTGCAACTGATATGCGGCGACACGGGCGGGCTGGATACCGAGGTTTAGCTCGCGCGAAACCTCGTCGGTGCGGTTCAACAGCAGCGCACCGGCGATGGCGCCGGCGATCACCAGCACACCCATCGCCGACAGCACCAGGTTCTGCCAGCCCTGGACGGTGAGACGCCATCTCATCCGGTGATCGTCCGCTCCACGCGCACCACCGCGATGTCGTCGCTGATGCCGCCCACCGACTGCGCGCGACGCTCGACGTCGTCGATCAGCGCGCTGACGAATTGTCGACCCGGCAGATGCGCATAGCTGCGGGCGACTTCGAGCAGACCGCTCTCCCCGAGGCGCTGGGTGCCCTCGCCGGACCGCCCCTCGAACAACCCGTCGGTGAGCAGTACCAAGCCGTACCCGGGCGGCAGCTCGAGCATGTTCAGTGGCCACTCGTGGCCGGACAGGCCGAGTGCGGGACCGACCTTCGGCTCCAGCCATTCGACGGTGTTTGGTCCGTGCAGCAGCATGCCAGGATGGCCCGCCGACACCACGTTGAAACTCAGGTTGTCGGTTGACATCGCGACACTGATCACGGTGGCGAAGATGCTCGACCCCGGCCGTTCGGCGCTGAGAATCCGTTCGAGTTGGCGCATGCGCTCGTTGCCGCGCAACCCCGCGAACGTCAGCGCGCGCCAGCCGATCCGCAGCGCCACGCCGAGCGCGGCCTCGTCGGGGCCGTGTCCGGCCACGTCGCCGACCATGACGTGCACGGTGCGGTCCGGTGTCTGGACGAAGTCATAGAAGTCCCCGCCGAGAAGTGCGTGCTGTCTGCTGGGCCGGTATTCGGCGACGATGTCGACGCCGGGGTGCTCGAGGAGTAAAGGAGACGGCAGCAGCCCGCGCTCGAGGCGGGAGTTCTCCCGGGCGCGCAGCTCACTGGCGTGCAGTTCCACGGAGGTCAGCTCGGCGCGTTTGCGCTCCACCGCGTAGAGCAGCGCGCGCCGCAACGTCTCCGGTTCGACGCGTCCCTTGACGAGGTAGTCCTGGGCGCCGGCTGCGACGGCGGAGATCCCGAAGTGCTCGTCGTTGAGTCCGGTCAGCACGACGATCGGCATTGTGATGTCACGACGGCAGATGCGGTCGAGCGCGTTGATGCCATTCGCGTCCGGCAGGTTCAGGTCGAGCAGTACGCAGTCCGGGCGAGCGCTTTCCAAGTGCTGCTCGGCTTCCTCCATGGAGGGCGCCCACGCCACCTCGATTTCGGCTGCGGCGTCGGCGATCAGCTCCTCGACCAGGATCGCGTCTCCTCGATCGTCCTCGACGAGCAACACCGAAAAAGGGCGCGCGGAAGCAGCAGGACTACCGGCCGGGGCGGACGGGCCTTGGTCATAAAGGGCGCGCATAGGTAACCAATTCTCTCGCGTTGGTCACCGCGGTCGCCCGACCTCTTCTTCAGTGACGAATCCGACAATAGTGCCTGAGTCGATGTGGCGGTGGCGGAGGGATTTGAACCCTCGGACGGGGGTTACCCGTCACACGCTTTCGAGGCGTGCTCCTTAGGCCGCTCGGACACGCCACCGTGTGGCAGCTTACCGGGCACCCGCCCGTCTACTCCAATCGCTGCCGGGCGACGTTGTCGTTTCCGCGAGAGTGACACCAGGGTCTTGAACTCGGGACGATCACGACCCTGGTGTACCTCTCGCGAACTGGAGACGGTCATCGCTGCCGGGCGAAGAACTCTTCCAGCGGTGCGGCGCACTGGTCGGCGAGCACCCCGCCGCGCACCTGCGCCCGATGCGTGAGGCGCCTGTCGCGCACCACATCCCACAACGACCCCACGGCTCCGGTCTTGGGCTCCCAGGCCCCGAACACCACCCGCGACACCCGAGCCATCACCAGCGCGCCGGCGCACATCGTGCACGGCTCCACGGTCACCGCGAGGGTGGTGCCCTCCAGTCGCCAGCCGTCGCCGAGGACCGCCGCGGCCGCGCGCATCGCCAGGATCTCCGCGTGCGCAGTGGGGTCGCCGAGCGCTTCGCGAGCGTTGGCGGCGCGGGCCAGTTCGGTGCCGTCAGCGGAGACGACGACCGCGCCGATCGGCACATCGCGGGGGCCGGCGCCGCGGGCCGCCTCCAATGCGGCGCGGATCAGCGCCTCGTCGGTCAGGCTCACCGACCTCTGTCCATCGTCGGCTCACCGACCCAGACGGTCGAGGACCGCCGACAACTCGTCGGCGAACCCCATCTCCCGGGCTATCCGGCCCAACTGTTCGTCGGCGTAGAGGTCGGACTCGTCGAGGATCACCCCGAGCACGGCCTCCGGCAGGCCGACGTCCGAAAGCACTCCGAGGTCACCTTCCTCGAACGGGTCGGCCTCCTCGAGCTCTTCGGGCTCGATGTCGGCGTCGAGGTTCTCCAGCGCCTCGGCCGCGATGTCGTAGTCCAGCGCAGCCGTGGCGTCCGAGAGCAGCAATCGGGTCCCGGACGGACCCGGCCGCACGATCACGAAGAACTCGTCGTCGACGTCGAGTAACCCGAATACCGCTCCCGCACTGCGGATTTCCCGTAGCTCCGTCTCGGCGGCGGTCAGGCTGCTCAACGCCGCGCGGCGCAGCGGCGCGCAACGCCACTTTCCGTCCTCCCGGACCACAGCCACGCCGAAGCCGTCGGGGGTGTCGACGGACTGCTCCCGCGCCGGTGCACGCTGTGCTCCCATGTCGGCTTACGGTAGTCGCCGACCACCGCCTTGACCAGGCATCGATCAGCGGCGGCCGCCCGGCCTGACGTCGGCCGATCGCGCTCGATATGCCAACCTTGAACGGTGACGGACACCCCGGTTTGCGTGCTCGGCCTCGGGCTGATCGGCGGTTCGATCATGCGCGCGGCGGCGGCGGCCGGACGTGAGGTGTTCGGCTACAACCGGTCGCGTGAAGGCGTCCAGGCCGCGGCCGCCGACGGATTCGATGCCACAGCGGACCTCGACACCGCGCTCGGCCGGGCGGCTGACGCCAATGCGCTGATCGTGCTGGCGGTGCCGGTGCCCGCGTTGGGCCAGATGCTCGGCCATATTCGGGAAACGGCTCCGGCATGTCCGCTGACCGACGTGACGAGTGTCAAAAGTGCTGTGCTGCAGGAAGTCCGGTCGTTCGGGCTGCTGGAGCGGTTCGTCGGCGGCCATCCGATGGCAGGTACCGCCCACTCGGGCTGGCCGGCAGGCAACGCGCGGCTGTTCGTCGACGCGCCATGGGTGATCAGCGTCGACGACCACGTCGAGCCCGGGGTCTGGAAGCTGGTGATGGACCTCGCGCTGGACTGCGGCGCGGTCGTCGTGCCGGCCCGCTCACACGAACACGACGCCGCCGCCGCGACGATCTCGCATCTGCCGCACCTGCTGGCCGAGGCGCTCGCCGCGACCGCCGGCGAGGTGCCGCTGGCCTTCGCGCTTGCCGCCGGGTCGTTTCGCGACGGCACGCGGGTCGCGGCGACCGCACCGGACCTGGTGCGGGCGATGTGTGAGGCCAACGCCGACGAACTGCTGCCCGTCCTGGACCGCACCCTGGAGTTGCTCAACCACGCGCGCGACGCGCTGGCTGACGACAGACCGCTGACCGATCTCGTCGAGACCGGGCACGCCGCCCGTGTGCGCTACGACAGCTTCAGCAGGCCGGAGATCGTCACGGTGGTCCTCGGCGGGGACAGCTGGCGCGCGGAACTCGCCGCCGCGGGCCGCGCCGGCGGGGTGATCAGATCCGCTCTGCCAGTCCTGGGTAGTCGACGGGAAACCCGTCCGAATCCACGGTGATCGTCGCTTCGGCGACGGGCGAGTGCAGCTTGATGCCGTCCTCTGCGCTGCTGTAGCTGATCACCGCAGTCTCCACGGACAGTTCGGGCAGCCGCACATACACCACGGAGCAGCTGATCGAGTCCGATCGTCGGTAGAGCCCGGTACGCCGTATCGGCAGCGCGTTGAAGAACGGGCTGAAGATCACGTCGACGTCGAGCGCACCGTCGTAGGACGCGCGCCGCGACTCTCCGGTGTGCTGCTGGACCAGCCACATGTTCTCTTCGTCGCGGGCGATCGACAGCTGGCGCTCCCGCTCGGCGAGCGTCACGGTCATCGACAGTCGCTTGGTGGCGCCGGCCTCGTCGGTCACCAGATCGTAGGAAGCGGAGAAGGCCGGGTGCGACGACGTCGCGGCGGCCACGATCCTGCCGTAGGCCTTCACCCGGTTGCCCGACACATGCACCCGCACCGATTCCATCCTCGGCACGTCATGCGCGCGCCACGTCAGGATCGCCGGCCATTTCTCGGAGCCTCCTGCTTCACTCACCCCTATACCGTAGGCGAAGGGTCGCCCCGTTCGGAATGCGCTCCAGTAGAGCTTTTGGTGGCGCGCTGTGATGTTGCGCGCGGAGGGGATTCGAGGACGACTTCGTCACCGAGGAACGGCTGGGGCATACGCGATCGCCGGAGCCGACCGGTTCCCGGCACCGAGGCCCAAACGGCGAACGCGAGCGCGGCGTCCAGAAGCAGGGCCAGCGCCGTCACCATCAAGGCGCCGACCAACGCCAGATGGAACTGGCGCACCTTGATGCCGTCGATGAGGTAGCGGCCTAACCCGCCGAGGCTGGCGTAAGCGGCCACCGTCGCGGTCGCCACGATCTGCAGCGTGGCGGTGCGTAGCCCGCCGAGTATCAACGGCAACGCGATCGGCGCCTCCACCCGCAGCAGGATGCGCCGCTCGGTCATGCCCATCGAACGCGCGGCGTCGACGACCGTACGGTCGACGTTCGCGATGCCGGCGTACGTGCCGGCCAGCAGCGGGGGGATGCCCAGCAGCATCAGCGCCACCGTCGGCGGCACCAGGCCCAGCCCCCACAACAGGACGCCGAGCAGCAGCACGCCCAGGGTCGGCAGCGCCCGCAACGCGTTGACCCCGGTGACGACGAGGAACGTCCCGCGGCCGGTGTGCCCGATGACCATGCCGACCGGTATCGCGATGAGCGCCGAGCAGACCACCGCGACCGCCGTGTACTCCAGGTGCTCGAGAAGTCGGGCCGTCAGGCCGGCGGGGCCGCCCCAGTTGGCCGCCGTGAAGATGTACGCCAGCGCCTCCTGGAGAAACGCCATCGGCCCCATCACGACACCGCCTTCACCGTGCGCGGCGTGCGGGTCCAGGGCGTGAGCGCCTTGCCCGCCAGCATGATCAGCGTGTCGATCACGATCGCGAGCACGAAGATCGCGATGATGCCCGCGACGATCTGATCGCTCTTGTTGGCCTGGTAGCCCTCGGTGAACCAGGTGCCCAGCCCGCCGATACCGATCACCGAGCCCACCGACACCATCGATATGTTGGTGACGGCGACCACCCGCAGACTCGCTGTCAGCACCGGAATTGCTAGCGGCAGTTCGACTTTCATCATCCGTGTAAGCGGTTTGTAGCCGACGGCCGTGGCCGCGTCCAGCACGGTCGGCGACACCGCGTCCAATGCCTCGGGCACCGCGCGCACCAGTAGCGCGACGGTGTAGAGCGTGAGCGCCACGATCACGTTCGCCTCGTCGAGGATGCGGGTCGGGATGACCAGCGGAAGCACCACGAACAGTGCCAGCGACGGGATCGTGAAGATGATGCTGGCGGTGATCGTGGTCAGCCGTCGCACCGTGGTGGTCCGCTGGACCGCCGCACCCAACGGCAGCGCGATGACGAGCCCCAGCGCGATCGGGATCAGCGACAACCGCAGATGGATCAACGTCAGCGCCCACAGGTCGTCGAGGTGGGTGAGCAGGTAGCGCATCGGCTACCCCAACTCCGGGACGCGGCGTTGCTCCGCGAGAGCGGCCAGCACGTCGTCGGCCCGCACCCCGCCGATCAGCTTCCCCTGTTCGTCGACCGCGACGCCCAGCCCGCTCGGGGAGGACAGCGCCGCGTCCAGCGCCTGCCGCAGTGTGCCGTCCGGCCGGAACAGCGATCCGCCGCCGACGGAGCTGTCGTAGAGCGAACTTCCGTCGCGGTGCAGCGCCACCCCGTCGGCGTTGATCCACGCAAACGGCTTGTCGGCCTTGGTGATCAACGTCCAGTCCCCTGGATTCAGCTGCAGCGTGTCGATCTCGGTTTCGTCGGCGTGCCCGACGGCGTGCAGCGGCAGGCCGGTGGCGTGGAAGAACTGCAGTCCGCGGTACCCGCGGTCGGCGCCGACGAACGCCGCCACCTCCTCGTTGGCGGGGTTGGACAGCACGAACGCCGGTTCGGCATATTGCTGGAGCACGCCGCCGCGGCCGAACACCGCGACGCGGTCGCCGAGTTTGACCGCCTCGTCGATGTCGTGGGTGACGAACACGATGGTCTTGCGCAATTCGCTTTGCAGTCGGGCGATTTCAGCCTGCAGGTCCTCGCGGACCACCGGGTCGACCGCACTGAACGGTTCGTCCATCAACAGGATCGGCGGATCGGCCGCCAGTGCCCGCGCCACTCCGACGCGCTGCTGCTGGCCACCCGACAGTTGTGCCGGATAGCGCTGTGCGAGCTTGGGATCCAGCCCGACCCGTTCCATCACCTCGAGCGCGGATCTGCGTGCCTTGCGCCGGGATTCGCCGCGCAACACCGGAACGGTCGCCACGTTGTCCACGACGCGTAGGTGCGGCATGAGTCCCGCACTCTGGATCACATAACCGATGCCCAGGCGCAGCTTGACCGGATCGACGTCGGTGACGTCCCTGCCGTCGACGGTCAGCGTGCCCGTCGTCGGCTCGATCATCCGGTTGATCATCCGCATGGAGGTGGTCTTGCCGCACCCGGACGGCCCCACGAACACCGTCAACGTGCCCTCGGGCACCTCCAAGCTGAGGTCGTCGACCGCGACTGTGCCGTCGGGGTAGCGCTTCGTGACGTTGTCGAAACTGATCATCGCGGCTCGCCGAAACCGTTGTCGGCGATCCATTTTCGGGCCGCCTCGTCCGGGTCGACGCCCCGGTTGCCCTCGACCGACGTGTTCAGCGCGATCAGCGCCTCGGTGGTGAGTTTCGCGCTGACGGCGTCGAGCACGCTCTTGAGCTCGGTGGACATCTTCTGCGACGCGACCAGGGGCACCACGTTGGCGGCGAGGAACACGTTCTCGGGGTCCTGCAGTACGACGAGCTTGCTCTGCTCGATCGCCGGAGAGGTGCTGAAGATGTTCGCGGCGGTGATCCTCCCGCCGGTGAGCGCCTGTACGGTCGCCGGACCGCCGCCGTCGCTGATCGCGACGAAGTTCGCGGGCGCGACGTCCAGGCCGTATCTGTCCTTCAGCCCGACCAGTCCGGTGACGCGCGTCTGAAACTCCGACGGCGCACCGACTTTCACCTCGGCCGAGTGCTTGGCCAGGTCGCCGATCGTCTTGAGGTTCCACCTCTGCGCGGTCGCCTCGGTCACCGCGAGGGTGTCCTTGTCCTGCGCCGGCGACGGATACAGGATCGACAGGTCACCCGGAAGCACCTTGAGAAGAGCCAGCAGGACCGCCTCGGAGGTGGTCGCGGTGGCGTCCTTGTCGAAGTACTGCAGCAGGTTGCCGGTGTACTCCGGGATCAGGTCGATGGAGTGGTCCTGCACCGCGGGAATGTAGGTCTCGCGACTGCCGATGCCGAACTGGCGCCGAACGGTGAAGCCGTTCGCCTCCAGCGCCTGAGCGTAGATCTCGGCGATGATCTTCGACTCGGTGAAGTCGGCTGAGCCGACGGCGATGGTCTTGAGATCACCCGAGATCTGTCCGCCACCGAGCGGATTCGAGCTGCCGCAGGCCGCGGCCATCAGTGCCGCCAGGACGACGACCGCCGCGGCAACAGGCCCGCACCGCCGTCGCGGGATCAAGGTCATGGAGCCGACACTATCGACATCGCCGCAGCTACGCCCGGGATTGTTTCGGCCTGAATCCCACCGTCGACGCCGAATTCGGTTTGTGGTGGACCGGAAACGGCAAAGATGAACCCATGAGCAGCGATCCGCATGGGGCGTCAGCGCGAAACGAGCCGGAACCCTACGACCCGCCGAACCCCGGGCCGCCCGTTCCGCCAACGGACGACGAGTTCGCGGACCGCAAGCCGGGGTCGGTGAAGAAGGTCCACTTCACCCGGGCGGCCGCGCTGTGGTCGGCGGTGATCGCGGGCTTCCTGATCCTCATCGTGCTGCTGATCTTCATCATGCAGAACACCGAGTCGGCCCAGTTCGCCTTCCTGGGCTGGCACTGGCAACAGCCGCTGGGCGTTGCGATCCTGCTCGCCGCGGTGTGCGGCGGCCTCATCACCGCGCTGGCGGGTGCGGCGCGCATGGTCCAGTTGCGTCGCGCGGCGAAGAAGAACTACAAAGCCGCGCTCCGCTAAGTCGTGAGCGACTCGAGCCCCGCGGCGATCAGCGGAGCCACCGCGTCGTCGACCATGGTGACGAAGTCGGCCGCCGCGCCGCCCACGCGTCCGCGGTAGGCGATGCCCGCGGCGATGATCGCGAGCTTGAAGTACGCCAGGCCCATGTAGAACTCCCAGTGGTCCAACGGCTGGCCGGACGCGACCGAATACCGTTGCGCGAGTTCGTCTGCCGTGGGCACGAGCGGTGAGGCCCACGCCGCGTCCGCGTGCACCAGGTTGAACATCGGATGCCGGTAGACGCACATCAGAGCGGCGTCGCTGATCGGGTCGCCCAGCGTTGACATCTCCCAGTCCAGCACCGCCAGCACCTTGGTGCCGTCGGTCGAGTCGAGCATCGTGTTGTCGATGCGGTAGTCGCCGTGCACGATCGAGCTGCGGCGCTGCGGTGGGATCGCCTCGCCGAGCGCGGAGTGCAGCCGTTTGACGTCGTCGTCGCGCTCGTCGTCCTCGCGGCGCACCAGCTCCCATTGGCCGCCCCAGCGCTTGACCTGCCGTTCGAGATACCCGGTGGGCTTACCGAAGTCGCCGAGGCCGACCTCTTCGGGGTCGAGCGCATGCAGATCGGCGAGCACCTTGATCAGGGCCTGCACGCAGGCGTCGATGGCGGCCTTGTCACCCAACGCCTCGAGTTCGCGGGTGTGGCGCACGACGCGGCCGGGAACGTACTCGACCATCTGGAACGGCGCGCCGAGCACCGAGTCGTCGTTGCGCATGGTCACCGCGCGCGCGACCGGAACAGCAGTGTTCTGCAATGCCGCGACCACCTTGTACTCGCGCGCCATGTCGTGTGCCGACGGTGTCAGACCGTGCAGGGGCGGCCTTCTCAGCACCCACTTCGACTCGTCGTCTTCGACCAGGAACGTCAGGTTGGACCGGCCGCCGGAGATCAACTCGGCGCGCAGTTCGCCGTCGCGGGGGATACCTTCCGAACGCAGGTGGCGGTCCAGTGCGCCGAGGTCGAGGCCTTCCAGTGAGCCGGTCATTCGCAAATGTCTACCACTGCTGGTTTCTGGGCAGCAGATCCCATACGTGCTCGGTCGCGTTGATGCCCGCCACGAAGTACGTCTCGCGCGACGACGACCACAGCACTCGCGTGATGCCCGCGTAGTCGACCTGAACACACAGCAGGCGCTCGGTATCCATGACGTCGTGGACCACTGCGTTGATCACGCCGCCGTGGCTGAACAGCGCGACGGTGTCCTCCCGGTTCGCGGCCGCGACGATGTCACCTACCCCGGCCTTGACTCGGGCGAGGAACGCCGACTGGTCCACCCCGCTCGGCAGCTCACCGTTGGCCAGCCGGCGCATGTCCTCCGCGGAGATCTCCTCGACGGGGGTGTAGTGCGACAGGTCGCGGTCGTACTCGGCGAGCCGGTCGTCGATGTCTATCTGGAGGCCAAGAGCCTCGGCGACCGGTTCGGCGGTCTGGATCGCGCGCCGCTGCGGGCTGCTGACCAACCGCGAGATCGGGAACCGCGCGAGCGCGTCGGGCAGGCGCTTGGCCTGTTCGATGCCCTCGGCCGAGAGGTCGGGGTCGGAGCCTTGGCCCGGCTCGCTGCGGAGCGGCAACGCATGTCGAATGATGAGCAACTGCACCGTGACACCATAGGGCCATGGCTTATGCGGACGAATTGTTCGACCTCACCGACCGCGTCGTACTGGTCACCGGCGGCAGCCGCGGACTGGGGCGCGAGATGGCGTTCGCCGCCGCGCGGTGCGGCGCCGATGTCGTGATCGCCAGCCGCAAGTACGACTCCTGCGTGGCGACGGCCTCGGAGATCGAGGCCGCGACGGGCCGCGCGGCGCTGCCGTATCAGGTGCACGTCGGGCGGTGGGACGAGCTCGACGGGCTGGTCGACGCCGCTTACGAACGGTTCGGCAAGGTCGACGTGCTGGTGAACAACGCCGGGATGTCGCCGCTGTACGAGTCGTTGACGTCGGTGTCGGAGAAGCTGTTCGACTCGGTGGTCAGCCTGAACTTGAAGGGCCCGTTCCGGTTGTCCGCGCTCGTCGGCGAGCGCATGGTCGCCGACGGTGGTGGCTCGATCGTCAACGTGAGCTCGAGCGGTTCACGGCGGCCCAAGCCCGAGCAGTTGCCCTACTCGGCCGCCAAGGCGGGGCTCAACGCGCTGACCGAGGGGCTGGCGCTCGCATACGGGCCGACGGTACGGGTCAACACGCTGATGCCGGGACCGTTCCTCACCGATATCAGCAAGGCCTGGGACATTCCCGCGACGACGGCCGGCGCTGCGCATTTCGCGTTGAAGCGGCTCGGCGAGCCGCCCGAGATCATCGGCGCCGCACTGTATCTGATGTCGGATGCGTCGAGTTACACGTCGGGCTCGATCATCCGGGTCGACGGCGGCATCCCGTAGGTCCTGTTGCGCCGAGTGTCGGGTTGATCGACGTTTCACGATAGAAACCGTCGGACAACCCGACGTTCGTCACGGCGTGACGATGTTGAAGCCGGGGTCCGGACGGTCCAGCGCGCCGATCAGCGACTGCAGCGCGGCAGCGTCGCCGACGATCTCCAGGCCGGGCGAACTGTCGTCCCCGGCGACGAGCGCGAGCAGGCGCGTCTTGTCGGCGAGTTTGACGGTCGCCTGCGCGGATGCCTCGTCCGCGGCCACCTTGCGGTGCACCAGAACTCCGTTGCGCAACGTCAGGCGGTAGTTCGCCGCGGTGTCGCGGAACGTGACGTCCACCGCGAGGTCGAGATCCCATGCGCGGGGGCCGTTCACATTGATCGCCAACGCGTCGAATATCTGCTCGGGGGTGAGTTGGCCGAGGATCGAAGCCGACGCGGTCTGGGTGGGTGTGCCGAAGTTGCCGTCGCGCAGCTCGGTTGCTCCGGACAGGAAGAAGTTGCGCCACACCGCGTTCTCCGCACCGTAGGCCAGTTGCTCGAACGTGTCGGCGTAGAGGTCGCGTGCGGCCGAATGGCTCTCGTCAGTGAACATGGCGTGGTCCAGTAGTGTTGCAGCCCAACGGTAGTCACCTCGGTCGAACGCCTCGCGGGCGATCTCGACGACGCGGTCGACGCCGCCGATCGCCTCGACGTAGCGCGGCCCGATCGCCTCGGGCGGGTGCGCCCAGAGCCGGCCCGGATTGCCGTCGAACCATCCCATGTAGCGCTGATAGACGGCCTTGACGTTGTGGCTGACCGAACCGTAATAGCCGTGCGCGTGCCACGCCTTCTGGAGCGCGGGCGGCAGCTCGAACATCTCGGCGATCTCGATACCCGTGAAGCCCTGGTTGAGTTGGCGCAACGTCTGGTCGTGTAAGTAGGCGTACAGATCCCGTTGCAGCGAAAGGTATTCCACGATGCGGTCTCGTCCCCAGGTCGGCCAGTGGTGCGACGCGAACACGACGTCGGCCCGGTCGGCGAAGGTGTCGATCGCTTCGGTCAGGTAGCCCGCCCAACCGTGTGGGTCGCGCACCAGCGCCCCGCGCAGGGTCAACAGGTTGTGCAGGTTGTGCGTCGCGTTCTCGGCCATGCACAGCGCGCGGAACTTCGGGAAGTAGAAGTGCATCTCGGCCGGCGCTTCGGTGCCGGGCGCCATCTGGAACTCGATCTCGACACCGTCGATGGTGTGCGTCTCGCCGGTTTCGCGGATGTCGACCGTCGGCACCAGCAGGGCGACCTCGCCCGTCGACCCGACCTGGCCCAGCCCGCAGCCGACCTGGCCCTGTGGTCCGCGGGCCAACACCGCGCCGTACATGTAGCCGGCCCGCCGGGCCATCGCCGTGCCGGCGTACACGTTCTCCTGCACGGCGTGCTCGGTGAAGTGTTCGGGCGCGATGATCGCCACCTTCCCCGCGTCGACGTCGGCCGCGGTGGTGACGCCGAGAACGCCGCCGAAATGGTCGACGTGGCTGTGGGTGTAGATGACCGCGACGACAGGTCGGTCTCCGCGGTGTTCGCGGTACAGCGCCAGTGCCGCGGCGGCGGTCTCGGTGGAGATCAGCGGGTCGATGACGATGACGCCGCTGTCGCCCTCGACGAAGGTGATGTTGGACAGGTCGAAGCCGCGGACCTGATAGATGCCCTCGACCACTTCATAGAGGCCCTGCTTCGCGCACAGCTGACTCTGGCGCCACAGACTGGGGTGCACCGATGTGGGTACGTCATCGGCGAGGAACGAGTACGCGTCGTTGTCCCAGACCACGCGGCCGTCGTCGGCTTTGATGACGCACGGGTCCAGGGCCGCGATGAAGCCGCGGTCGGCGTCGTCGAAGTCGGTGGTGTCGTCGAACGGCAACGCGCCGAGGTGCTCGCGATGGGCGGACTCGATGACGGCTGTCGGTGGTTTCTGCTCCATGCTCGCCACGTTAGGCATCCGTCAGGAGTGGCGGGCGCGATCTTCGTAGTCGCGACGCTCCGGTTTGTCGGCGGCGTCGGCGAAAATTCGGTCCGCGTTCATCGCGCGGCTCATCGCTTCGTAGACGCCCAACGGCAGGCGCCGAGTCAGACCGATCAACACCGCGGCCGCGCGCGTCACTGTCAAGTGCGGCTTCGGTTTGTCGATCAGCGCCACGATGCCCCTCGCGATGTCCTCGGGTTCGGCATTCTTCAACCCCGACGCGCTGGCGACCCCGTCGATCATTCCCGTGTTCGTCAGCGTCGGCATTACCACCGACGCGGTCACGCCGGTGCCACGCAGCTCCTGCCGCGCGGTGTCGGTGTAGCCGAGCACCGCGAATTTGGTGGCACAGTACGTTGCAATGCCCGGCACCGGATTCACCGCGCCGACCGATGCGATGTTGATGATGTGTCCCTTGCGCCGCTTCACCATTCGCTCGGCGGCAAGCTTGGTACCGAGGATCACGCCGAACAGGTTGATGTCGATAGTGCGCTCGGTGACCTCGTCGGGTTCATCGAGGAATTTGCCCGCCGGGCAGATGCCCGCGTTGTTCACCAGGACGTCGACGGGCCCCAGCTCACGCTCGACGTCGTCGAGGAACGTGGTGAACGACTGGCGGTCGGTGACGTCGAGCCGGGCATAGAACCCGAGGTCGAGATCTGCGCCTGCCTCCTTGACAGTCGCTTCGTCGACGTCACCGATGGCGACCTTGGCGCCGAGGCCGTGCAGCATCTTCGCGGTGGCCAGGCCGATGCCCCGCGCTCCTCCGGTGACGACGACGACTTTCCCATGGATTTCGGATGCTTGCGCCATCGTCCTATTGTTCGGCCAGCCAGCGTTCGGCGCGGCGTTTCGACGCCCGCGACAGCCACGCATCCTGAATCAGCTCGGTCAGCTCGACCTTGCCGATTTCCGATAACCGGCTGGCACGTACCAGAACTGATAGATGGCCGTCGAAGCGGTCCGTGGTGAAGAACGGCGACTTCGCATCCTGTACGAGTGCCAGCTTGTCCATCTCCGACTCCACCCAGATCATGATGACGTCGGCGTAGCGTTCACCGGTTTCGGGGTCTTCGGCGTCAGGCTGGGGCGTGCGGAAGAACACGAACGACTTGTCGCCCACCTGGTAGATCGCGTTGCCTTTGGGCCCCTCGATGCGCTTGGTGTGCGGCATCGACGCGGCGATCTCATGCACGTCGGCCACCCGCGCCGGCCGGTCACGCACGGCGGTCCAACCGGTGCAGGACGACGTCGGTCAGCGCGCCGTCGCGCACGGTCGCCGTCATGTACGTGCAGTGGGGTTGGCGGCGCCGGTCGGTTGGTGATCCCGGATTGAGCAGCCGCAGACCGGTTTTCGCGGTCGAGTCCCATGGGATGTGGCTGTGACCGAACACCAGCACGTCGGTGTCGGGGTACTCGCGGGCCATCCGCGCGTCGCGACCGGCGGACGCGCCGGTCTCATGGACGACGGTCATTCGCACGCCGTCGAGCGTCACGTCGGCGCGTTCGGGCAACCGTCGCCGTAGCTCGGCACCGTCGTTGTTGCCCCAGCACGCGACAAGGCGTTTCGCACGCGCTTCGAGTACGTCGAGCAGCGACGGCTCGACCCAGTCACCGGCGTGCACGACGACGTCGGCCGTCGACACCTCGTCCCACACCCGCGCGGGCAGATCCTTGGCCCGCCTGGGGACATGGGTATCGGCGATCAGTAGCAGCCGCATGGTTTCCATCTTCGCCGAACGTGCGCTGAGCGCGAAAATTCGGCCCGAAAATCGCAGTGACCGCACGCTCGGCGAGAAAAGAGAGCGCGCCCGAAGGGATTCGAACCCCTAACCTTCTGATCCGTAGTCAGATGCTCTATCCGTTGAGCTACGGGCGCCTGGTCCTTCTTCAGTTGTCGGCTGACGGGTCAGCCGCGGCGGAGGCGAGAGGATTTGAACCTCCGGTCGCCTTTGAGGGCGACAACTCATTAGCAGTGAGCCCCATTCGGCCGCTCTGGCACGCCTCCCGACGATTACCGCCGATCCGACAGCGTACACATGGGCCACCGCGCGAGGCAAAGCGCATTCGGGCGACCCATAAACTGGTGCGGTGACCGTCCGGCTGCGCCCCGAACTGGCCGATCTGCCTGCGTACACCCCCGGCAGGACGGTTCCCGGCGCGATCAAGATCGCCAGCAACGAGACGGTCCAGCCACCGCTGCCGAGCGTCCGGGACGCGATCGAGAAGGCCGCCGGCAACATCAACCGCTACCCCGACAACGGCTACGTCGAGCTCAAGGAGCGGCTCGCCAAACACGTCAATTTCGCGCCTGAGCACATCTCGGTGGGTTGCGGGTCGGTCAGCGGCACCGCCACCGGGGTGGCGCCCGCGGTGCGCACCTGCAGTGGGTAGATCTCGAAGCTGCGCCAGCCAAAAATCACCTCGTCGCCGACAGTCGAGGTGATCTGGATCAGCTGCTGACACAGGCTGACCGACCCGCAACCCACCGAGATGTGCTCAGGCGCGAAATTGACGTGTTTGGCGAGCCGCTCTTTGCGCTGGA
>NZ_LZKP01000085.1 GCF_001672895.1 Mycobacterium sp. E740
CGCCGCGCGAGCGTCACGCATCTGCCGCTCGACTCTCGACACGAAATCAAATGCGCGGTGCCGAACGTCGTCTTGCACAATCGCTATGACCGTCCAGTCGATGTCCTGCAAAGCCAGGCGGCGACGACGGTCGCTGCGCAGTGCGTTCGGGTCGGTGTGCCAATCGATTCCGTCGTATTCGACCGCCAGGCGGAACTCGGGCCATGCGAAATCCAGCCGGCGAAGTTCGCCGTTGCCGTCGATGATCTCGTACTGCAGCTCGGGCATTGGCAGTCCACCGTCGATCATCGCGAGCCGCACTTCGCTTTCCATGGGCGACTCTGCGCGCGAGTCGGCGAGCGCAAGGAGATCGCGGACCGCGACAATACCCCGGCGACCGGCGTGCTGAATCACTGTGCGCCACAGCTCGCCTCGTGTACATGTTTTCGAGCGCAACGCCGCGTCGAGCGTCGCGAGGGCCCGCGGGCGGCGCAAGGCACGGGCTACTTCGATCGCAGTCCACGCCGGAGCCGTCGCGAGACGTCCGTCCGCCTCCACCAGCGGCGCGCCGTCCCGACGATGCACGACCAAACCGTCGACCGGGCGCAGCTGACGCCCGGCCGGGTTGAGCACGTGGAGTTCAGGGGGGTTCTCGGTGTCGAAGCCGAACAGCGCCGCCGCGGTGGACAGGCATACCGAGACAGTGCTGCCACACGACAGGTCCAGACCACGCAGACGAAGCTCGTCGGTCGGCTCACCGAGACAGTAGATGCCGTGCCAGACCCGTTCCAAGTGGCGAGCTTTCAGTACGGACTCGAACTCATATCGCGAGACGACGGCCAAGATCTGCGCACTCGTAGCCACCCCACCCTGCTGCTCGAACAACTTTCTCAATGCGATTTCCATAGCGGAAATCCTCCGGCCGGCAAAGCGGCATCCCGGACGCTAGGACATCAGCCTGTGGATGAATCTGGAGTTGTGCACGGCCGGTGCCGCGCGAGCGTGCACGGAGTGCTGAAAATGCGCGGCGTGTCGTGTGCAAACACGCACGCTCGCG
>NZ_LZKP01000086.1 GCF_001672895.1 Mycobacterium sp. E740
TGGCGCGGGCCCAGTCGGCGGCCGGTGAACGCGAGGCCGCCGTGCAGACGCTCGACAAGGTGCCGGCGATGTCGCGGCACTTCACCACCGCGCGGCTGACCAGTGCGGTGACCCTGCTGTCGGGCCGGTCGTCGAGCGAGATCACCGAGCAGCAGATCCGCGACGCCGCACGGCGCGTCGAGGCGCTGCCCGACACCGAACCGCGCGTGCTGCAAATCCGCGCGCTGGTGCTGGGCACCGCGATGGACTGGCTGGCCGACAACACGGCGAGCACCAACCACATTCTGGGCTTCCCGTTCACCGAACACGGATTGCAGCTGGGCGTGGAGGCGTCGCTTCGTGCCCTCGCCCGGGTGGCGCCCACCCAGGCACACCGCTACGCACTGGTGGACCTGGCCAACAGCGTCCGCCCGACCAGCACCTTCTGACCGGGACCTACGGAATCCGTCGCGGATACGAGCAAAATCGGCCGCACTCGCCGCCCGTTTACAGCGTCTGCGCATGCCGTAACTCAGATAGCGACCGTGCGAAATCGGTAGTAATCTGCATCACAGGTTGAGGTCACAGCCACGGTTCACATGCGTTTCGACAACAGGAGCCACCGTGTCCGCTGTAGGAACCTGCAGGGTTTTCCGGCCGGATCCCCGGATGTTCGATCGGCGCGAACGCCACCGCCACGCCACGTTCTGCGCTTCTCACCAGCCGGGTTCGACCGTGCTGGTGACGGTCGACGGCGAGATCGACGCGACCAACAGCCGCGCGCTCGCCGCGTACGTGGAAGGCCAGATCGCCGGCACGAGGTGCCTGCTGATCGATCTTCGGCTCGTCGACTTCTTCGGGACCGCCGGCTTCGCCGCCCTGCACTACATCAACGTGATCTGCACGCGAAACGGGCTCGACTGGCAGGTGCGCTGCGGTCGGCAGGTCCGCAGGTTGCTGGCCATCTGCGATCCGGCGGGCGACCTGCCGCTGGAGAAGCCGCGCTCAGTGCTCGACGAGGTGACTGCAAGCGCGAGCGATCGCCAGCTCCTCATCAGTGGGAACAACTAGCACCGTCGTCGGCGACGTCTCGGCCGAAATGCGCCGCGCCTTCTTGTCCTGACGGGAGTTCAGCTCTTCGTCGAGTTCGATGCCCAACGGCGCCAGCCCGCTCAGCGCGTCGCGGCGCACCGCCGCGTCGTTCTCCCCGACACCCGCGGTGAACGTGATCACGTCGGCGGAGCCGAGCACCGCCAGATAAGCGCCGATGTATTTGCGCAGCCGGTGGATGTAGACGTCGTAGGCCAACCGCGCCGCCTGATCGCCCGACTCCATGAGTTGATGCAACACCCGGAAATCGATCTCGCCGCCGAGCCCGAGGACACCGGAGCGGCGGTTGAGCATCTGCTCGATGTCCTCGACGCTCATGTTCGCGGTGCGCCAAAGGTAAACCAGCACACCGGGATCGATGTCGCCGGACCGAGTGCCCATCACCAGTCCCTCCATCGGGGTCAACCCCATGGAGGTGTCCACCGGACGCCCACCGACGATGGCCGAGGCCGATGCGCCGTTGCCCAGATGCAGCACGATCTGGCGCAACGAGTCCAGCGGCGCGCCGAGAAACGCCGCGGCCTGCTCGCTGACGTACTGGTGCGACGTGCCGTGAAAGCCGTAGCGGCGGATGTGCCACTGCGCCGCGACATCACGGTCGATCGCATACGTCGCGGCCGCTGCCGGCAGATCGTGGAAGAACGCGGTGTCGAAGACCGCGACATGCGGCAGATCAGGCAGCGCCTTGCGCGCCACCTCGATACCCAGCAGCGCGGGCGGATTGTGCAGCGGCGCAAGGGCCGACAGTTTCTCGATCTCGGCGACCAGCTCGTCGTCGATCAGCGTCGGCTGATAGATGTCCGGGCCGCCGTGCACCACCCGGTGACCGACGGCGACGAGCCCCAGCGTGTCGAGCCGTCGTCCCGACTCGGCCATCTGATCGAACGCCGACTGCAGCGCCTCGGCATGATCGCGGACCTCGCCCTCACCGATCCGCTCGATGATGCCGTCCACCACCAACTTCTCCGAATCAGGCTCGATGACAGCGTATTTGAGCGACGACGAACCCGAGTTGAGCACCAGTACGTTGCGGGCCATCAGAGCGTCTGCGCCTGGATAGCGGTGATCGCCACGGTGTTGACGATGTCCTCCACCAACGCCCCGCGCGACAGGTCGTTGACCGGCTTCTTGAGCCCCTGCAGCACCGGTCCGATAGCGATCGCGCCTGCGCTGCGCTGCACCGCCTTGTACGTGTTGTTGCCGGTGTTGAGGTCCGGGAAGATCAGCACGGTCGCGCGGCCGGCCACCTTCGAGTCGGGCATCTTCGACTTCGCCACCGACGGTTCGACCGCGGCGTCGTACTGGATCGGGCCGTCGACGAGCAGCTCGGGATCCCGCTGCATCACCAGTTCCGTTGCCTGCCTGACCTTCTCGACGTCAGCGCCGGTCCCGCTGGTGCCCGTCGAGTAGGACAGCATCGCGACGCGCGGCTCGATCCCGAACCGTGCCGCGGTGTGCGCGGACGAGATCGCGATGTCGGCCAGCTGTTCTGCGGTGGGGTCCGGCACGATCGCACAGTCGCCGTACGCCAGCACCCGGTCGGCCAGGCACATCAGGAAGATGCTGGACACCGTGGAGACGCCGGACGTCGTCCTGATGATCTCGAATGCGGGCCGCACGGTGTGCGCGGTGGTGTGCCGCGCGCCGGAGACCATGCCGTCGACCATGTCGTTGTAGACCAGCATGGTGCCGAAATACGACACGTCGTGGATGGTCTCGCGGGCCTGGTCGACGGTCACGCCCTTGTGCTTTCGCATCTCGGCGTACTGTTCTGCGAACTTGTCGCACAGCTCGCTGGTCTGCGGGTCGAGCACCGTGGCGCCGGAGAGGTCGACGCCCAGTTCGGCTGCGCGGGCGCGGATCTGCGTCTCTTCACCCAGGATGGTCAGCTCGGCAACCCGGCGGTGCAGCAACCGGCCGGCAGCGGTCAGGATGCGGTCGTCGTCGCCCTCGGGCAGCACGATGTGCTTGCGATCTGAGCGCGCCCAGTCGAGCAGCTGGTAGGTGAACATCTGCGGGGTGACGACCGCAGGGATCGGAATAGCCAGCTGGGCAAGCAGATCCGCGACGTCGACATGTGCTTCCATCAGCGCCAGCGCCGTGTCGATCTTGCGTATCGAGGCCGCCGTCACCCGACCGCGCGTCGCGGCCACGCGGCTCGCGGTCTCGAACGTCCGGAACTCGGTGGCGATCATCGGCAACCGCAACCCCAGCCCGGCAACCAACGCGGCGATCGCCGGATGCAGCTCCAACCCCCCGTTGAGGATGATGCACGACAGCGACGGAAAGCCTTCGGCCGCATGGGCACTCGCGAGCGCGAGCACCACGTCGGAGCGGTCCCCGGCGGCGATCACCGCGACGCCCTCGCTGAGCCGTTCGAGCACACGCTCGGCGGTCATCCCGGCGACCAGGACATCCATCGCCTCGCGTGACAGCAGCGCAGGGTCACCACTGATCAAGGTGCCTTCGACGGCGCGTTGCAGTTCGGCGACCGAGGGAGCGACCAGCAGCGGCTCCTCCGGTAGCGCGTAGCACTTCGGTTCAAAGCCCTGCAACGCGTCGATCACCGCGGTCAGTTGCGCGGGATCGCAGCGGTTGGCGACCACGGCCGCGGTGTGCGCGTGCTGGGCGGCGATCTCGCCGAGGCAGATGTCGACGATGTGTGCGACCTGATCGGGCGTGCGGTCCTTGGCTTTCACCGCCAGCACCACCGGAGCACCGAGGTTGGCCGCGATGCGCGCATTGGTCGACAGTTCGCTCGGCGTTGCGACGTCGGTGTAATCACTGCCGACGATCAACACGGCGTCGCACTGGTCGGCCACCCAGTGGTACCGGTCGACGATCTCGCCGAGCGCGCCGTCGGGGTCCTCGTGGAGTTGTTCGTAACCGACGCCGACGCACTCGTCGTACGAGAGCCCGGCGGTGCTCTGCTCGAGCAGCAATTCGAGGATGTAGTCACAGTCCTCGCCGAGCCGCGTGATCGGCCGGAACACACCGACTTTGGCGACCGTGGCCGTCAACCGGTGCAACAGACCCAGTGCGATCGTCGACTTGCCGGTGTCGCCTTCGGGGGAAGCGACGTAAACGGCCGATGAGCGCCCGCGTGCAGACAATGCCTCAGACCTCGTTCAGCCGAGGCGGCGCAGTCGCGGCTCGAGGTCGCGCTGGAACAGCTCCAGGAACCTGCGCTGGTCGTGGCCGGGGGCGTGGAACACCAGGTGGTTCAGCCCCCACTCGACGTACTGGCCGACCTTCTCGACGGCCTCGTCGGGATCCGACGCGACGATCCACCGCTTGGCGACCTGCTCGATGGGCAGTTCGTCGGCGGCCTTCTCCATCTCGATCGGGTCGTCGATGGAGTGCTTCTGTTCGGCGGTCAGCGACAACGGCGCCCAGAACCGGGTGTTCTCCAGGGCCAGCTCGGGGTCCGTGTCGTAGGAGATCTTGATCTCGATCATCCGGTCGATGTCATCGACGTTCTTGCCGGCCGCTTCGGCGCCCTCTTTCACCGCCGGGATGAGCTTGTCCTTGTACAGCTCCTCGCCCTTGCCGCTGGTGCAGATGAAGCCGTCGCCCGCCCGGCCCGCGTACTTGGCGACGACCGGACCGCCCGCCGCGATGTAGACGGGGATGCCGCCCTCGGGCACGTCGTAGATGGACGCGCCCTTCGTGCGGTAGTACTCCCCGTCGAAGTCGACCCGGTCACCGAGCCACAACTCGCGCATCAGCTTGACAGACTCCCGCAGGCGCGCGAACCGCTCCTTGAACTCCGGCCAGTCGCCCTCGTAGCCCGTGGCGATCTCGTTGAGCGCTTCGCCGGTGCCGACCCCGAGGAAGATGCGGTCCGGATACAGGCATCCCATCGTGGCGAACGCCTGCGCGATGACGGCCGGGTTGTACCGGAAGGTCGGCGTCAGCACCGACGTCCCGAGAATCAGGTTCTTGGTGCGCTCGCCGACCGCCGTCATCCACGCCAGGGAGAACGGCGCGTGGCCGCCCTCGTGGCGCCACGGTTGGAAGTGGTCGCTGACCGTCGCGCTGTCCATGCCGTGCTCTTCAGCCGCAACGGCCAGCTCGACCAGTTCCCGCGGCGCGAACTGCTCCGCCGACGCCTTGTATCCGAGTTTGAGTTCAGCCACGAGTTCTTTCTACCCCGCTGCTTACACTCGCGGCATGGCACCGGCCTTGAGCGCCATCACCGACACCGTGCATTTCGCCTACACCGACCTCGTCAACTGGACGCTGGTCAGCGACGGCACCGGCGTGCTGCTGATCGACACCGGCTTCCCGGGCAGTCGAGACGACGTGCTGGCGTCGCTGCGCCAGCTCGGCTTCGGACCCGAGGACCTGCGCGCAATCCTGTTGACCCACGCGCACATCGACCATTTCGGTTCGGCGATCTGGTTCGCCCGAACGCACGGCACGCCGGTGTACTGCCACGCCGCCGAGGTGGGCCACGCCAAGCGCGAGTACCTCGAGCAGGCGTCGCCCGCCGACATCGCCAAGCACATCTGGCAGCCGCGCTACCTCACCTGGTCGGTGGCGATCGCCCGTAAGGGCGCCCTGCAGCGCGACGGCATCCCCAGCGCGCAAGCGTTCACCGAGGACGTCGCGGCCGGGTTGCCGGGCTCACCGAGGGCGATTCCGACGCCGGGCCACACCGGCGGGCACTGCTCGTTCCTCGTCGACGGTGTGCTGGTCAGCGGAGACGCCCTTGTCACCGGGCACCCGCTGCTCTCGCGCGGCGGGCCGCAGCTGCTGCCCGGACTGTTCAACCACGACCAGGACGGCTGTGTGCGCAGCCTGGCCGCGCTCGGCCTGCTGGACACCGAGGTGCTGCTACCGGGGCACGGGCCGGTGTGGCGCGGGTCGATCCGCGAAGCGGCGGAGGCCGCCGCCGGCCTATGACGGTGCTGGTGCGCCGGGTGCGCATCGCTCGTCGAACGTGCGGCCAGTGCGATTTTCGGGCTTATTTTTCGCACTGACCGCACTCTCGGCGAAGAGGGTCGCGGCTAGACGAGTTTCTGATAGCCCAGCAGGAAGACCGCGGTCAGGCACAGCCCACACGCGACGACGATCGTCGGCATCAGGATCATCGCGTCGAGCTCGTCGTCGTCGAGCACGTCACTGTCGAAGCGGCCGAACAGCACGCGGGCCACCCCGGTCTTGCGAAAGGTGTGCACCATGCCGCGGATTGCGCTGGTTTCGCGGCGGCGGCCGATGAACACCCGCGATGCCACACCGATCAACACCGTGAGCACACCGGCCGCAACCAGCAGCCAGCCGATCATCGTCTCTGACAGCGCCACCATCACCCCCGGTGTCGTCGACACCCTCGACCCAGCTTAACGGCCGGCGCGCAGGTCCTTGGCAAACGCGATCGGATATCCGTTGCCGTCGGCCGGAAGCGGACTTCCCAGCCAAACTTGACACGTGTAAAGTCCGGCCGCATGGACAACATCAGCGGTAAGACGATCGCGATCACCGGGGCCGCCCGTGGCATCGGCTTCGCGACCGCGAAGGCACTGCTGGCCCGCGGCGCGCGCGTCGTCATCGGCGACCGCGACGTGGCGCTGCAGGAGTCGGCCGTCGCGCAACTGGGCAATCTCGGACCCGCCTCGGGCTACCCGCTCGACGTCACCGACCGCGCCTCGTTCGAGACGTTCCTGGACAAGGCCCGCGTGGACGGCGGCGGTCACATCGACGTGTTGATCAACAACGCCGGCGTGATGCCGATCGGGCCGTTCGTCGAGGAGTCCGAGAAGTCGATCCGGTCCACGCTCGAGGTCAACCTGTACGGCGTCATCACGGGTTGCCAGTTGGTGCTGCCGGACATGATCGCGCGGCGCAGCGGCCACATCATCAACATCGCATCGCTGTCAGGGTTGATCCCCGTGCCCGGTCAGGTGGTGTACGTGGGCGCGAAGTTCGGCGTCGTCGGCCTGAGCGCGGCGCTGGCCGACGAGGTCGCGCCGCACAACGTCGACGTGTCGGTCATCATGCCGCCGTTCACCAACACCGAGTTGATCTCGGGCACCAAGAGCAGCGGGGCGATCAAGCCGGTCGAGCCCGAGCAGATCGCGGCCGCGATCGTCAAGACGCTGGACAAGCCGAAAACCCATGTGGCCGTGCCTCCGCCGTTGCGCTTCACCGCCCAGGCCGCGCAGATGCTCGGTCCGCGCGGACGCCGTTGGCTCAACAACAAGCTGGGGCTGGACCGGGTGTTCCTGGACTTCGACGCGACCGCGCGCAAGAACTACGAGGACCGGGCGCGATCAGCGCAGGGCGTGGTCGAGGACTGACTAAGCGTCAGCGAACGTCGGCAGCGGGTCGCCGGACCGGTACGCCTCGATCTGCTCGATGTGGTCGAACAGCTCGTCGAGGTCGAACTGGTAGTCATCGTCGGTGCCGACGAACACCACGTGCGCGATCTCGCCGCCTTCGGCTTCGAGGAGCGCCACGACAGTGGCGGCCACCGACTCGTCCGGGTCCTCGACGTCTGAGAACGACGGCGGCCAGTACCAGACGACACCGACCTCGTCGTCGGGATCCTCGCTGTACTCCCAGCCGCGTTCGGCGAGCCTTTCAGCGAAGTCTTCGAGGCCGCCGATGACCTCGTCGAGTTGTGCGGTCAGTTCTTGGTGACGCTCTTCGGGTAGCCAGAGACGATCCCGGGCGGCCTGCCGCTTGCGGCGCCGGGCCTTCTTCGCGTCGGTGCGCTTGGACACCTAGCCCAGTGCCCGGTCGAGGTCGTTGAGCAAATCCTCGGTTCCCTCCAGTCCCACCGAGATCCGCACCACGCCGTCACCGAGCCCGATGGCCGCGCGCCCCTCCGGACCCATCGCGCGGTGGGTCGTGGTCGCGGGGTGGGTGACCAAGGACTTCGCGTCGCCGAGGTTGTTCGAGATGTCGATGAGGGTGAGCTTGTCGAGCACCTCGAACGCACGCTCCTTGGTGCCGCCGTCGAGCTCGAACGTGACAACCGTTCCGCCACCGGTCATCTGGCGCTTGGCGAGGTCGTACTGCGGATGCGACTCCAGGAAGGGGTAGCGGACCCAGCTCACCGCGGGGTGGTTCTCCAGAAACTCGGCGATCCGCTGCGCCGACGCGTTCTGGTAGTCCACCCGGACCGCCATCGTCTCCAGACCCTTGAGCAGGGTCCAGGCGTTGAACGGGCTCAGCGCGGGACCGGTGTGGCGCATCAGCTTCTGCACCGGCTCGTCGATGTACTGCTTGTCGCCCAGGATCGCACCGCCGAGCACCCGTCCCTGCCCGTCGATGTGCTTGGTACCCGAGTACACGACGACGTCCACGCCCAGCGGGAAGCCCTGCTGCAGCAGCGGCGTGGCAAACACGTTGTCCAGCACCACCTTTGCGCCGGCTGCATGGGCCATGTCGGATACCGCGGCGATGTCGACCAGCGACTGCATCGGGTTCGACGGCGTCTCGAAGAACACCGCCTGCGTTGGCACCGAGAGTGCCTGCTCCCACTGCGATAGGTCGTCGCCGTCGACGAACACCGTCTCCACGCCCCAGCGCGGCAGGATCTCGTTGCACACCACGAAGCACGAGCCGAACAGGCTGCGCGCGGCGACCAGCCGATCGCCGGCCCCCAACAGTGCGCCCAGCGACGTGAACACCGCCGCCATCCCGGACGCGGTCGCGAAACAGGCTGGCGCGCCTTCCATCAGGCGCAGCCGCTCCTCGAACATCGAGACCGTCGGGTTGCCGTAGCGGGAGTAGACGTAGCGGTCGTTCTCTCCGGTGAACGCCTTCTCCGCCTCGGCGGCGGACGCGTAGATGTATCCAGAAGTGAGGAACAACCCCTCGGCGGTCTCCTCGAACTCCGAGCGCAGCAACCCGCCGCGCACGCCGATGGTGGCCTGGCTGACGCCTTCAGGCAGTTCCGCGGGAATCCGGACCGATGGCACGGACTGGTCGTTACTGCTCAAGACTGTCTCCAGGGCAAGCCGACGGCCTTCCATCCGGTGCGGCCACGGTGCCGATCCTCGTCGAGATGGCCCTCGAACCCGTCGAGCACGTTGTACGACGGCGCGATCCCCGCCTCGGTGGCGGCGACGGCGGCGCCGATCGACCGGTTCCCGGACCGACACAGGAACACCACCGGCCGTTCACCAGGGGTTATCCCCGCCGCCTTGAGGTCCTCGACGAACGACTCGTTGTGCGTGCCGTCGCTGCGGCTCCACTCGATGAACACGACATCGCGCTGCAGCGAGGACAGGTCGGGCACGCCGACGAAGCGCCACTCGGCCTCGGTGCGGCAGTCCACCAGCACAGCGTCGGGGGCGCCGGTCAGCAGCGACCATGCCTCCTCAGGCGTGATGTCTCCGGCATAACTCATTTTCTCGACTTCCGCTCGCTCCGGTCCTCGCTCGTCCCTCGCTGCGATCCTCACTCGCGCTCGTCTTCGGCGCTCACGGTCGTTGAGTGTCCCACAGCTACCTGGGGGCGGCCGAACAGACCTTCCAGGCCCCACCGTCGCGCACGAACGTCGTCGGGACCTCGTTCTTGTCGTCCGGCGCCTTGTCGAAGTGGTAGGTCACCTTGGCGGTGGCGCGGTCGGCGTCGATCACCACGTCGGTGACGTCGTCGACGAACCGTTCACCGTGCTTGGCCACCGAATCACGTTGTGCAGCAAGCACATCGGTCTCCGCGCCGACCTGCGCGGGGCACGTGAAGGTGAGGAAGTCGGCGTAGTTCTGCCGCTGCAGCGCGTCGTTCTGCCC
Organism: Mycobacterium sp. E740; assembly: GCF_001672895.1. Taxonomy (GTDB): domain Bacteria; phylum Actinomycetota; class Actinomycetes; order Mycobacteriales; family Mycobacteriaceae; genus Mycobacterium. Next base: position 9,837 of record NZ_LZKP01000086.1, read on the forward strand.
GACCGCGGCCCGCGCGACCTGCTGATCGGGGGGCAACTCGTCGTCGCGGAACAGATTCAGCAGGACGATTGCGATCACCACGATCACAAAGATTGTGAGCGCGATCAGGAACGGTACCGCTGTCGGTCGGTCGCGGGGCTCAGACTCTGGCCCTGGGTCTGTCACGGGCTACCAAGCCTGCGCAGGGCGGCGGTGACGCGACGGGCGCGGTCCCGCGCGACGATCGGATCCGGTGCGGTGGCGAACGCCACCGCGAGCCGCCGCTTCGTTTCGGTCTCGTCGGGCCGGTCGAACAGCCGGACGTCGCTCTCGGCGACGGCGAGCGCCTCGGCGAGCACGGCCATTCGCCCGCCGTCGACCGTCGGTGTCGCCTCCGCCCCCGCATAGCTCACCTGCGCGGCGGCCGGCGAGATCATGATCGTGTCGACTGGCAGCCCCAGGATCGCGCGGGCATGCAACTCGAACTGCGAAAGCCGCTGTGAACGCAGCGTGACCAGGCCGCTGTCGTGCGGTCGCGGCCGCACGTTGTCGAAGTACACCTCGTCGCCGCGCACCAGCAACTCGACGCCGAACACGCCGCGTCCGCCCAGCGAGTTCACGATGCGCGCGCCGATCGACTTCGCCGCGTCCAGCGCGGCCGGCGGCAGCCGCTGCGGCTGCCAGCACTCGAGTACGTCGCCGTCGCCATGGCGGTGCCCGACGGGCTCGCAGAAGTGGACCACCGGTCCGGTCGGCCCGATGGTGCGGACAGTCAGCAGCGTGACTTCGAAGTCCACCTCGACCACGGACTCGACCATCACCCGGCTCTGCGGAATCCGGCCCGCGGCGGCGGCGCGCTGCCATGCCGGTTCGACGTCCTCGGGTCGCACCAGCACCGACGAGCCTTCGCCGGGCGCCGAGGCGATCGGCTTGACGACCAACGGAAAACCGGCGTGCCGTGCGACGGCGGTGAGCTCCTCGGGCGACCCCGCGAACCAGAACGGCGCCGTGGGCAACCCCAGCTCGTCTGCTGCCAGCCTGCGCAGGCCCTCCCGGTCCAGCGACAGCCGGGTGCTGCGCGGCGTCGGGAACACCTCGACTTCGCCGCGTTCTGCGACCGCGATCAGCGCGTCGGTCGCGATCAGGCCCGCCTCGGCAACGACATACCGCGGGCTCTCCCTGGCGATGAGCGCGGACAACTCCTCCGCGTCGTTCATCTTGGCGACGATCGCGCGGTCGGCGACCCCGTGCGCCGGCGCGTCGGCGTACCTGTCGACCGCTGTCACGTGCGCACCCAGCCCCTGAAAGGCCAGTGCCAACTCCCGGCTCAGTTCTCCGGAGCCGAGCAGCATCACCGTCTCGTTCTGGGTCTCACTCATCGCGAGTCCAGCCTGCCAGACGTCGGCTCAGCGCGACTGGTCCAGGTGGTGGCGGAACCGGCGCATGGCGTCGATGAGCGCGCCGAACGTGCGATGGGCCGCCAGCAGCTCCTCATCGGACAGGTCGGCCAGTGCGTCGCGGGTGCGTTCCCCCAGCGGCGTGAAAAACCCTCGGGCGACGGCCATTCCGTGATCGGCCACCCGCAGGATCACCTTGCGGCGGTCGGCCGGGTCCGATTCGCGCAGGAAGTGGCCCGACGCGATCATCCGCTCGACGAGATAGGTGATCGCCGCGGCCGACAGGCCCAGGCGCCTGCGCAGATCGCCCGCGGTCAACGGCGAGCCTTCCGCCTCGGCGACCATCACGTAGAGCAGAGCGCGAAAGTCGTTGGCGGCAACGTCGTGCCGGCTCGCGAACAGCCTGCCGATGCCGTCGGATTCGGCGTTGATGGCTCGCACATCGGCGGCGATCGTCGCCTCCAGCGCCTCGCGGTCCTCTGGCACGCCGAAAGCATAGAGCCGCCGGGCCGTTTGATTACTAGTTAAGTATCTGAAATATTCGACGTCATGTCCCGCCGCCTCTCCTGGGTCCTTGCGGTGCTGGTGGTGCTGGGCTCCGGTGCCGTGATGGCATTCATCGGCAGCGGCGACTCGAGCGCGCGATCACCGGTGCCGGTGCCCGATTCGGCCGAGTCGGCACGTGTCGACGCGCTGCGCGCCCAGTTCCCGGGCGGCGAACGGGTTCCGGCCATCGTCGTGATCACCCGCGCCGACGATTCGCGGCTCGGGCCGGGCGACGTCGACGCCGTGAAACGCAAATGGCCTTCGGCCCAGGTGTCCGACGACGGTGCGGCCGCGCTGGCGGTGGTGCCGTTGAGCGCCGACCTCACCGGGTTCGAACTCGGCGACAAGGTCAAGGAGATCCGCGCGGCGGCCGCCGACGGACTGCCCACCGGACTCCGGACGCAGGTGACCGGCGGGCCTGCGTTCGGTGCCGACATCGCGAACTCGTTCTCCGGGGCCAATTTCACGTTGTTGGCGGTCACCGCGGCTGTCGTGGCGTTACTGCTGATCATCACCTACCGCTCCCCGGTGCTGTGGCTCGTGCCGCTCGCGGTGATCGGCTTCGCCGACCGGGTGGCCGCGGTGCTGGGCAGCGCGGTGGCACAGGCCGTCGGCATGACTCCGGACGGTTCGACGTCGGGTATCACGAGCGTGCTGGTGTTCGGGGCGGGCACCAACTACGCGCTGCTGCTCATCTCGCGCTACCGCGAAGAGCTGGGCCGTACAGCGGACCACCGCGACGCGCTGGACATCGCCGTGCGCCGGGCCGGTCCGGCGATCATCGCCAGCAACGCCACCGTGGTGCTGGCGCTGCTCACGCTGATCTTCGCGTCGTCGCCGAGCGTGCGCAGCCTCGGCGTGCAAGCGGCGGCCGGGCTGATTGTGGCCGCGGTGTTCGTGCTGCTGGTGCTGCCGGCGCTGCTGAGCCTGTTCGGCAAGCGGCTGTTCTGGCCGTTCGTCCCCCGCGTCGGCGCCGAACCGCTGACCGAGGGCGGCGTGTGGCACCGCATCGCCGAAGCGGTGGCGCGCAGACCCGGTCGCGTCGCGGCCGTCGCGCTGGCCGGTCTGGCGCTGCTGTGTCTCGGGCTGCTCAACACGCCGGTCGGCCTGTCGCAGACCGAGCAGTTCCGGGTGCAGGCCGAGTCCGTCAGCGGATACGAGACCTTGGCTGACCATTTCCCCAGCGGACTGACCGATCCGACCCGGGTCATCGCGTCGACCGACCGCACCGCCGAGGTGCAACGCGCGATATCGCAGACCCCCGGCGTGGTCTCGGTGAGCCCCGCCGGACAGAGCCCGGCAGGGCTCACGCAGTGGTCGGTCGTGCTCGACGCCGCGCCCGCGTCCGATCAAGCGTTCGAAACCGTTGACGCGCTGCGGGATTCGGTACGC
>NZ_LZKP01000087.1 GCF_001672895.1 Mycobacterium sp. E740
AGCCGGCGAGCAAGGGCAGCGCGACGAAGCCCTGCAGCGCCGCGCCGAGATTGCCGCGCACCATGGTCGCGAGCCGGTTCACCTTGCCGGGGAACGTCAGAGCGACACCTTCGAGCTTCTCGTAGTGCTCGAGTTCGACGGCGTAGAGCCGAGCGAATTCCACCGCGATCGCCGCCGTACCGGCGATGCCGGTGGCGGTGTAGTCGTCGGTGATGTAGACCTTCTGCACATCCCGGCTCGCGATCATGTGACCCTGGGTGGCGCGGCGGTCACCGGCCATGACCACTCCGCCCGGGTACTTCAAAGCGACGATCGTGGTCCCGTGCGGCAGCACGTCGCCCGGCTGCTCTGCAGCGGTTCTGTGTGCGGGAAGGAGTTCGGGCGCCTGTCGGCGCAACAGTTCAGAAAAAGATGAGAGGTCCACTGGGACAGACGGCGCTCCGGGAAGAGGTGAGGGGAAAGACAGCTGATCGCGGTGCGGCCAGGTCACTGTCCACCCTTCTGCACGTATGCGCGGACGAAGTCCTCGGCGTTCTCCTCGAGAACGTCGTCGATCTCGTCCAGTAGGTCGTCGGTTTCCTCGGCCAGCTTTTCGCGACGCTCCTGCCCGGCGGCCGCGTTGCCGGTGAGGTCGTCGTCCTCGCCGCCACCGCCGCCACGCTTGGTCTGCTCTTGAGCCATCGCCGCCTCCTGCGTATCCCTTAAGTCGTCGCCGGCGGCTCACTGCTGCCCGCCGTCACCCCACATTACCGGTCGCCGCGCCGGATTCGTGCGATAGCGCGATCAGGTGGTGAGCTGTTCGACCAGTTCGACGGCGCTGTCAACCGAGTCCAGCAGCGCACCGACGTGGGCCTTGCTGCCACGCAGCGGCTCGAGGGTTGGGATCCGGACGAGCGAATCACCACCGAGATCGAAGATCACCGAGTCCCAGCTGGCGGCCGCGATGTCGGCTCCGAACCGGCGCAGGCACTCGCCGCGGAAGTAGGCCCGGGTGTCGGTCGGCGGGTTGTCGACCGCGTCGAGCACCTGCTGTTCGGTGACCAACCGCTTCATCGACCCGCGGGCCACTAGCCGGTTGTAGAGACCTTTGTCCAGTCGCACATCGGAGTACTGCAGGTCGACCAGATGCAGTCGCGGTGCCGACCAGCCGAGGTTCTCCCGGTTGCGGAAACCCTCGAGCAGGCGCAGCTTCGCCGGCCAGTCCAGGATCTCGGCGCATTCCATCGGGTCGCGCTCCAACAGGTCCAGCACGTTGGCCCACGTCTCGACGATGTCGCTGGCACGCGGGTCCCGGTCCCGGCTGTCCACGAGCTTGGCCACACGGTCGAGGTAGATGCGTTGCAGCGCAAGGCCCGTCAGCTCGCGTCCGTCCGCCAGCGCGACCGTCGCACGCAGCGAGGGATCCCGGCTGATCACATGCACCGCGTGCACGGGGCGGGCGAGCGCGAGATCGCTGAGGTCGACCCCGATCTGGGCGCCGTCCTCGATCAGGTCCAGCACCAGTGCCGTGGTGCCCAGCTTCAGATACGTCGAGGTCTCCGAGAGGTTCGCATCGCCGATGATCACGTGCAGCCGGCGGTACTTGTCGGCGTCGGCGTGCGGCTCGTCGCGGGTGTTGATGATGCCGCGCTTGAGCGTCGTCTCCAGCCCGACCTCGACCTCGATGTAGTCCGAGCGCTGCGACAGCTGGAACCCCGGCTCGTCGCCCGAGGGCCCTACACCGACCCGCCCGGAGCCGGTGACCACCTGCCGCGAGACCAGGAACGGCGTCAGCCCCGCGATCACCGCGGAGAACGGGGTCTGCCGGCTCATGAGGTAGTTCTCGTGCGAGCCGTACGAAGCGCCCTTGCCGTCGACGTTGTTCTTGTAGAGCTGCAGCTTCGCGGCGCCGGGCACGCTGGCGACGTGGCGAGCGGCGGCCTCCATCACGCGTTCGCCGGCTTTGTCCCAGATGACGGCGTCGAGCGGATCGGTGCACTCGGGCGCGGAGTACTCCGGGTGCGCATGGTCGACGTAGAGTCGCGCGCCGTTGGTCAGGATCATGTTCGCCGCACCGACCTCGTCGGCATCGACCACCGGCGGTGGGCCGGCCGACCGGCTCAGGTCGAAGCCGCGGGCGTCGCGCAGCGGTGATTCCACCTCGTAGTCCCAGCGCGTGCGCTTGGCGCGCTGGATCCCTGCCGCAGCGGCATAGGCCAGCACCGCCTGCGTGGAGGTCAGAATCGGATTCGCGGTCGGATCGGACGGCGACGAGATGCCGTACTCGACCTCCGTGCCGATGATCCGTTGCATGTCGCCAAGCCTAGGGGACGGCACGAAGTAACCTGCGACCGTGCCATCCGATCCGGCGAACACTCCTGTGGTCGGCGCGGCGCAACGGCAGGCGGCTGACCGATGGTTCCTCGCGCACGGCCTTCCTGCGGTGCTGCGGCCGGGCCGCCTGGTGCGCCGGCTGTGGTCACGGTCGGCGCCCGCATTGGCGTCGTTCGCCGTGCTGATGGCCAACACGGTGGCGGTCGTGTCTCTGACGGGAAAGCATGCCGTGGACATCGACGGCCGGCCCACTCGAGGTGAGTGGTTCGTGCTGGCGATGCTCGTGCTGGTGCTGCCCGTCGCGGCGACCGTCGGCTGGTGGGTGTCTCGTATCGCGTCACAGCACGGTCGTCTGCTCGCTGCGGCCGGCTCGGTTGCCGTGGCCTGTTACGGCGCCGTTTTCGGCGGACCGAGCCCGTATCTGCTGAAAAATTTCGTGCTGGTGGCGGTCTGCGTGGCGCTCATCTTGCTGCTGACCGCATGCGGGGTGGGCTCGATCCTGGGCTGGGCCGCACATGTGACGCTGTCCCATCTCGCGGCGGCCGGATCCCTGCTGCTGCGCGCGCTACCGGTGCTGCTTCTGACCTTCTTGGTCTTCTTCAACTCGCCGGTCTGGCTGATGGCCGCGACGATCTCGCGGGCCCGGCTGTGGTTGGCGCTGTGGTTCCTGGCCGCGATCGCAGTCGCCTTCGTGGTTTCGGTGACCGTCGACCGGATGCGCCCGATGGTCAACGCGGCCGAACCCGACGCACAGCACATCGCGAAGCTGGAGGGCACGCCGTTCGCGTCGATGCTCGATCCCTTGGAAGTGAAGGCACTGAGCCGCGCGGAGCGGACGAACGTGTACTTCGTGCTGGCGGTGTCGCAACTGGCCCACATCCTCGTGGTGGCGGTGGTGACGGCGCTGCTGTTCCTCGTCCTGGGCCTGATCCTGCTGTCCCCCGACGTGCTCGCCGCCTGGACGCGCAACGGCTCCAGCGACGGGCACTTCCTCGGCATGACGATCCCCGTGCCCGAGGCGTTGATTCAGGTGACGTTGTTTCTCGGCGCCTTGACTTTCATGTACGTCAGCGCGCGAGCGGTCGGCGACGACGCCTACCGCGACCGCTTCGTCGACCCGTTGATTGACGACCTGCGACTCACACTGACCGCCCGCAACCGGTACCGGGCGGCCGTACCGGCGCGGTGACCGGCGCCCGGCACGTGTTTCGCGCACAATATGGCGCGTGTCGGACGTGCGGGGCGTGCATGACTGGTTCCTGCATCGCGGTCTGCCGCTGGTGCTGACGCGGCGAGTCCGCTCCGGCGCGCTCATCGAGCGTTCCGCCCCGATGGTCAGCGGTGTCGGCGCGGTGATCTCGCTGACGATGATGCTGACCGATCTCACCGGCGGCAATCCAAATATCGGCTTCCTCATCCGGCTCGGCGTGCTGACCGCGCTGTTGGTGGCGGCGCCGTTCGCGTTGTATCTGCTGCACCGGATCGGGACCCGGCTGAGCGAGGCTGGTCGACGCTCCGCCGCGCTGTTGGTGATGGCGCTGTTCGTGCTCGGACTCCCGTTCGCCGACAGCGGGTTCTCGGGCATCGCGATCGCCGAGGCGGCAGCCTTCGCGGTCGTGGCGCTGGTGGCGATCTGGTTGACCTATCTGGGTATCGGGTCGATCGTGTTGTGGGCGTTGCGGTTCGCGTGGGTGCAGCTCGGGGCGCTCGGTACGCTGATGAGCCGTGCGCTGCCGCTGTTGATGATCACCGTGGTCGTTTACTTCACCGGTGAACTGTGGCAGATGGCCGCCCGCATGCCGCGCCAACGGCTCTGGCAGACAATAGGATTCCTTGCCGTCGTCGCCCTGGTCTTCGTCGTCACCACCATCCGCGACGAGGTCAGGTCGTTGCGGGAGGACCGGGCCGAACGCAATGATCCGGCCGAACTGCTCGCCGGCACACCGTTGGCCGTCGACCCCGACACCCGTCTTGCGCGGACCCCGCTCTCGCTGGCAGAGCAGATCAATGTCGTTGCAGTGATGGTGGTTTCGCAGACGATCCAGGTGGTGTTCTTCACGGCAGGGCTCTTCGCCTTCTTCCTCGCGCTGGGTATCGTCGCCATTCCCGACGAGGTCGCGGTGCTGTGGTCATCGGAGCAGAGCTGCGCGGTCGGTCAACCACCCTGTCCGGGAACGTGGTTCGGGGTGAGCGTGCCGGTCCCCCAGACCGTCGTGCACGTTTCCCTCTTTGTGGCGGTGCTGTCCGGGTTGTATTCCACGGTCAGCACCAGCGTGGACCCGTTGTACCGCGAGCGGTTCTTCGAGCCGCTGATCGCCGACGTCGCGGTGAGCCTGGCCGGCCGCGACGCCTACCTCGCGATGGAGTCGACCCGCTGACACCCGGGCGCGCGGTCTACAGGTACTGGCCCAGGTTCGATTCGGTGTCGATCGCGCGGCTGGCCGACGAAGTCTTTCCGGTGACCAGCGTCCGGATGTAGACGATCCGCTCGCCCTTCTTGCCCGAGATCCGCGCCCAGTCATCGGGATTGGTCGTGTTGGGCAGGTCCTCGTTCTCGGCGAACTCGTCGACGATCGAGTCCAGCAGGTGCTGAATCCGCAGGCCCCTCTTACCCGTCTCCAGCACCGACTTGATCGCGTACTTCTTAGCCCGGTCGACGACGTTCTGAATCATCGCGCCGGAGTTGAAGTCCTTGAAGTACATGACCTCTTTGTCGCCGTTGGCGTAGGTCACCTCGAGGAAGCGGTTGTCGTCGATCTCGGCGTACATCCGGTCGACGACCTTCTCGATCATCGCCTTGATCGTCAGCGACCGGTCGCCGCCGAACTCCGTCAGATCGTCCTCGTTGACCGGCAGTTCCTCGGTGAGGTACTTGCTGAAGATGTCTTGTGCCGCTTCGGCATCCGGCCGCTCGATCTTGATCTTGACGTCCAGGCGGCCGGGCCGCAGGATCGCCGGATCGATCATGTCCTCACGGTTCGACGCGCCGATCACGATGACGTTCTCCAGGCCCTCGACGCCGTCGATCTCCGAAAGCAGCTGCGGCACAACGGTTGTCTCGACGTCCGAACTCACACCCGTGCCGCGGGTCCGGAAGATGGAGTCCATCTCGTCGAAGAACACGATGACCGGCGTGCCCTCCGACGCCTTCTCACGCGCGCGCTGGAAGATCAGCCGGATGTGGCGCTCCGTCTCGCCGACGAACTTGTTCAACAGCTCGGGGCCCTTGATGTTGAGGAAGTAGCTCTTCGCCTCACGGGCGTCGTCACCGCGCACCTCGGCCATCTTCTTGGCCAGCGAGTTCGCCACCGCCTTTGCGATCAGCGTCTTACCGCAGCCGGGGGGGCCGTAAAGCAGCACGCCCTTGGGCGGACGAAGCGAATACTCCCGGTACAACTCCTTGTGCAGGAACGGCAGTTCGACGGCGTCGCGGATCTGCTCGATCTGCCGGCCGAGCCCGCCGATGTCGTTGTAGCTGACGTCGGGCACCTCTTCGAGCACCAGATCCTCGACCTCGGCCTTGGGGATGCGCTCGAACGCGTAACCGGCTTTGGTGTCGACCAGCAGCGAGTCACCCGGCCGCAGCTTGCGGGGGCGGCCGTCGTCGAGGTCGTCGTCGTAGTCGTCGGGCAGGTGCTCGGCGGCGACCAACGGTTCGGCGAGCCAGACGATGCGCTCTTCGTCGGCGTGGCCGACGACCAGCGCCCGGTGCCCGTCGGACAGGATCTCGCGCAGCGTGCTGATCTCGCCCACCGCTTCGAAGTTGCCGGCCTCGACGACAGTGAGCGCCTCGTTGAGGCGGACGGTCTGGCCCTGCTTGAGCGCCTTCGCGTCGATGTTCGGCGAGCACGTCAGCCGCATCTTGCGTCCGGAGGTGAACACGTCGACGGTGTCGTCCTCCTGGACGCCGAGCAGCACCCCGTATCCGCTCGGCGGTTGGCCGAGCCGGTCGACCTCTTCGCGCAGGGCGAGGAGCTGCTGACGGGCCTCCTTGAGCGTTTCCATCAGTTTGGCGTTGCGGGCGGCGAGTGAGTCGATCCGGGCCTCGAGCTGATGCACATCGCGGGCGCTGCGCAAACCGCTCTGCGGGCCGACAGCGTTCTCCAGTTGCTCGCGCAGAACCGCGGCCTCGCGCCGAAGCTCCTCGAGCTCGGCTGCATCCTCGCTGGACATGCCTGATTCGTGGGGTGCTCCGAGGCCTTCTGAGTAGGCTTCGGAACGCTCTGATTCACTCATGTCGCCCCTCCCCGCACCGAGAGTTGGTGCAGTAACAACTTCAACGCTACCGGCGATTCAGGCTTTGTGTGCGGTGTAGCAATTCGACACACCAGCACCACTGTTAGCCTCTCTGATGAGTTGGGCCGATCGAAAGGAAAATCGTGACCCTGAAATCCCTCGTTACCGGCGTCGCAGCAGTCGCTGTCGTCGGCGGTGCCGCGGCAGGTGTGACTTCGATTGCATCATCTTCTGTCGTGGCCTCCGCACCGGCCGTCGCCCCGGTCGTGTGGGATGTGCCGATGCCGCAGGCCCCGGCCCCGCAGCTGGAAGCGCCGCTGCTGCAGACCCTGCAGGCGCTCGGCACGGCCGGCTCCTCCGCAGGCAAGGCGCCCTACGTTCAGGGTGGCATCGGGCGGATCGAGGGCCGGATCGCCGACACGAAGCTTCGTGAGGCAGCCGCCGACGGCAAATTCCCGTTGACCTTCTCGGTCGCGAACATCGACCAGAACGGCCCCGTGGTGTCGGCCGACGTGACCGCCACGGCTGCGACCGGCGGCACCGCCAGCCAGAACATCCAGTTCGTGCCCGGCCCGAGCCCCACCGGCTGGCAGATGTCCAAGCAGTCGCTGATGGCGCTGCTGTCGTCCGTCGGCTAGGAGCCCGGTGCGCCGCACCACAACTGCTGCAGTCCTGGGCGCCGTCGCTATCGCGACGGCGTTCGGGCTATGCGGATGTGGTGCCGATGAATCACCGGCCCCAGCGGAGTCCAGCGCGCCCCCGATCGCGAAGCCGCCGCCGGCCGGGGCGACGGAGCCGCCGACGGTCGCACCGTTGCCGCCACCCAATGCGCTCACCGACGTACTGGCTCGCCTCGCCGATGCGAACGTTCCGGGTGGACAGAAGCTCGACCTCGTCGAGAACGCCACGCCCGCCGATGCGGCCGCGATCGACAAAGTCGGGACCGCCCTGCGCGACGGGGGCTACGCTCCGGTCGCCTTCGAGGCCAAGGACCTCACCTGGGCCGAGGGCCAGCAGGGCAGCAAGAAGGGCCTCGTACTTGCGACCGTCACCGTCAAGACCGCCAAGCCGGAATCGGGGGACTTCACGTTCCCGATGGAGTTCCGCTTCGCCGACAACCACTGGCAGCTCACCCGCACGACGACGGACGCCCTGCTGCAGATCGGCGAGAATCCCACGCCTACGCCGACGCCCTGACCGCCGATGTGGATCGGCTGGCTCGAATTCGACCTCCTACTGGGCGATGTCCGGTCGCTCAAGGAAAAGCGCTCGGCGGTCCGCCCGGTGATCGCGGAGTTGCATCGCCGATTCTCCGTGTCGGCAGCGGAGACCGGCGCTCAGGAACTGCATCGGCGCGCCAATGTCGGCATCGCGCTGGTTGCCGCTGACCGCGAACACGTCGTCGACGTTCTCGACGCCGCCGAGCGGCTCGTGGCATCGCGTCCGGAGATGGAACTGCTTTCGGCCCGCCGGGGTCTGCGCCGCAGCACCGACGACTAGGTTCCGAGGGCTTGGCTGGTCGACGCGTCACCTACCGAACGATTGAGGTGTCTGGTGAAGAACCTGCCCGCTTCCTCTCCTGCCCAGGGCGGGACACCGGTGTGGCCGCCCATGTTGGCGGCCAACGTCTTCTCCGCCGACCCGAAAGCGTCGAACAGGTCGAGCGCCATCTGACGGTCGTTGCCCGCGTCGTCCCACTGAAGCAGGACGTGCAACGGGATAGTGACCTCGCGGGCCTCTTCGATGATCTCCATGGGGACGAAGCTGCCGGCGAACAAGTTGGCCGCTTCGATCCGCTTGTCGACTCGCGCCATCCGTACGGCGATCGCGATGACGCCGCCAGAGACCCCCACCGGTCCGCGCAGCTCCGGAAGTTCGAGCAGCGCGTCAAGCGTTACCTGCCATTCCGGAACCGCTTGGTTGACGAGCGGCAGAATCAGCCGCTCGATCAGCTCGGCGTCCGGCATTCCCCCGGCCATCGCGACCTCACGGAGGTCGTTGCGAGCCTGTTCGAGTTCCGCAATTTTCGGCCGCGCTCCACTGCCCGGGAGTTCGACGGTAGCGGTTGCGAATCCTTCTCGGCCTGAAGCTTTTGCGCGCGGTAGGAGCCGCGGATACATCTGCTCCAGCCCGCCTTGCTGGCCCAGCAGGATCAGTGGAACCGGTGCGGCGGTAGCGGATTCCGGCGTCCAGAGAATTCCGGGAATCTCGCCGAGGGTGAAGTGACGCTCAACGAGACTGCCGGCGTGACGCAGTTCAGAAGTGAAGTGCATGGTCGTGCCTTTCGGGAATGCCTGGTGATCGGCGCTCCCGGACGACCTATCGCCCGACCGTGTCCCCTGAAAGGAGCACCCATGTCGAATCGTTCACGGGTATCACCTCCTCGAGTTGTCGCACGGACTCGGCAAGGATAGCAGCGGCGCGGTCGAGCCACGACTGGGTGCGAAGGGCTTGACTGGTTGATCGCATTCACCTGGTGCGTGGGATCAACCAGTTAGCGCTAAATGCCGCCGCCCAGTTGACGTTTGCGGCGCAGCGGCATCGGCGCCACCGCGCCCGGGGCCAGCTTGCGCACGCTGATCAGGAATGCGGTGTGCCCTCGCATCGTGTGCAGCGGGCGCACCGCCAGGCCGACGACGTGCCAGCCGCGCTGCATGCTCTCCCAGGCTCGCGGCTCGGTCCAGCATTGCTGTTCGCGCAGCGCCTCGACCGCTCGCGACAACTGGGTGACGGTCGCGACGTAGATCATCAGCACACCGCCGGCGACCAGCGCGTCGGCCACCGTGCCCAACACCTCCCACGGCGCAAGCATGTCGAGGACGACACGGTCCACCTCCGGGCCCGAGTAGTCGGCGAGGTCGGCTATGACCAGCTCCCAGTTGTCCGGGCGGTCACCGAAGAACGTCGCCACGTTTCGCTCGGCATGCTGAGCGTGGTCTTCGCGGACCTCGTAGGAGACCACCCGGCCCTGCGGCCCGACCGCGCGCAGCAGTGAACACGTCAGCGCACCGGAACCGGCGCCGGCCTCCAGCACCCGCGCCCCCGGGAAGATGTCCCCCTCGTGCACGATCTGCGCGGCGTCCTTGGGGTAGACGACTTGCGCGCCGCGCGGCATCGACATCACGTAGTCGACGAGCAGCGGCCGCAGCACCAGGAACTGGTCCCCGCTGGTGGACTTGACCACGCTGCCTTCCGGCAGTCCGATCACCGTGTCGAGCGCGATGATGCCGCGATGGGTGTGGAACTCCCCGCCCGGGGTCAACACCATCGTGTAGTGACGGCCCTTGGCGTCGGTGAGTTGCACGCGATCGCCGACGGCGAACGGACCGGTTCTTCGCACAGCCCCTCAGCCTGCCAGCTGACGCGCCGCCGCGGCTGCCCGGGGTTGTCAGACACCCGGCCTAGGCTGCCCCTATGACCGAAGGCGGAGCGCGAGGGAGCGACGGGCGAGGTGAGCCGGGGGCGCGGCGTCCGGCGCTGTCGCCGTCGCGGGCCGCCGATTTCAAGCAGTGCCCGCTGCTCTACCGCTTCCGCGCGATCGACCGGTTACCCGAGCCCTCGTCGGCCGCGCAGGTCCGCGGTTCGGTGGTACACGCCGCGCTGGAACAGCTCTACGGCCTGCCCGCCGGCGAGCGCGGCCGCGAAACCGCGCTGACGCTCGTCGGCCCGGCGTGGGACCGGGTGGTCGCCGAGCAGCCTGCGCTCGCCGACGAGTTCGAGCCCGAGGTGCGCACGGCGCTGCTGGCGGAGGCGCGTGACCTGCTGTCCGGCTACTACCGACTGGAGGATCCCACCCGCTTCGATCCGCAGAGCTGCGAACAGCGCGTCGAGGTCGAACTCGAGGACGGCACACTGCTGCGCGGGTTCGTCGATCGCATCGACGTCGCTTCCTCGGGTGAACTGCGGGTGGTCGACTACAAGACCGGCAAGGCGCCGCCGGAGGCCCGCGCGCTGGCCGAATTCAAGGCGATGTTCCAGATGAAGTTCTACGCCGTGGCACTGCTGCGCTCGCGCGGGATCCTGCCGACGCGGCTGCGGCTGCTGTATCTGGCCGACGGCCAGATACTCGACTACGCCCCGGACCACGACGAGTTGCTGCGGTTCGAGAAGACGCTGATGGCGATCTGGCGAGCCATCCGGAACGCCGGCGCCACAGGGGATTTCCGTCCGCGTCGGTCGGCGCTGTGCGACTGGTGTGCCCATCGGGTGCACTGTCCGGTGTTCGGCGGCACCCCGCCGCCCTATCCGGGCTGGCCCGAGTTGCCCGACGAAGGATCCGACGCGGTCGAGGAACCGGTGCTGCGGGCGGAACCGGCAGCATGATCGACTGCCTGTACCGGCGCGCCGGCTCCGAAGGCGACTTCGAGGTCTTCGACTCCACCGACGGCACGCGAAGCAACTGGGATCCCCAAATCCAGCACGGCTCACCGCCATTGGCCCTGATGACGAAACAGATCGAGCAACTCGCCGGGGATTCGGGCCTGCGCATCGGGCGGTTGACCCTCGACATCCTCGGCGCCATCCCGGTCGCCCGGTTGTGGGTCCGGGCCTGGGTGGACCGCCCGGGCGCGCGCATCTCGCTGCTCGTCGCCGAGATGTCGGCGGAAAGGCCGGACGGTGGCCGGCGGCCGGTCGCACGCGTGACGGCCTGGCTGCTGGCAACCAGCGACACCGCCGATGCGGTGACCGACCGCTATCCCCCGCTGGTCGAGGGCGAATCGGTGGCGGTACCGCACGACTGGGAGGGCGCGAAAGGCTATCTGGAGACGGTGAGTTGGCGCCGCCAGCCCGACACCGGCGAATCCGGCAACGTGGCGTGGATGAGTCCCCTTGTGCCGCTTGTCGATTCGGAGCCGACGACGGCGCTGCAGCGGCTGGCGATGGTGGTCGACAGCGCGAACGGCGCCGGTGCCGCGCTCGACCCGTCCCGGTTCGTGTTCATGAACACCGACACCGCCGTCCACCTGCACCGGCTGCCCACGGGCAACGACTTCGCAGTGCGCGCGCGGGGGTCGATCGGACCGGACGGGATAGGGCTGACGACCGCGGAGCTCTTCGATCGGCAGGGTTTCATCGGCACCTCGGCGCAGACGTTGCTGGTGCAGCGCCGCCCGTAAGCGTCGCCCAGAAGTAGCTTATATCTACTTGCATCTATATAGATGCAGTGCAATACTGCGGGCATGGACGTCTTCGAAGCCGTCGCCGAGCCGAGCCGCCGCGCACTGCTCGATGAGCTGATCGATGGCGAACGCACCGCGGGTGAACTGGTCGCAAGCCTTCCGGACCTGACCCAGCCGACCGTGTCGCGACATCTGCGAATACTGCGCGAGGTTGGCCTCGTGGAAGTCCGGCCCGACGCACAGCGTCGTATCTACGCGTTACGCGCCGACGGCCTCGTGGTGATCGACGAGTGGATCGAGCGTTACCGGCGGATGTGGACCGATCATCTCGACGCACTGGAACGCCACCTGCAGGCCAAGCACGAGGAGTCACGATGAACGACGGTCAAGGCCGACTCACTGTCGAAGGCGACAGGGCGGTGCTGAATTTCGAACGGCACCTGCCGTTTCCGATCGAGACGGTGTGGTCGGCGATCACCGACCCCGGCGAACGGGCGCAGTGGTTCGGTCAGACGACGATCGAGCCACACCTGGGCGGATCGATCGAAATGGTGCCCACCGGTCCGCCGCTGCCGCCCGACAAGATGCGGATGACCGGGCGCATCCTGGTCTGGGATCCGCCGCACGTGTTCGAACACGAATGGCGACAGGCCATCATCGAGGACAGCATCGTGCGCTATGAACTCACCGCCGACGGCGCCGGCACGCTGTTGAAGTTCACGCATCGCGGGCTCGGCGTGCGCACCGCGGGCGGCTTCCTCGGCGGTACGCACGCCTACCTCGACCGGCTGCGGGCCTATCTGGAAGGTGAGCCGCCGCCGGACTGGCTCCGCAGACGCACAGAGATCGACGAGGCCCGTTCGGAGGTGAACTGACGTGATACACAACGGATCTGATATCGCCGCGCCCACAGTGGCCGTTGCATACCAGTCCGGGTTCGGGCACACCGCGACGCTCGCCGACGCGGTGGCCGCGGGGGCGCGCGAGGCGGGTGCGGTCGTCTCAGTGGTCGCGGTCGACCGGATGACCGACGCGGACTGGGACGCGCTCGACGCAGCCGACGGCATCATCTTCGGCACGGCGACCTACATGGGCAACGTGTCCTCGGGTTTCCAGGGCTTCGCCGAGTCGACGGGTCGGCGCTGCGCGACCGGCGCGTGGCGCGACAAGGTCGCCGCCGGGTTCACCAATTCCGGAGCCAAGAGCGGCGACAAGGTGAACACCCTCGTCTCGCTGGCCGTGTTCGCCGCCCAGCACCACATGCACTGGGTCAATCTCGGCCTGCCGCCAGGGTGGAACCACTCGCAGGCGAGCGAGGACGACCTCAACCGACTCGGCTTCTGGCTGGGCTCCGGCGCGCAGACCGATGTGGACGCGGACTCCGATCGGGTTCACCCCTCCGATGCCCAGACGTGTCGTCATCTGGGCCACCGGGTCGCGCTGGTGACGCGCCAGTTCACCGTCGGCCGGTCGGTCACCGCAGCGGCGTCATCTCCTGCAGCAGGGTCGGCACCAGCTCACTGACCGTCGGGTGGATGTGCATCGTGCGGGAGATCGCGGTGTAGGGCTTCTTGGCGGTCATGATGTCGAGGATGGCGTGCACCACCTCGTCGCCGCCCACGCCGAGGATCGCCGCGCCGAGGATCTGCTCCGTCTCCGCGTCGACGACGACCTGCATGAAGCCCTTTGTCTCCCCTTTCTCCACTGCGCGCCCGACTTTCGTCATCGGTCGCTTGCCGACCAACGCTCTGCGCCCCGACTTGCGCACCTCGGCCACGGTCATCCCCGCGCGACCGAGCGGCGGGTCGATGTAGAGCGCATAGGTGGTGATCCGGTCACTGACGCGGCGGGGATCGTTGTCGAGGAGGTTGGCCGCGACGATCTCGAAGTCGTTGTACGACGTGTGGGTGAACGCGCCCTTGCCGTTGCAGTCGCCCATCGCCCAGATGTGCTCGACGTTCGTGCGTAACTGGTCGTCGACGACGATGTAACCACGGGCGTCGGTCTCGACTCCGGCTTTGTCGAGTTCCAGATCGTCGGTGTTCGGGATACGCCCGACCGCGACGAGCAGGTGGCTCCCGGCGATTGGCGCGGCGCTCTGCGTGGCACGCACCTCGAAACCGTTGTCGGTCTTGGCGAATCGGATGTCGTCGGCGCCGAGGACGACATCGATGCCCTCGCCCTCCAGGATGTCCTTGATCGCCGCGGAGACGTCCTCGTCCTCACGCGAGGTCAGCCGCGGCCCTCGCTCGAGCACGGTGACCCGCGCCCCGAAGCGCCGGTACATCTGCGCGAACTCCAGGGCGATGTAACTTCCCCCGATGATCACGAGATGCTCGGGGACCGTGTCGAGTTCGAGGATCCCGACGTTGGTCAGGTAGTCGACGTCCGCCAAGCCGGGCATATCCGGAACGACGGCGCGACCCCCGACGTTGAGGAAGATCCGGTCGGCGCTCAGTACGCGGTCTCCGACACAGATGGTGTGCGGATCGACGAAACGCGCGTGGCCCCGGATCAACGTGCAGCCGTCCATGCCGTCCAGCCAGGACTCGACACCGTCGCGATCGCCGATCACGATCTTGTCCTTGCGCGCCTTGACTTTCGCCATGTCGACGCTGACTTCGCCTGTGCGCACACCGTATTCGTCACCGCGGCGCGCGAGGTGAGCGGCATGCGCGCTGGCCACCAGCGTCTTGGTCGGTATACAACCGGAGTTCACGCAGGTGCCGCCGACGAGTTTTCGCTCGATCACCGCGACCTGGTGTCCGGCCTCGGTGAGCCGGCCGGCCAGCGGCGGCCCGGCTTGACCGGCGCCGACGATGATCGCGTCGAATCGCTCTGTCACCGCATACCGTTCACACCAGGCTGACCAGGAACGCGACGAGGAACCCGCCGCCGACCGCTATGACGTCTTCGAGGATCGCGCCCGGGCGGTCCTGGCCGCCCCGCGCGTCGGCGAACCGCTGACGTGCCGCCGCGCCCGCAAGTGTGCCGAGCACCGCGCCGATCATGCCTGCGCCCAGCGCGCTGAATGTGTGGAAGTGCGAACTGCCGATTACGGCACCGGCGAACGCTCCCATGACGAGCCGGGTGACGAACTGCGGCGCGGTCTTGCGGCTCGGGGTCTTGGGCAGCTGATCGGTGACGAGTTCGATGAGCAGAAAGATCGTCAGCACCGTGACGGTGATCGGGTGCGCCATCCACTCCGACCATTTGTTGTCGACGTCGATCCACCCCAGCGCGGCGCCCCAGGCGACGATGGCCGGCGCGGTCAGCGCGCGCAGACCCGCGATCACACCGATCAGCAGGGCGAGCAGGAGCAGCAACGTCAGCGTCATGCCCGGACGCTAACACGCCCGCGAGGCCGCTTCAGGTTGATCAGAAGCGACAGAACCGGATGTCGGAGGCCAGAATCGCTTTCGCTCCGATCGCGGCGAGGCGGTCCATGATCCCGTTGACGTCGCGCCGGGGCACCAGCGCACGCACGGCGACCCACGCCGGGTCGGCGAGCGGAGCGATCGTCGGCGACTCCAGTCCAGGGGTGACCGCAGTCGCGTCGTCGAGCACGCTGCGCGGACAGTCGTAATCGAGCATCAGGTATTGCTGGCCGAACACGACGCCTTGGACGCGTGCCACCAGCTGGGCGCCGGTGGCACTGTTGGGAGCACTGTCCGGAGCGCCGTCCCGCTCGATCAACACGGCCTCCGAGTCACACAGCGAATCGCCGAACGCGACCAGGTTGTGCAGCCCGAGCGTGCGCCCGGAGCCGACCACGTCGGCGATCGCGTCGGCGACGCCGAGTTGCACGGAGATCTCGACCGCGCCGTCGAGCCGGATCACCGTCGCCTCAATGCCGTTCGCTGCCAAGTCTTTTCGGACCAGGTTCGGGAACGCGGTGGCGATGCGTTTGCCCGCGAGGTCCTGCACGCGCCACTGACGCCCGGCCGGCGCCGCGTACCGGAATGTCGACGAGCCGAAGCCGAGTGCCAGCCGTTCTCGCACGGGCGCATCTGATTCCGCGGCGAGATCGCGTCCGGTGATGCCGAAATCCAGCTGTCCGGAACCGACATAGATCGCAATGTCTTTGGGACGCAGAAAGAAGAACTCCACGTTGTTGGCCGGATCGACGACCGTCAGGTCCTTCGGGTCGGTGCGGCGCCGGTATCCCGCTTCGGAGAGGATCTCGCTGGCGGGTTCCGACAGCGTGCCCTTGTTCGGGACGGCGACGCGAAGAGCAGTCATCACAGTTTGTTGTACACGTCGTCGAGGGTGAGACCGCGCGAAATCATCATGACCTGGGTCCAGTACAGCAGCTGGCTGATCTCCTCGGCCAGCGCGTCGTCGCTTTCGTGCTCGGCGGCCAGCCACACTTCACCGGCTTCCTCGAGGATCTTCTTACCGAGCCCGTGTACGCCACCGTCCAGCGCGGCGACGGTGCCGCTGCCGGCGGGACGAGTGCGGGCGCGCTCGCTGAGCTCCGCGAACAGGGCGTCGAAGGTCTTCACGGCACGCGATTGTGTCACGTTCGGACTCGCCGGGTCACGCGGGTTTGTCGATGCCGGCCATGTGCAGAGCCGCTCGGTGGCTGAACAACAGCGACGCACCGATCGGGTTGCCGCCGCCGGGATAGGTCTCGCCGGAGACGGCGGCCATCGTGTTGCCCGCGGCGTACAGACCGGGGATGGGCCGGTCCGAGGCGTCGAGGACACGGCCGTCGACGTCGGTCCGCAATCCGCCTTTGGTGCCCAGGTCCGAGACTCCGAATGCCGCGGCGCGGTAGGGCGGCACCTCGATCGGCACCAGCGGCGACGCCCCTCCGGTGAACGCCCGGTCGAACGATTCGCGGCCCCGGCCGAAGTCTTCGTCGGCGTCGCGCATGGCGAGTTCGTTGAACCGTCGCACGGTCTCCTCGAGATGGTCGGCGGGGACGCCGATCTCGTCGGCGAGTGCCGCCAGCGTGTCGGCCTGCACCCAGAGCCCTCGCGACCGGTAGTCCTCGGTCGGCGAGAACGACACGTTGGTGGCCATCACCGGTGGCTGCTCGCCGGTGCGGCTGTCGTAGACCATCCAGTACGACGACCCCACGGCGCCGTCGCGCATCGCCTGCAGGATCGCGCGGCCGAGACGGTCGTAGGGCGCCGACTCGTTGACGAAGCGGCGACCGGACCGGTCGACGAAAATTCCGCCGGTGAAGCACAGCGCGAATGCCGCCCGACCGTCTGGGTGGATCAGGCCCGGCGCCCACCAAGCCTGGTCCATCAGGTCGACGCTGGCGCCCGCCGCGATCGCCGCGCGATGCGCCAGCCCGGAGTTGGCGGGCGCGCCCATCGTGTCGCGGGCGCTGCCTGGCACACCGTATTCGGCGCGCATGCCGGCGTTCTGCTCGAATCCACCGGTGGCCAGCAGAACGCCCCGCCGCGCCAGGATCGTGCGCCGCCGGCCTTCGTGCTCGACGACGGCGCCGACGACGCGGCCGCCGTCGACGATCAGCTCCACCAGGCTGGTGGACAGATGGGCCGTCACGGCGGAGTTGTCCGACATGGCCCAGAGGAACCGTCCGACCAGTGCCCGCCCACCGGTCAGCAGGTCAGGTTGCGGTGCGCCGAGCCGCTCGTGGTCCAGCGGTCCGCGGACCAGCCCGGTGAATCGGCCGAGCCGATCGTCGGGTACCGCCTTCGAGACGATGTGGCGCATGCCGTCGTTGCGCGCTCCGGGAAGCGAACTGTAGTAGTCGGGCCAAGGGAGGATCTTGAACGCGAAATGCTCGTCGCGTTCGAGGTATTCGATCAGGTCGGCGCCGCCGCGGACATAGGTTTCCTGCAGCGCCGCGGGAGTACGGTCGCCGACGACCTCGCGGTAGTAGCGCAGCGCGGCGTCGATGGTGTCGTCGCATCCGGCGCGCACGAGCACCGGGTTGCACGGATACCACATCCCCCCGCCCCCGGAGTAGGCGAAGGTGCCGCCGAACTTATCGGTGGCCTCCACGATCGCCACCGAAAGCCCTTCGCGGGCAGCGGTATACGCTCCCGCAAGAGCTCCTGCGGAGCCGGCGACGAGGACGTCGACGGTCTCGTCGGCGGCGTTCAGACGATCTCCCCCGAGCGCGCGGCCTCGGCGCCCATGTCCTCGAGGTGTTTGCCTTTGGTCTCGGCGACGAACCGCCACACGAACAGGAACGACAACACCGCGCAGATGGCGTAGAACCCGTAGGCGATGCCCAGCGAGAAGTCACCCAGCGCGGGGAACGACGCGGTGATCGCGCAGTTGGCCAGCCACTGCGCGGCCGCCGCCAGGCCGAGCGCGGCGCCGCGGATGCGGTTGGGGAACATCTCGCCGAGCAGCACCCACACCACCGGTCCCCACGACATGCCGAACGACACCACGAACAGGTTCGCGGCCACCAGCGCGATGGGCCCCGCCGCGCCGGTGAGATGTGGCTGGCCGTCGACCACCGGCGCGGTGCCGAAGACGATTGCCATCGTGCCCAGCGTGACCGCCATGCCCGTCGACCCGATCAGCAGCAGCGGCTTTCGGCCGATCCTGTCGATCAGAGCGATCGCGATGAGCGTGGTGACGATGTTGGTCACGGAGGTGATCACGGTGATGAGGAACGCCTGGCTCTCCCCGAAACCGACTGCCTCCCAGAGCACGTTGGAGTAGTAGAAGATCACGTTGATGCCGACGAACTGCTGGAACATCGACAGCAGCACGCCGACCCAGACGATGCCGTACAGACCGCCGCTCGGCTTGCGCAGATCGCGCCATGACGGCGGCTTCTCGGACTTGAGCGATTCCTTGATGCGGGTGATCGTCAACTCGAGGTTCTTCTCCCCCAGCAGCCTGCTGAGCACCCGACGTGCCTCCGGAATCCGGTACGTGGCAACGAGATAACGGGGAGACTCCGGGATGGTGTACGCCAGCGCGCCGTAGACGACCGCGGGCACCGCCATCACGAGGAACATCCAGCGCCAGGCCTGCATGCCCAGCCACAGCTGCTCGCGCGATCCGCCCGCCAGATGGGCGAGCAGCGCGTCGATCGCCAACGCCACGAAAATGCCCGAGACGATGGCGAGCTGTTGCAATGAGCCCAGCCTGCCCCGGATCCGGGGTGGCGACGTCTCCGCGATGTAGGCCGGCGCGATCACCGATGCGACGCCGACGCCGATGCCGCCGACGACACGGAACAACCCGAACATCCAGATGTTGACCGCCAGGCCGGTGCCGAATGCGCTGATGAGGAAAAGCAGCGCGGCGATCTTCATCACCGACAGCCGGCCGATCTTGTCGGCCAGCCGGCCCGCGACGACCGCGCCGAGCGCCGCGCCGATCAGCGCCGAAGCGACAGCGATTCCGGTCACGGTCTTGCTGATCTCGAAGTGGTCCTCCACCGCTGAGACCGCGCCGTTGATCACCGCGCTGTCGTAGCCGAAAAGCAGGCCGCCGAGAGCTGCCACAGCCGCGATCCGGACGACACGACCGCTGTGTTCGGATTCTTCGTATTCCAAACCTGACGAGGGATCACCGATGGGTCCGTGAGCCATGCGACACCCTTCCGCAGCATTGCGCGATGGAGGTCACATTCAATCACAGACGCGCTGTCAGGCGGTGCGTTCTTCCCGGCGTGCGGTCAGTTCGCGGTGAACGCTGCGCAGCTCGTCGATACCGAGGCCGGCCAGCGAGGAAACGTGATGACGACGCGGGCCGCCCGGTACCGCTACGTCGTTGGGCACCACCAGCACCGGGCATCCGGCGCTCTCGGCGGCCGCCGCGCCGGTCACCGAATCCTCGATCGCCAGGCACGCGTTCGGCCGCACCTTCAGCAACGCCGCCGCACGCTCGTAGACGTCGGGTGCCGGTTTCCCGTGCGGCACTTCGTCACCGCAGACCGTCACCGAAAAATACCGGCGCCCAATGCTGTTGAGCGCCCGATCGGTCAGCGCACGCTGGGTGTTCGTCACCAACGCGATCGGAGTCCCTTCGGCCACAAGGACTTCCAACAACTCCCGGGCGCCGTCGCACCACGGCAGGCCGCCGTCGAACAGCTCGGCGGTGTAGTCGTGCAGCCAGCGATTGGACTCCGCCATCGCTGCTGGATCGGGGTCGAGACCCAGGTCGGCATACACCGTCGCCATCGTGTTCTCCGCCGAACTGCCGATCAGCGACGCGCGGACCTGCGGCGTCAGGACACCGCCGAGTTCGGTGTAGAGCGCCGCCAACGAGATGTCCCAGAGCTTTTCGGAATCGACGAGGGTGCCGTCCATGTCGAAGAGGACGGCGCACAGCACCTCCCCCATTCAGTCCTCCGGGTTGTAACTGAGGTTTGAGGACAGCCAACGCTCGGCTTCCTTCAGGGTCCAGCCCTTGCGTTTCGCGTAGTCGGCCACTTGATCCTGGGCCACTCGGCCGACCACGAAGTACTGCGACTGCGGGTGCGAGAAGTACCAGCCGCTGACGGCGGCGCCGGGCCACATCGCCATCGACTCGGTCAGCTCGATACCGGTGCGCTCTTGAACGTCCATCAACTCCCAGAGCGTCGCCTTCTCGGTGTGTTCCGGGCAGGCCGGGTAGCCGGGTGCCGGGCGGATGCCGACGTACTTCTCGGCGATGAGCGCCTCGTTGTCCAACTGCTCTTCGGGCTGGTATCCCCAGAACTCCGTGCGGACCCGTTGGTGCAGCCGTTCGGCGAATGCCTCTGCCAGCCGGTCGGCGAGCGACTCGAGCAGGATCGCGCTGTAGTCGTCGAGGGCCGCCTTGAACTCCATGATCTTGTCCTGGCCGCCGAGTCCCGCGGTGACGGCGAAGGCACCGACGTAGTCCGCCAGACCCGTTTCTCTGGGGGCGATGAAGTCGCCCAGCGACCGGTTCGGGATGCCCTCGCGGTGCTCACCTTGCTGCCGCAGGTTGTGCAGCGTGGTCAGCACCTGCGTGCGGGTCTCGTCGGTGTAGACCTCGATGTCGTCACCGACGGCGTTGGCCGGAAAGAACCCGATCACCCCGTTGGCGGTCAGCCACTTCTCCTTGATCAGGGTGTCGAGCATCTCCTGGGCGTCGTCGTACAGCTTGCGTGCGGTCTCGCCCGTGGCGGGGTTGTTGAGGATGTCGGGGAAGCGGCCCTTCATCTCCCAGGCATTGAAGAACGGCTGCCAGTCGATGAATTCGCGCAACTCGGCCAGGTCGTAGTTCTCGAACTCTCGCACGCCGAGACCCTGTGCGGGAATGGGCGGCGTGTAGCCGTCCCACCCGATCGGCGTACGGTTCGCACGGGCCTTTTCCAGGGTCAGCATCGGCCGCTCGTTCTTCTGGGCGTGCCGTTCCCGAAGGGCCGCGTAGTCCTTCTCGGTCGCCTCCAGCAGCGCCGGCCGCTGCTTGTCGTCGAGCAGAGCGGCGGCGACCGGCACCGAGCGCGACGCGTCCTTGACCCAGACCACCGGACCGCTGCGACGCGGCGATATCTTCACCGCCGTGTGGGCGCGCGACGTGGTGGCGCCACCGATCAGCAGCGGGATCTCCAGCCCTTCCCGCTCCATTTCCACGGCGAAGTTGGACATCTCGTCCAGCGACGGGGTGATCAGCCCCGACAGGCCGATGATGTCGGCGTTGTGTTCCTTGGCCGCGTCCAGGATCTTCTGGGCAGGCACCATCACGCCGAGGTCGATCACCTCGAAGTTGTTGCACTGCAGGACAACTCCGACGATGTTCTTGCCGATGTCGTGGACGTCGCCCTTGACCGTCGCCATCACGATCGTGCCGTTGGTGTCCTTGGAGTCGCCGGGCTGCTTCTCGGCCTCGATGTATGGCAGCAGGTAGGCCACGGCCTTCTTCATCACGCGGGCCGACTTCACCACCTGGGGCAGGAACATCTTGCCCGAGCCGAAGAGGTCCCCGACGACGTTCATCCCGTCCATCAACGGACCCTCGATCACCTCGATCGGGCGGCCGCCCGCAGCGGCGATCTCGGCCCGCAACTCCTCGGTGTCCTCCTCGACATGGGCGTCGATGCCCTTGACCAGGGCGTGGGTGATCCGCTCCCGGACCGACAGCGAGCGCCACTCGGCAGCCTGCGGGTCCTCGCCCTTGTCCGACTTGTTGAAGCGCTCGGCGATCTCCAGCAGCCGCTCGGCCGCATCCTCGCGGCGGTTCAGCACGACGTCCTCGATGCGGTCCCGCAGTTCGGGGTCGATCGAGTCGTAGGGCACCAGGGCACCGGCGTTGACGATGCCCATGTCGAGGCCGGCTTTGATGGCGTGGAACAAGAACACCGCGTGGATCGCCTCGCGGACCGGGTTGTTGCCGCGGAACGAGAACGACACGTTCGAGATACCGCCGGACAGGTGCACGCCCGGAAGGTTCTCCTTGATCCAGGCGCAGGCCTCGATGAAGTCGATCCCGTACGTCGCGTGCTCCTCGATGCCGGTCGCCAGCGCGAAGCAGTTCGGGTCGAAGATGATGTCCTCGGGCGGGAAGCCGACCTTCTCGGTCAGGATCCGGTAGGCGCGCCCGCAGATCTCTTTGCGGCGCTCCAGGTTGTCTGCCTGACCCTGCTCGTCGAACGCCATCACGACGACGGCGGCGCCGTACTTACGGCACAACTGGGCCTCGCGGATGAACTTCTCCTCGCCCTCCTTCATGGAGATCGAGTTGACGATCGGCTTGCCCTGCACGTTCTTCAGGCCCGCCTCGATGACCTCCCACTTGGAGGAGTCGATCATCACCGGGACGCGGCTGATATCCGGCTCTGCGGCGATCAACTTGGTGAAGCGGTCCATCGCGGCGACGCCGTCGATCATGCCCTCGTCCATGTTGATGTCGATGACCTGCGCACCGACCTCGACCTGCTGCAGGGCCACCGACAGCGCGGTGTCGTAGTCCTCGGCCTTGATCAGGTTGCGGAACCGGGCCGAACCGGTGATGTTGGTGCGCTCACCGATGTTCACGAACAGCGAGTTGTCATCGATGTTGAGCGGCTCCAGACCCGCCAGCCGAGTGGCCACCGGGATCTCGGGCACCTGACGCGGCGGCTTGCCCTCGACGGCCTTGGCGATCTCGGCGATGTGCGCCGGCGTCGTTCCGCAGCACCCGCCGACGAGGTTGACGAAACCCGCCTCGGCGAAGTCGGCGACGTAGCCGGCCTGACGCTCGGGGGTCTCGTCGTACTCGGCGAACGCGTTGGGCAGACCGGCATTCGGATAACAGGACACGAAGGTGTCGGCGATCCGCGACATCTCGGCGATGTAGGGCCGCATCTCCGGTGCGCCCAGCGCACAGTTGAGGCCGACCGCGAGCGGCTTGGCGTGCCTGATCGAGTTCCAGAACGCTTCGGTGACCTGACCGGACAGCGTCCGCCCCGAAGCATCGGTGATGGTGCCCGAGATGATCACCGGCCAGCGACGTCCGCGGTCCTCGAACAGCGTCTCGAGGGCGAACACGGCGGCCTTGGCGTTCAGCGTGTCGAAGATCGTCTCGACGATGAGGATGTCGGCGCCGCCGTCGACCAGGCCGTTGGCGGATTCGAGGTAGGCGGCGACCAACTGGTCGTAGGAGACGTTGCGGGCCCCCGGGTCGTTGACGTCCGGCGAGATCGACGCTGTGCGCGTCGTCGGCCCCAGCGCGCCGGCGACGTAGCGGGGCTTCTCCGGGGTGCTGACGTCGTCGCAGGCCGCCCGCGCAAGGGCGGCGCCTGCGTAGTTGAGCTCGTAGCTGAGCTCTGCCATGCCGTAGTCCGAAAGCGAGATCGCGTTCGCGTTGAACGTGTTGGTCTCGATGATGTCGGCGCCGGCCTCGAGGTACTCGCGGTGGATCGCCTCGATGATCTGGGGCTGCGTCAAGGTGAGCAGGTCGTTGTTGCCCTGAAGGTCGCTCGGCCAGTCGGAGAACCGCTCGCCGCGGTAGCCGGCCTCGTCGGGTCGGTCGCGCTGGATCGCCGTGCCCATCGCGCCGTCGATCACCATGATCCGCTCGCGCAGAGCAGCCGTCAGCTCGGCCGTGGAGTCGGGGCGGATGTTCGACTCAGAGGCGTTCACGTGCACTCCTTCCGTAGCGGAAGGCGTCCTTGACTCTGCCGAGCGTGGCGGATACCGCAGGGACTGACCCCCCGAGTAGCCGTTGCAACGCCTCTCGACCTCAGAAAGTCTACGTCGTCACCCGATCGAAGTCTGAGACGCCGACCCGTCGCCGCGATCGACCTCGACCTTGTCGGCAGTGTCGTGCACACATGGGTCAAGCAGAGTGCAGCAGAACACGTTCCGTTGCGATCACATGGAGCTGCGTCTCGTCGAGGATCTCGAGCACATCAGCCACGAATACAGGGTAGTCGCCGGATCAAATCACCCCGTGTGGCGATGGCGCTCCTACCCACCGCGTAGGGCTTACGCTGGCGTTGTGACCTTGTCGGATGCGAGCGGGTTCAAACCGCCCGACCTGCCCGAACTCAACGACACCATCGTCGTGGCAGCTTTCGAGGGCTGGAACGACGCCGGTGACGCCGCCAGCGACGCGCTGGAGCACCTGGACGCCATCTGGGAGGGCGAGACCATCGTCGAGATCGACGACGAGGCGTACTACGACTATCAGGTGAATCGGCCCGTGATCCGGCAGGTCGACGGGGTGACGCGGGAGCTGGTTTGGCCGTCGATGCGGATTTCGCACTGTCGGCCGCCCGGGTCGGACCGCGACATCGTGCTGATGCACGGCGTCGAGCCGAACATGCGCTGGCGCACCTTCTGCTCGGAGTTGCTGGCGATCGCCGACAAGCTCAACGTGCAGACCGTCGTCATCCTCGGCGCCCTGCTGGCCGACACGCCGCACACGCGTCCGGTACCGGTGTCCGGGGCGGCCTACTCGCCGGACTCGGCGAGGGTGTTCGGGCTGGAAGAGACTCGATACGAAGGCCCGACGGGAATCGCCGGCGTGTTCCAGGATGCCTGCGTGCAGGCGGGAATTCCGGCGGTGACCTTCTGGGCTGCGGTTCCGCATTACGTCTCGCAGCCGCCGAACCCGAAGGCGACGGTCGCGCTGCTGCGCCGCGTCGAGGACGTGCTGGACATCGAGGTGCCGCTTGCCGACCTGCCGACCGCAGCCGAGGAGTGGGAGCAGGCGGTCTCGGAGATGACGGCCGAGGACGACGAGATCGCCGAGTACGTCCATTCGCTGGAGGAACGCGGCGATGCGGAGGTCGACATGACCGAGGCGCTCGGCAAGATCGACGGGGACGCGCTGGCCGCCGAGTTCGAGCGCTACCTGCGCCGTCGGGGTCCGGGCTTCCGCGGCTGACTCAGCGCTTTTCCAGTGCTTCGGTACGCGCGCTGAGCGACCGGCCGAGTGCGGCGACCTCCGCATCCATCCTCGGCAGCAGTTCGGGTACCGCCTTGAGCGTCGTGCGCTCCCCCACCCGCGAATTCAGCAGCGGCTTGAGGAGGCGCAGCAGGCCGACAAAGCGCGGACAGTTGATCCGTCGCCTGCGGTCCTCGATCCCCTTGACGAACAGTTCGCCGCACTTCTGCACCGAGGTGGTCTTGCCGAGCGGGCCCGGCAGCGACTCGAGCATCTCGCGGGCGCTCGACAGGTCCGACTTGCTCTCCTGCACCAGCGGGGTGTCGATCCACAACATGTGCGCCGACCCGACGTCCACGCCGCGATGAGCGACCTCCAGCCGCAGGGCGCTGGCGAAATGCTCGACAGCCGCCTTGGAAGCGTCGTACGGCGCCATGCCGGCAGAGGCCGCGTAGGCCGCCGCCGACGACACGATCAGCACGTATCCGCGCCGCTCGATCACCGACGGCAACGCGGCCCGCACTGTGTGGAACACGCCGACGACGTTGACGTCGATGAGCGTCTGGAACGCCTGCGGGTCGACCCCCAGCACCGAACCGTACGTCGCGATTCCCGCGTTGGCCATCACGATGTCGATGCCGCCGAAGCGCTCGACGCCTTTGGCGACGGCTGACTCCATCGCGGCCAGGTCGCGCACGTCGGCGACGACTGTCACCACACTTTCGCTACCGAGCCGGGCGGCGACCTGCGCGAGCCGATCCCCGTCGACGTCGGTCAGCACCAGCTTGGCGCCCTTGTCATGCAGGCGGCGCGCCACTTCTTCGCCGATGCCGTTGGCACCACCGGTGATCAGCGCGACTTTACCCTTCACAGAACCCATGGCGGTCAAAGTACCCCGGCCCGGGCGGTGACGGGTGAGGTCTTGGCAGCTCTACAGTCGGATGCCCAGCAATGCGTCGACGGCGGCCGCCACCACCCGGCCCGCCTCGGCGTCGTGGCCGCCGTAGCTCAACGCGTCGGTGGTCCAACCATCTAGTGCGGCAAGAGCTTTGGGTGTATCGAGATCGTCGGCCAGATAACGGCGCACCCGCCCGACCACATCGGTCGCGTCGGGTGCGGCAGCCAGCTTGACCGCGGCGCGCCAGCGGTCCAGCCGCTCGACGGCCTGCGCGAGAACCGCGTCGCTCCAGTACCTGTCGGAGCGGTAGTGCCCAGCGAACAGCCCGAGTCGGATCGCGGAAGGATCGACGCCGTCGGCGCGCAGCCGGGACACCAGCACCAGGTTGCCCCGGCTCTTGCTCATCTTGTGGCCGTCCCAGCCGATCATTCCCGCGTGCACGTAGTGCCGCGCGAATCTCCGCTCCCCAGTTACGCATTCGGCGTGCGCAGCCGAGAACTCGTGGTGCGGGAAGATGAGGTCGCTGCCGCCGCCCTGGATGTCGAGGTCGGTGCCGATGCGGCTCAGCGCGATCGCGGCGCATTCGACGTGCCACCCTGGGCGGCCGGGCCCGAACGGCGACGGCCAACTCGGTTCCCCCGGCCGTTGCGCCCGCCACAGCAACGCATCGAGTTCGTCACCCTTGCCGGGGCGATCCGGGTCACCGCCGCGCTCGGCGAACAACCGCCGCATGGTGTCCCGGTCGTAGCCGGACTCGTATCCGAAGTGCGCCGTGGCGTCGGCGCGGAAGTAGACGTCGGGATGGTCGGCATCCTCGACCACGTACGCCGCGCCCGACGCCAGCAGCTTCTCCACGACCTCGATGACCTCGGCGATCGCGTCGGTGGCCGCGACGTAGTCGTGCGGCGGCAGCACCCGCAGCGCCGTCATGTCCTCGCGGAACAGGTCGGTCTCCCGGTCGGCGAGCTCGCGCCAGTCGACACCGTCGCGCTGCGCGCGCTCGAACAGCGGGTCGTCGACGTCGGTGATGTTCTGCACGTAATGCACGCGGTGTCCGGCGTCCAGCCAGATGCGGTGCACGAGGTCGAACGCGAGGTAGGTGGCCGCGTGACCCAGATGCGTCGCGTCGTACGGGGTGATGCCGCAGACGTACATCGTGGCCGTCTCGCCCGCGCCGACCGGACGCACCTGCCGGTCGGCACTGTCGTAGAGCCGCAGCTGCGGACCGCGGCCCGGCAGCGCCGGAACGTCAGGTGCCGGCCACGAGTTCATAGCCTCGACTTTATGCATCGACGTCATCGACGACGCGAGCGCCTGATTCATTCCCGGGCCCGGTATGCCGACAGGATCTCGTCGAGCAGTGGTTCGCTCAGTTCCGGCCGACACATGAGCAGGTCGGGCAGATAGGGATCGCGCCGGTTGTAGATCAGTTCGGAGCCGTCCAGCCGGGACGCGTGCAGCCCCGCCGCCTGCACCACGCCGGCCGGGGCCGCCGAATCCCACTCCCATTGCCCGCCGGCATGCAGGTATGCGTCGACGTCGCCGCGCACCACCGCCATCGCCTTGGCACCTGCTGACCCGATCCGCACGAGCTGGATGTCCATCCGCTCACGCAGCCACCACAGCACCGGCGGCGGCCGGTTGGCGCTGGCGGTGATCAGGATCGGGCCGTCGGCGCGCGGCGGTGGCGGCGTCACGGTGTCGGATCGGTAGACCTCGTTGCGCGCAGGGAGCGCGACCGCCGCGTCGGTGATGCGGCCGTTGGGGCTGCCGTCGCGCTGCCATAGCGCGATGTGCACCGCCCAGTCGGTGCGGCCCGGCAGGGAGAACTCCCACGTCCCGTCGACGGGGTCGACGATCCACACCCGGTCGGCGTGCACCCGCGACACGTCGTCGACAGCTTCCTCGGAGAGCACCGCATCGTCGGGCCGATGCTCGCGAAGGCGCTGCAGGATCAGCTTGTTCGCGAGCCTGTCGCCTGCGTCGCCGAGATCGTACGGGTCGTAGTAACCGAACTCGTCGCGGACCTTCACCAGCATCTCGCCCGCCTCGGCGGCCACCTCGGCGGCGAGCGCCGCATCCGTGTATGTCATCGATCAGAACGCCGGCCACGGGATCGGACGGTGCCGGTCGGGCGTCGGCATCACCGGATCATCAAGCAGGGCAACAGTTCTCGCGATCAATGCGGAAACTTCACGTTCGGTGATGTGCACGCACAGCCGGTCGGCCAACCCGTTGCGCAGCTGGTCGCGCAGGGCGGCCACCGACTCGAGCGTCTGGTCGTCGACGGGTTTGCCCGCCCAACCCCACAGCACGGTGCGCAACTTGTCGTCGGTGTGCAGCGTCACGCCGTGATCCACGCCGTACACCCGCCCGTCCACCCCGGACAGGATGTGGCCACCCTTGCGGTCGGCGTTGTTGACCAGCACGTCGAACACCGCCATCCGGCGTAGCCGGTCGTCGTCGGCGTGCACCAGGATGACTTCGCCGCCCGCATAGTCATAGGCCTGCAAGATCGGCAGGAAACCGGGCGGGATCCGGCCCGCCGGAAGCAGATCGACCAGATCGGGTCCCGAAGGCTGAACGTCGTCCACCTCATCGCCGGGCTGGTCCACCCACAACTGCACCATGCCCTCACCCGCGGGGCCGTTACGAATGATGGTGTGCGGCACGATGTTCCAGCCCAGCGCCGCCGAAACGAGGAATGCGCCGCACTCCCTGCCCGCCAGTGTGCCGTCCGGGAAGTCCCACAGCGGCGCCTCGCCCGCGATCGGCTTGTAGACGCAATGCACTTGCTGCTCACCGAGATTCGCCTCGCACAGGAAGGTGGCGTTGCTCGCCGAGCGGATCCGCCCGATGACGGTCAGTTCGCCGCGCTGCAGCACATCGACGGCGTCAGACCCGCCGTCAGAGGTCGACGTCATCGTCGGACTCGCCGAAGGCGCCGCGCCGGTAGCCGTTGGTGCGCACGCAGATATGGCCCTCTGGGTCCAGCGGCTCGTCGCACAACGGGCAGGGCGGCCGGCCTGCCGAGATGACGCGGTTTGAGCGCGTGGCGAACTCGCGGGCGGATTCGGGGCTGAGGAAGACGCGCACCGCGTCGGGTCCCTCCTCCGCGTCGTCGAGTACCACCGATGCGTCGAATTCGGTCTCGGACACCGCGAGCAGCTCGACGACGACGGTCTGCGCCTCCGAGTCCCAGCCGAGTCCCATCGTGCCCACCCGGAACTCCGCGTCCACCGGGGTGATCAGCGGGCTGAGGTCCTCGATTTCGCCGGTCTCGGGCGGGATCGGGGTGCCGAATCGCCGGTTGATCTCGAGCAGCAGCGCAGCGATCCGCTCGGCGAGCACCGCAACCTGCTGCTTCTCCAGCACCACCGACACCACGCGCTTATCGTGGACGGCCTGCAGATAGAACGTGCGGTTGCCGGGCTGGCCGACGGTCCCGGCCACGAAGCGGTCGGGTGTGCGGAAGACGTGAATTGCGCGGGCCATGGCAATTCCCAAAATACCGCTTGCGACTGTTGAGCCGTAATCGCGACTAGTCCCGATGGTCGAACTCCTCAACGCGACTCGTGCCTCGCCGCTTGATCGTCGTCCGACTAGTCCCGATGGTCGAACTCCTCAACGCGACTCGTGCCTCGCCGCTTGATCGTCGTCCGACTAGCCGGTCGATCCGCCCACGACGGCGTCCTCCGGCGGCACCTCGTCGTCTCCGGAGCCCTGGCCGTCGGACTTGGCCGGTTTCGCGAGCAGGCCAGCCGCCAGTTGGTCGCCGGTGTGGTTGACGTGGATCACGAACGGGCGCACCGCCGTGTAGCGGATCACGCTCATCGACGCCGGGTCTGCGGTGATCCGTTGGAAGCTGTCGAGGTGGGTGCCGAGCGCATCGGCGACGACGGCTTTGATCACGTCGCCGTGCGTGCAGGCGAGCCACAGCACGTCGCCGTCGTGATCCTGTGCGAGCCGCCGGTCATGCTCGCGCACGGCGGCCACCGCGCGTGCCTGCACGTGCGCGAGGCCCTCACCGTCCGGAAAGACGGCCGCGCTGGGCTGCTGCTGCACCACCGCCCACAACGGCTCCTTGACGAGGTCACCGAGCTTGCGCCCGGTCCACGCGCCGTAGTCGACCTCGGAGATGCGGTCGTCGACGATCGGCGTCAAGCCCAGCGCGGCGGCCAGCGGTTCCACGGTCCGCTCGCAGCGCAGCAACGGGGAGCGCACGATCGCGCGGATCGGCAGCGAGCCGAGCGTGGCCACCACCGACTGAGCCTGCTCGCGGCCTTTGTCGTCCAGGTCGACGCCCGCGGAGCGGCCCGCGAGGGTGTGCGCGGTGTTCGACGTCGAGCGGCCGTGCCGCAACAGGATCACGGTCACGTCGCGGCCACCACCCCGGTGCCCAGCAGGATCAGCACCACCGTGCCGAGCAGCACCCGGTACCCGACGAACCAGTACATGCTGTGCCTGACCAGGAACCGCAGGAACCACGCCACCGCCGCGAAACCGACCACGAACGCGATCACCGTCGCCACCAGCAACTGTGGACCGGTGGCGCTCAGCCCCTCACCGACCGGGTGAAAGGCGTCGGGCAGTGAGAACAACCCGGAGGCGAACACCGCCGGGATCGCGAGCAGGAACCCGAACCGCGCGGCCAGCTCGCGGTTCTGGCCGAGGAAGAGCCCCGCGCTGATCGTCGCGCCGGAGCGGGACACGCCCGGCAGCAGCGCAAGGCACTGCGCGAACCCGACGACGACGGCGTCCTTCCACGTCAGCTGCTCGACGTTGCGGGTCTGCCGGCCGACGTACTCGGCAGCGGCGATGACGGCAGAGAACACGATCAACGCGATCGCGATCGCCCACAGATTGCGTGCGGCGGTACGGATCTCGTCTTTGAGCAAGAGGCCGAACACCCCGATCGGGATACTGCCGATGATCACGTACCAGCCCAGCCAGTAGTCGGCGGTGCGGTGCGCGTTGACGAACAGCCCGTTGAACCACGCCTTGATGATGCGGCCGATGTCTCTGGCGAAGTACAGCAGCACCGCGAACTCCGTGCCGAGTTGGGTGACGGCGGTGAACGACGCGCCCGCATCGTCGGCGAAGAAGACCCGCGATGCGATGGCGAGATGCCCAGAGGAGGAAACGGGGAGGAATTCGGTCAGTCCCTGCAGGAGGGCGAGAACGACAACCTGGACCCACGACATCGCCGGCACGTCCGTCACGACGACGACCGTACCGCCCGCGGAGTCAGCGGTTGGCCCGCGCCACCGGCTGCGCGTCGGTCACCGCATCGCGGACCGCGGCCACCACGCTGCGGCGGTCGGTGAGGTCGATGTCGGTCAGCTTGCGGGTGGCCACGGCCACCACGTCCTCCTCGAGCGGGACGGGGCCGGCCAGCCGGGGACGGTAGATCTCCACGATCAGCGTCTGGCGCTCGACATGGAACGAGAAACTCCGGCCGTGGCCGAGCTGGCCAAACCCGCTAGCGTGTACACCAGTGGTGATGTCTTCGACAGCAAACTCTTCCGCGCCCAGTTCGCGGTCTGCGGCCAGGGTCATGATCGCACCATACCGCCGACGCGCGCGCCGGCTGCGGGGGCACGGCGAGCGGCTGGAAACGCAATACGAGCGATCTGCCTAGACTGGCCACTCAGCCGATATCCCGTTCGCACGACCGGAAGCTACCCGTTGCTGCCATTACTAAACGCCGGGAACCGGCTGAGCCCATGGATCGTGGTGCTGCTGGCAGTTGTCCTGGCCGTTCCCGCCTGCTCGTCGGACCCTTCGGACACGGCGACGCCGCCGACCATCGCGCCCGCGCGGGCCGCGGATTCACCGCCGGTGACCAACCGGCCGGACGGCGTCGTGTGGCCGTTGGCCGGCCGTGCTCAGGCAGCGATCGTCGACGCGGCGAGCGGCTCGTTGGCGGTGCTGGCCCCGGGACCGGCTGGCGGCTCGCAGGTCACGGTCTTCTCGCGTTCCGGTGGCATCACCGCGACGGTGCCGCTGCCCGTCGCCGCAACCGCGTTGGCCGGCGACGACGACGGCCACGTCTACGCCGCAGCACGCGGCGGCTATCACCGCATCGACCTCGCCACCGGCGGGGCCACCGAGATTCGGGTCGAGGGACAGCCCGACACCGAATTCACCGCGATCGCCCGCCGCGCGGACGGCAGGATGGTGCTCGGCAGCGCGGACGGCGCGGTGTTCACGCTGAACTCAGACGGCACCGTGGCCGCGCAGCTGAAGATCTTCGCGCGCGTCGATGAGCTTGCCACACAAGGCAATACCGTGGTGGTACTGGATCGCGCGCAGACCTCTGTGACGAGCTTGTCCGAAACCGGCGCCGAGCGCGAACAGTCGTTGCGCGCCGGGGAGGGAGCGACGACGATGGTCGCCGACTCCGCCGGCCGCGTGCTGGTCGCCGACACCCGGGGCGAGGGACTGCTGGTCTTCGGCACGGACCCGCTGATCCTGCGGCAGCGTTATCCGGTGCGTGACGCCCCGTATGGGCTGGCCGGGTCGTCGACGCTGGCATGGGTGTCGCAGACAGCGGCGAATTCCGTCATTGGCTACGATCTGGCCACCGGCATTCCCGTCGAGAAGGTGCGATATCGAACCGTGCGGCAACCGAATTCCCTGGCCTACGACGAAACCTCTGGCACGCTGTACGTCGTGTCCGGAACGGGAGCGGGTGTGCAGGTGATCCCCGACGCGGCGAAAGGCCGGCGGTGACCACCATCAACCGCGGCCGCATGCCACCCGGATGGGATCAGGACCTCTCCGACGACTACGAGTGGATCCCGTTGCGGTTGCCGCCGGACGTGACCCGGGTCAGCGCGTCGACCCGGTTGTCGATCGAAGCCGAGTACCGGGGATGGGAACTGACCCGGGTGCGCCTGTACACCGACGGCTCACGGCGGGTGTTGCTGCGGCGCAAGAAGACCGCCATCGACCGCGCAGGCTTCCCCGAGCAGCCCGCGCAGTGACCCGGTGATGTACCACGCGCTGCGGCGGGTGCTGTTCCTTGTTGCGCCCGAACGGATCCACACCTGGGTGTTCGCCCTGCTGCGCGCCGCCACCTACCTGCCGTGGCCCCGGCGCGTGCTCAAACGGTGGTTGGCGCCGAACGACCCAGCCCTCGCCAGCACTGTGTTCGGGGTCCGGTTCCCAGGTCCGCTGGGCCTCGCCGCCGGTTTCGACAAGAACGGCAGCGGGCTGAACACGTGGGGGGCACTCGGTTTCGGCTACGCCGAGATCGGAACCGTCACCGCGCAGGCGCAGCCCGGCAACCCCAAGCCGCGGATGTTCCGGCTGTCCGACGATCGCGCGCTGCTGAACCGGATGGGCTTCAACAACCACGGCGCAGGCGAACTGGCCGTCAAGCTGACGCGTCACCTCCCCGACGTGCCGATCGGCGTGAACATCGGCAAGACCAAGCTCACCCCGCCGCAGGAGGCCGTGGCGGACTACGCCACGTCGGCCCGTCTGCTTGGGCCGCTCGCGTCCTTCCTGGTCGTCAACGTCAGCTCGCCGAACACTCCCGGGCTGCGTGACCTGCAGGCGGTGGAGTCGTTGCGACCGATCTTGGCTGCCGTGCAGGCCGAGACGTCGACGCCCGTGCTGGTGAAGATCGCACCCGATTTGTCCGACCATGACGTCGACCAAATCGCTGATCTGGCAGTCGAACTCGGCCTCGCCGGAATAGTCGCCACCAACACGACGGTGTCACGCGAGGGGCTGGCCAGCACCGGCGTCGAGGAGCTGGGCCCGGGCGGCATCTCCGGACCGCCGGTCGCGCGGCGCTCGGCGGAGGTGCTGCGGCGGCTCTACCGCCGCGTCGGCGACCGGCTGGTGCTGATCAGTGTCGGCGGTATCGAAACCGCCGACGACGCCTGGGACCGGATCACTTCCGGCGCCTCGCTGCTGCAGGGCTACACCGGCTTCGTGTACGGCGGAGGCCTGTGGGCCAAGCACATTCACGCCGGAATCGCCCAGCGCCTGCACGAGGGCGGGTTCGGGTCGCTGGCCGATGCGGTCGGCTCGGCGGCCGGCCGCTGATCTACTTCTGTTCGTAGGTGGCGTGAATCAGCGCCCGCGCGATCGCGTGCTGGAACAGGTTGAACCCGAGGTACGCCGGCGTGGCGTCCTCCGGCAGGTCGAGCTTCTCGACGTCCACGGCGTGCACCGCGACGATGTACCGGTGTGGGCCGTGCCCCGGCGGCGGGGCGGCACCGATGAAGCGCGGGAGACCGGCGTCGTTGCGCAGGGTGAGCGCGTCGCCCGGCAGGTTGCTGCCGTCCCCCACGCCCTCGGGCAGCTCGGTCGCGGTGGCGGGCAGGTTCGCCACGGCCCAGTGCCAGAAGCCCGACGCGGTCGGGGCGTCCGGGTCGTAGACGGTGACCGCGAAACTGCGAGTCTCTTCGGGGAAGCCCGACCACGTGAGATGGGGTGAGACGTCGTTGCCTCCGGCGCCCATGATGCCGCTGACCTGGTCGTTGCCCAGGGCCTCGCCATCGGCGAACGTGTCAGACGTCAACGTGAATGACGGCAGCTCCGGAAGAAACTCGTAAGGGTTGTACGGGAAAGACACGGGACGCCATTCCTTTCTTCGGTGATCAGCAGTGCAGCAGGAAGTGCTCGAGAACCTGGGTACCGAACCTCAACGCGTCAACGGGTACCCGTTCGTCGACGCCGTGGAACAACGCGGTGAAGTCCAAGTCGGGCGGCAACTGCAGCGGCGCGAACCCGAAGCAGCGAATCGCCAACTGCGCGAACGCTTTTGCGTCCGTACCGCCGGAAAGCATATAGGGCACGATGCGCGCGTCGGGATCCACGGACAGGATCGCACCGTTCATCGCGTCGACCAGGTCGCCGTCGAAGGTGGTCTCGTAGGACGGCAGCTCGGTGATCCACTCGCGGGTGACATTGGGACCGATCAGCTCGTCGACCTCCCGCTCGAAGGCGGCCTGGCGGCCCGGCAGGATGCGGCAGTCCACCACGGCTTCGGCGGAGGCCGGGATGACGTTGGCCTTGTACCCGGCCTTGAGCATCGTCGGGTTGGCCGTGTCGCGCAGGGTGGCGCCTACGACGCGGGCGATCGGGCCCAGCTTGGCGATCGCGCCGGGCAGATCCGGCGAATCGACGTCGAACGAGTAGCCGGTCTCCTCGGTGACCGCCTGCAGGAACTGGCCGACGGCGTCGGTCATCACCAGCGGGAACTCGTGGCGGCCCAGTTTGGCCACCGCCTCGGCGACCGCGGTGACGGAGTTGCTGTCGTGGATCATCGAGCCGTGGCCGGCGTGGCTGCGGGCCGTCAGCTTCATCCACATCATCGACTTCTCGGCGGTCTCGACGAGGTAGAGCCGTCTTTCGCCGCCGTCCTTGCGCGGCACGGTCAGCGAGAAGCCGCCGACCTCCCCGACCGCCTCGGTGACGCCGTCGAACAGGTCGGGGCGGTGCTTGACCAGCCAGTGCGAACCGAACTTGCCGCCAGCCTCCTCGTCGGACAGGAACGCGAAGATCAGGTCGCGCGGCGGGATGATGCGGGAACGCTTGAAGTGCCGGGCGATCGCGATGAGCATGCCGCACATGTCCTTCATGTCGACGGCTCCGCGGCCCCACACGTAGCCGTCGGTGACCGCGCCGGAGAACGGGTGCACGCTCCAGTCGGAGGCCTCGGCGGGCACGACGTCGAGATGGCCGTGCAGCAGCAGCGCTCCCCGGCTGCGGTCGGCGCCCTCGAGCCGGGCGAACACGTTGCCCCGGCCCGGCGCGCCTGCCTCGACATATTCGGTCGTATAGCCGACCTCTTCGAGCTGTTGGGCCACCCAGCGCGCGCATTCCGCCTCGCCCTTGGTGGTGGCGGGTTCGCCGGTGTTGGACGTGTCGAAGCGGATGAGCGCGCTGACGAGGTCGACGACCTCGGCCTCGGCATTGGCAGGACCACTCACAGTCACCATTCGTACCATTGAGCTGCCTGCCGGGTTTGGGTCCGGCCTCGGTGATCCGATAGCCTTAGCTGCCCACAGCAGGTCCGAGTGGCGGAATGGCAGACGCGCTAGCTTGAGGTGCTAGTGCCCTATTAACGGGCGTGGGGGTTCAAGTCCCCCCTCGGACACACGACTGAGGCGAGCGATATGAATGCTCCCCTGGTTCGCCGAGCGTGCGTTCACTGCGAATTTCCGGCCGATTTTTCGCAACCAGCGCACCCTCGACGAGCAGTTCGTCAGTACACGTCCCGCACGTAGCGCTTGGCCGCCACCAGTTCGCGCTTGTAGTCGTGGGCCTGTTCGTGTGACATCCCGCCGTGGGTCTCGATGATCGACGTCAGCGCCGCGTCGACATCCCGGGCCATCCGGGTCGCGTCGCCGCAGACGTAGAAGTGTGCGCCGCCGTCCAGCCAGCGCCACAGTTCGGCGCCGCGATCGATCATCTTGTGCTGGACGTACACCCGTGACGCCTGGTCGCGGGAGAACGCGAGGTCCAACCGGTTCAGATGGCCGTCGCGGGCCATGTCCTCGAAATCGTCGCGGTAGTAGTAGTTCTGGCGACGGTGCTGCTCGCCGAAGAACAGCCAGTTCGGGCCGTGGTGGCCGAGCGCACGCCGCTCCTGCAGGAACCCGCGGAACGGGGCGACGCCGGTACCCGGGCCGACCATGATCATCGGCAGCGAGCCGTCCTCCGGCGGCCGGAAGTGCGGCGAGCGTTGCAGGAACACGGGAGCCGAGGACGCGCGGTCGGCGAGGAACGTCGAACAGACCCCGCCACGGCTCCCCCCGTCGGCGCCGCGGTAGCGCACCACCGACACCGTCAGCTGCACCTCGTGCGGGCTGACCAGCGGGCTCGACGAGATCGAGTAGCTGCGCGGGGTCAGCCGGACCAGCACTTCGCGCCATTCGTCCGGATCGGCGTGCACAACGAACTCCTGGACCAGGTCGAGCCCGTTCCGGCCGCGCAGCCACTTGTCCAGCTTGGCCTTGGGGGCGCGCAACGCCTTGGCGTTGCGGCAGTGTTCGGTGATGAAGCGCAGCAGGTCGGGCGTGACACGGCAGAAGTCGTAGTGGGACACCAGCGCATCGCGTAGCGACTGTTCGACACCGTCCACCTCAATGACATGGTGGCCCGGCATGCCGGTGGCGGCCAGCCACGCATCCACCGTTGCCGGGTCGTTGGTGGCGCACACTCCCAACGAATCGCCCGCGACGTAGCTGATGTCGTGCTGCGAGATGTCGAACCCGAACTGTCGCACCTCTTTTCGCGACGCGGGACCGGTGAGGACCGCGTTGCGTGACAGCGGCACCACGATCGGCCTGGCGCGGGTGAACGGCT
This sequence comes from Mycobacterium sp. E740, assembly GCF_001672895.1. Taxonomy (GTDB): domain Bacteria; phylum Actinomycetota; class Actinomycetes; order Mycobacteriales; family Mycobacteriaceae; genus Mycobacterium. The sequence goes on from NZ_LZKP01000087.1 coordinate 37,168, forward strand.
GGGCGACGACGGTGTCGGGCCGCGCGAGTGTGGAGACGCTTCCGGCGGTGGGTGAAGGCGTGATGCCGGGATTGAGCAGCGCGGTGACATCATCGGCCCAGCGCTGCATCGGCTCGTCGTCGTGGACTTCACATTCCGCACGGTCGAGCAGTCGGGTGGCTCCGAGAGCTGCCAGCCTGGTGTCGAGCGTCCTTGCGTGCCCGCAGAAGTCGTCGTAGGACCGGTCGCCGATCCCCAGCACCGCGTATCGCAGCCCCGTCAGCGCGGGCGCGTCGGCGCTCTCGAGCCGCCGCCAGAAGCCGGCGCCGTTGTCAGGTGGCCCGCCGTCACCGAACGTGCTGGTGACGATCACGACGTCGCGTGCCCCGATGAGGTCAGCAGGCGACACCTCGTCCATGTTCGCCAGTCGGACCCCGTCCAGCCGGTCGGCCAGCCGCAGCGCGAAGTCCTGCGCGTTGCCGGTCTGGGAAGCCCACAGCACGAGCGGCCCGTCGGCCTCCGGTTCGGCAACTGTGGTGGAGGGGCGGCGAGCGAGCAGTTCGTTGATCCACTGCCGCGCCTCACCGGACACCGGTGCGGAATCCGGCAGCACGGGAACGGCGGCCTGGCTTTCGGCCAACCCGCTGAAAAAGCCCGCCACGTAGAGCGATTCGTGTTCGGTGAGCGTCGGCGATGCGACCGGGCGCAGGCTGACCGCGCACACTTTGAGTTCCGGCTGCAGGGAATCGGGGTCGACGGCGTCGTTGGTCAACGCATTTACTGTCAAATCGACACCATGGTCATCGTTCCAGTGGAACGGCGCGAAACAACTGCCGGGCCGGACGCGGTCGGTGACGACGGCCGGCAGCACCGCACGACCGCGCCGGGATGTGAGCTCGACACGCTGGCGGTCGTCGATGCCCAGGCTCAGCGCGTCGTCGGGGTGGATCTCCACGAACGGTCCGTCATCGAGGTTGTTGAGCGCGTCGACCAGCCCGGTCTTGGTCATCGTGTGCCATTGATGTTGCAGCCGACCGGTGTTGAGCACCATCGGATATTCGTCGTCGGGCAGTTCGCGCGGGTCCATGTGCGGACGCGCGTGGAACACGGCGCGTCGCGTCGGCGTGGGGAACGCCAGTCGCGGCGCGTGTCCGGCGTCGTCGACGAAGTACTCCTGGCTGACGCCGTCGTTGAGGTACCGGATCGGGTGGCGGTCAGCGGCGTCGTCCGGCGGGCACGGCCACTGCACGGGTGTCTGTCGCAGCCGCGCATAGCTGACGCCGCGCAGGTCGTATCCGGTCTTCGGATTCCAGAACCGCCGGATCTCGTCGAAGATCTGCTCGCTGGAGGTGTACGCGAAGTGCTCGCCGAAGCCCATGTGGGCGGCCACGTCGCAGATCAGCTGCCAGTCCGGCCGGGCCTGGCCCATCGCCGGGATGCTCTGCTGCAGCAATGTGAGGTTGCGTTCGGAGTTGACCATCACCGCGTCGGTCTCGGCCCACAGTGCGGCGGGCAGCACGATGTCGGCATAGGCGTTCGTCGCCGTGGTGCGGTAGGTGTCCTGCGTGATGACCAGATCGGCCGCCTCGAGCCCGGCGATGACCGTCGACCGGTTGGCAACGCTGGCAACGGGATTGGTGCAGATGATCCAGCAGGCCTTGATGTCGCCGGCGGCAAGGCCGCGGAACATGTCGATGGTGCCGGGGCCGACGTCGGCCCGGATGGTGCCGCTTTCCAGATTCCACTGGGCCTCGACGAACGCTCGGTCCTCCGGTGAGGTCACCGACCGCTGCCCTGGCAATCCCGGTCCCATGTAGCCCATTTCGCGTCCGCCCATCGCGTTGGGCTGGCCGGTCAGTGACATCGGACCGCTGCCGGGGCGGCAGATCGCACCGGTGGCCAGGTGCAGGTTGCAGATCGCGTTGGTGTTCCAGGTGCCGTGCGTGCTCTGGTTGAGCCCCATCGTCCAGCAGCTCAGCCACTCCCCCGCCTCGGCGATCATCCGTGCGGCGGTCCGGATGTCGTCCTCGGCGAGGCCGGTGATGCCCGCGACCCGCTCGGGGGTGTAGTCGGCGAGGAACGCCGGCATGGCCTCCCACCCGTCGGTGTGCTCTGCGATGAAATCACGGTCGATGTCGCCGTTTTCGACCAGCAGATGCAGCAGCCCGTTGAGCAGCGCGAGGTCGGTGCCGGGTTTGATCTGCAGGAAGAGGTCGGCGCGTTCGGCGGTGGCGGTGCGTCGCGGGTCGACGACGATCAGCTTGGCGCCGGCCTTGAGCCGATCGGCCATCCTCAGGTGCAGGATCGGATGGCAGTCCGCCATGTTGGCGCCGATGACGAAAAACAGGTCGGTGCAATCGAAGTCGGTGTACGAGCCGGGCGGCCCGTCCGCGCCGAGTGACTGCTTGAAACCTGTTCCGGCGCTTGCCATGCATAGCCGTGAGTTGGACTCGATGTGCATTGTGCGCACGAAGCCTTTGGCCAGCTTGGTCGCCAGATACTGTGCCTCGATCGACATCTGGCCCGATACGTAGAGCGCGACGGCGTCGGGGCCGTGCTCGTCGACGATGGCCCGTAGCCGTCGTCCCGCCTCGGCGACCGCGTCGTCGACGGGTGTGGGGACCAGTTCCTCACCGCGCCCGGGGCGCAGGAACGCCGATGACAAGCGTCCGCCGTCGGCGCGCATCATCTCTGTGTGGGTGGTGCCCTTCGTGCACAGCCTGCCGAAGTTGGCGGGGTGCAGTTTGTCTCCGGCGACCCTCGCGATGATCGGCCTGCCGGTCTCGCGGTCGGTCGCCGTGTGCACCTCGATACCGCAGCCAACGCCGCAGTACGAGCACGCCGTCCGGGTCACCATGGGCGTCAGGCGGGCACCGGAGACGCGGCGGTGACGGGCTGCTCGCCCGCGGCGGCCCGCGGCGTCTGCACCCGCAGGAACACGAACCAGGTGACGATCGCGCAGATCACGTAGAAACCGAGGAACACCCAGAAGGCGCTGGTCGCCGATTTCGCGTCGCTGACGTAGGACGCGCGCAGCACGACGTTGATGAATACGCCGCCGAGCGCGCCGATCGCTCCGGCGAAACCGATCAGGGCACCGGACATGCTGCGCGACCAGGCGGCCTTGTCTTCACGGCTCCAGTCGTCGCGGCCCTGCGCCTTGGCCTCGAAGATCGACGGGATCATCTTGTAGGTCGAGCCGTTGCCGAGCCCGGACAGGATGAACAGCAGGATGAACCCGGTGACATAGGCGGCCATCTGTCCGCCGGTGGCTGCTCCCGCAGTGCCGTCGTCGAGCACGCCGGCACTGACGAGGATTCCGGCGGCGAAGATCATCGCGACGAACGTGTAGAGCGTCACCTTGCCGCCGCCGATCCGGTCGGACAGCTTGCCGCCGAGCGGCCGCGCGAGCGAGCCGAGAAGTGGCCCGATGAACGCGATCTGAGCGGCATGCAGCGACGCCTGCGCCGCGGTGTCACCTCCGGCGAGGAAGTTGATCTGCAGCACCTGCCCGAAGGCGAACGAGAAACCGATGAACGATCCGAACGTACCGATGTAGAGAAAGCTCATCACCCAGGAGTGCTTGAACCGCAACGCCTCCGCCATCGCACTGATGTTGGACCGCTGGTTGCCAAGGTTGTCCATGAACAGCGCCGCGGCCAACGCGGCGAGCGCGATCAGGACAAGGTAGATGGCGCAGACGATTTCGGGCGCGGTGTTGCTCACTGCGGCGATCACCAGCAGGCCCACCAGCTGGATCACGGGCACGCCGATGTTCCCGCCGCCGGCGTTGAGGCCGAGCGCCAAGCCTTTCAGCCGCTGCGGGTAGAACGCGTTGATGTTCGTCATCGACGAGGCGAAGTTTCCTCCGCCGAAACCTGCGACGGCCGCCACCACCATGAACGTCGTGTAGGACGTGCCGGGGTTCTTCATCGCCCACAGCGTCAGCACCGTCGGGATGAGCAGCAGCAGGACACTGACGATGGTCCAGTTGCGACCGCCGAATTTCGCGGGGGCGACGGTGTACGGGATGCGCATGAACGCACCGACCAGGGTGGGCATCGCGACCAGGTAGAACTTGCCGGCGGCGTCGATGCCGTAGACGTCCTGCGGCATGAACAGCACCATCACCGACCAGATCGACCACACCGAGAAGCCGACGTGCTCGGCGAAGATCGACCAGATCAGGTTGCGCCGGGCGATGGCCTTACCGCCTGCTTGCCACGCCTCGACGTCTTCGGCGTCCCAGTTCTCGATGGTTCGGCTGCGATTCGCGATCTTCACGTTCATGACGATGACCGCAGGCCATTCCGCCGCAGTTGCACGTCGATGACCGAAACGTCAACACCCGCTCACACAGGCGTCGAATCGCCGTGCGGACCCCCGAAACGCATCGGAAACAAATGTGGCGTGGGTTACTTCGGAGACTTCAGAAGGGTGGTGGGTCGTTGGTGTAGCGGGTGGTGTTGATGGCGCGTTCGTGGTGGATGCGGTAGGCGCGT
>NZ_LZKP01000088.1 GCF_001672895.1 Mycobacterium sp. E740
ACCCGGTGCACCCGCAGCACCCACACGGTGAAGTCGCTGTAGTCGATGTAGTACTTCGCGGCGGCGACCGCCGACAGGTGCGCGTCGCGCGCCGCGGCCAGTTCGTCGGCGGCGGGATGTTCGGCCACTCCGGCCAGCGTGATCCGCCCGCTCGCCAGCGGGTCGGACTGCGCGTTGGGCGTGACGATCGCGATACTCGCCCGCGGATCGGCCGACAGGTTGCGCCCGTGTTCGGCGAGGTTGGACACGCACAGCACCGGCGCGCCGTCGAGCAACCCGTACGTCACGAACGACGCCCACGGATCGCCGTCGGAGGTCAGCGTGGCGAGTGTTCCGGTGTTGGTGGACGCGGCGATCGTGCGGGCTTCCTCGGCCGCAGACGGGCGGGTGGAGTTGGCGACCTTCGTCAGTGGTGGAGGGACTGACGGTGCGTCGCCGGGGTCGCCGTGATCACGTGTTGCCACGCCGGAACGATACCCAAGCCGAGATTTGAGGCGATTCGATTCTCGGTGACGTGGGTAGGTTGGAGACCGTATGGAACAACGCAGCGGTGTCAGAACTTCCGACGCATCCGTCGACCACGACCCGGCAGAGGGCAGCCACGTCGAGGAAGGTCCCCACGGCAGGAGCGTCGAGCACCCCAACGCCGAGGACTTCGGCCACGCGCGGGTGCTGCCCGAGGACCGGACGTGGTTCAAACGCGCCGTCTTCTACGAAGTGCTGGTGCGCGCGTTCTACGACTCGAACTCCGACGGCATCGGCGACCTGCGCGGCCTGACCGAACAGCTTGACTACCTCAAATGGCTTGGGGTGGACTGTCTTTGGTTGCCGCCGTTCTACGACTCGCCGCTGCGCGACGGCGGTTACGACATCCGCGACTTCTACCGGGTGCTGCCGGAGTTCGGCACCGTGGACGACTTCGTCGACCTGCTCGACGCGGCGCACCGCCGCGGTATCCGCGTCATCACCGACCTCGTCATGAACCACACCTCCGACTCGCACGCGTGGTTCCAGGAGTCGCGGCGTGACCCCGACGGGCCCTACGGGGACTACTACGTGTGGAGCGACACCAGCGAGAAGTACAGCGAAGCGCGGATCATCTTCGTCGACACCGAGGAGTCGAACTGGACCTTCGACCCGGTGCGCCGGCAGTTCTACTGGCACCGGTTCTTCAGCCACCAGCCCGACCTCAACTACGACAACCCCGCCGTGCAGGAGGCGATGCTCGACGTCCTGCGGTTCTGGCTCGACATCGGCATCGACGGCTTCCGGTTGGACGCGGTGCCCTACTTGTTCGAACGCGAAGGCACCAACTGCGAGAACCTGCCGGAGACCCATGCGTTTCTCAAGCACTGCCGCAAGGTGATCGACGACGAGTACCCCGGCCGGGTGCTGCTGGCCGAGGCGAACCAATGGCCCGCCGACGTCGTCGAGTACTTCGGCGATCCGAACACCGGCGGCGACGAATGCCATATGGCGTTCCACTTCCCGCTGATGCCCAGGATTTTCATGGCGGTGCGGCGCGAGTCGCGGTTCCCGATCTCAGAGATCCTCGGGCAGACGCCTGACATCCCCGAGATGGCGCAGTGGGGCATCTTCCTGCGCAACCACGACGAGTTGACGCTCGAGATGGTCACCGACGAAGAGCGTGACTACATGTACGCCGAGTACGCCAAGGACCCGCGGATGAAGGCCAACGTCGGGATCCGGCGACGCCTGGCGCCGCTGCTGGACAACGACCGCAACCAGATGGAGCTGTTCACCGCGTTGCTGCTGTCGCTGCCCGGGTCACCGGTGCTCTACTACGGCGACGAGATCGGCATGGGTGACATCATCTGGCTCGGCGACCGCGACGCGGTGCGCACCCCGATGCAGTGGACGCCGGACCGCAACGCCGGCTTCTCCACCGCGACCCCAGGTCGGTTGTATCTGCCGCCCAACCAGGACGCCATCTACGGCTACCAGGCGGTCAACGTCGAAGCCCAGCGCGACATCTCCAACTCGCTGCTCAACTGGACGCGCACCATGCTCGCGGTGCGCAGTCGCCACGACGCGTTCGCGATCGGCAGCTTCCACGAACTCGGCGGCTCCAACCCGTCGGTGCTGACCTACGTGCGCGAGGTCGAGAAGGATGACGGCCGCAAGGACACCGTGCTGTGCGTGAACAACCTCTCCCGGTTCCCGCAGCCGATCGAGCTGAACCTGCAGGCCTACAACGGCCACACACCGATCGAGATGACCGGCTACGTTGAGTTTCCCCGCATCGGCCAACTGCCCTACCTGCTCACCCTGCCGGGCCACGGGTTCTACTGGTTCTCGCTGAGAGCGCCCGGCCCCGAGCCTGGAGAACAGCCATGACCCTGCCATTCGACGAGTGGCTACCGCAGCAACGATGGTATGCCGGCCGCAGCCGCGAACTGGCCTCTATCCACGAAGCCGCGCGCATCGCGTTGGGCGACGATCTGGACCTCGTGCTGCTGGACGTCTCCTACACCGACGGTTCCACGGAGCGCTATCAGGTACCGGTGTGCTGGCACAGCGGTCCCATCGAGGAGTACGCGGAGATCGCCACGATCGGTTCCGACGGGGAGCGCACCGGCTACGACGCGCTCTACGATCCGGCCGCGGCGCGGTACCTGCTGTCGCTCGTCGACTCGTCGGCGACGGTCGGCTCCGGCGACGACGAGGTTCGTTTCGTCAAGGAGCCCGATGTCGAGCTGCCGCTGGACGCGGCGCCGCGGGTGTCGGCGGCCGAGCAGAGCAACACCAGCGTGGTGTTCGAGGAGAAGGCGATCCTCAAGCTCTTCCGCCGCATCACGCCGGGTACGAACCCCGACATCGAGCTGAACCGCGTGCTGGCCCGCGCCGGCAATCCGCATGTGGCGCGGCTGCTGGGTGCGATCGAGACGACGTGCGACGGTGAGCCGTGCGCGCTGGGCATGGTCACCGAGTTCGCCGCGACGTCGGCCGAAGGCTGGGACATGGCCACCGCCAGCACCCGGGACCTGTTCGCCGAAGGCGACCTGTACGCCGACGAGGTGGGCGGTGACTTCGCCGGGGAGTCCTACCGGCTAGGCGAGGCGGTCGCTTCGGTGCACGCGACGCTGGCCGACCAGCTGGGCACCGAAACCAGTGTGTTTCCGACCGATACCGCGCTGGAGCGACTCACGTCGGCGGCCAAGTCGGTGCCCGACCTCGAGCAGTACGCACCGCTGATCGAGGAGCGGTACCGCAAGCTCGCCGAGGAGACCATCCGGGTGCAGCGCATCCACGGCGACCTGCATCTCGGCCAGGCGCTGCGTATCCCCGAGGGCTGGCTGCTGATTGACTTCGAAGGCGAGCCCGGCCAGCCGCTCGAGGAACGCCGCCGGCCCGACTCCCCGCTGCGGGACGTCGCGGGGCTGTTGCGCTCCTACGAGTACGCCGCCTACCAGCGTCTGATGGAGCAGTCCTCCGACGAGGACCACGACCGGCAGCTCGGCGCGCGGGCCCGGGAATGGGTGGACCGCAACGCCGCGTCGTTCTGCGACGGTTACGCCGAGGTGTCCGGCACCGACCCGCGGGACTTCGGCCAACTGCTGGCGGCCTACGAATTGGACAAAGCGGTCTACGAGGCCGCGTACGAGGCGCGTTTCCGGCCGAGCTGGTTGCCGATCCCGCTCAAGTCGATCGCGCGCATCGTCGGCTGAGCGGACGATCACCGGCGACAATGGGGCGATGGCCAAGTACTCGCTCAACGACGCCGCGATGGCCAAGGCGCGCGAGCTGATTGACGCCCGCCAGTACGTGCTCGACAGCGACTGGGGAGAGGTGCAGCCACGCGCCGAGGCGCAGAACAGCTATCTGGACTCGCACTCGTGGCAGGACTACGGGCAGTGGCATCTCGGACTCACCGACGGCGCCAACGACGAGACCAAGGCGCGCTATGCGTTCATCTACGGCGACTTCCGGCGGCTGCACCGCTCAGGGCTCATCGCCTGCGTGTACCGGGCCGCCGAGTGGCGACACAAGGACGTCGAGCTGGGCGCGCATCACCTGCTGCAGTACCTCGACGAGAAAACCGGGCTGAAGCCGACGCGGTCTGTCGGCGTTTAGCGACCGGGCAGGTGGGCAACCGAAGCAGTGTGACCAACCCTGATCCACATTTCTCGGCCAACGACAGCGGCGGCGTCGGCGACACGCTGCGCCCGACGGAGGCGCTGGACTCCGACGACGTGCGCAACGACGACGGCGACGAAACCGTCGACCCGCCAGACGGCTGGCGCGAAGCCGACAAGATCAACGCCGACGGTGAGGTCGACGAGACCCTCGACGAGAAACTGGCCGCCGAGGAGCCCGACGTGTTGACGCGACCCACCGACGAGGGCGTGCAGATGGACCGCATCAACCCCGACGACTACGGCACCGACGAGGGCCAGATCAGCGGCACCCCCGAGGACGGCGACTCGTTCTTCCCGGTCGTCGAATGAGCCGGCGCTAGCTCGTCTCCGCCTGCAGCACCAGCACCGAGCGGGCCTCGACGGTGACCGCCGTCCCCGCGTTGAGCGGTTTGGGCTCCGACTCGTCTGCGGCATCCCGGCCGGTGTTCACCACCGGCTTCCACGCCGGCCCGAACTGTTCACCGGGCAGCGTGAAGTCGATCGGCTCGTGGTGGGCGTTGAAGCACAGCACGAACGAGTCGTCGGTGACCCGCTGCCCTCGCACGTCGAGATCGGGAATTCCGTTGCCGTTGAGGTGGACAGCGATCGACTTGGCGAAGCCGCTGTCCCAGTCTTCATCGCTCATCTCCGAACCGTCGGGCGCGAACCACGCGATGTCGGCCAGCCCGTTGCCGCCGCGCTGCCGGACCGGCCGCCCGGAGAAGAACCGGCGCCGGCGGAACACCGGGTGTGCAGCACGCAGGGCAGCGACCGTGCGGGTGAACTCGATCAGGTCGGTGTCCGCGCTGGCCCAGTCGATCCACGAGAGTTCATTGTCCTGGCAGTAGACGTTGTTGTTGCCCTGCTGTGTGCGGCCGAGCTCGTCACCGTGCGCGATCATCGGAACACCTTGCGAGAGCAGCAAAGTCGTGAGGAAGTTGCGCTGCTGGCGTGACCGCAGCGCGTTGATCTCCGGATCGTCGGTCGGCCCTTCGACGCCGCAGT
>NZ_LZKP01000089.1 GCF_001672895.1 Mycobacterium sp. E740
CCGATGCAGTACTCCTCGAAATCCTCGAGCACCTCGACCGGTCCGTTGGCGTGCACCTCGCGCTCGGCGACCAGGTCCCTGATCGTGTCGTTGACCTGGTCGGCGTAGAGCTGGTCGCCCATCATCAGCAGCGCATCCGGCCATGATGCCGAGGGCTGCCGCAGCATCCGCATACCGTAGGTGCGCAGCACGTCGATGCCCTTGCCCTTGGGATGCCACCAGTGCTGGTAGGTGTAGGGCGGACGGTGCGGCGCAGAGCAACGGCAGGAGCCGAACAGCAGCCGCAGCGACCCGTCGCGCGGCATCAACCGGATGCGCGGCTGCGGGAACTCGTAGTTTTCCGGCGGCCACGCCTTCGTACCGTCGAGGTGAACCTCGTACGGGTGCTCACGGTCCGGGTCCAGGCCCGTCACACAGACGATCGCGAAGTGGTGGCCTTCGACCTCAAAGGTGTTGGCGCCGTTGCCCAGAATGTCAACCCGGCACGCGCTGTCAGTCTCGACCCACACGGTCGCGTCCGCTTCGCCGACGTGGCGGAGCAGCGGACCGACGCGCACCCGGGGCATCACCTCATCATGCCCGTATCAGCGATGTCGGAGTAGTCGGCTGCCGCCGGCGCCACCAACTACTCCGACGTCGCACGACCTCAGTGTTCGGGGCGCCGCCGGCCCAGGAAGAAGGCCAGGCCGATCGCACCGAAGCCGAGCGTGCCGATCACACCCGCGGCCACCATCAGGAAGATGTCCCTGCCGGTGAGCCCGCCGGTCGCCGCCTCGTCGGATGCGAGCCGCAACCGGTAGTCACCGGGCAGCGGCCCCTCGGCGGGTTCACCCAAGCCGGGGAACTGCTGCGTCTTGCGGACCTCGAATTGACGTTCGCCACTTGCGGTTTGTGTCCACTCGCCCCAGGCCGGCGTGGCTCCGTCGAGCAGCACCTTGCGGCCACCGTAGACACGGTCCTCACCGACGTCGACGATCTGACGAACACGGAACGGCTCGTACCGCGCATTCGAGTAGTTCACCAGCACCGGCACGTTGTCGTAGCGCAGCACCGGCGGCGGAGGCGGGGGCAACGGCAGGCCCGCGCCCGGGAAGTAGCCACCGCCGAAGAAGCTGCCCACAGCGATGTTGGTCGCGGCCTGCGCGAGGTTCGCCGCCACGGCGACCGGACTGAGCACGGCGGCGGTGAAGCTGTACGCCGCGAACTGAGCCGCTTCGATCACCATCCGTGTCAACGGCGGAATGAACACGATGCGCGGGCGCATGTCGTAGACGTAGACGATGCGCACCGGAGCGCGGAACGGGTTCATCAGCACCGGCCGGTAGTACTCGTCGTACTCGATCCAGTCGGGCCGCCACTGGCGCACGTTGCTGACCAGTTCGAAGTCGCGGTTCCGCTTGGCCTCCAGCTCCACCTTCGCGCTGCTGCTTGCCTGCAGACCGTTGAGGCCGAGGGTCATGTCGACCGACTGCTTGAACGTGTTGACGTCCTGATCGGGAGCGGCCGCGGGCTGCGGTTCGAAGATCGGCTTGGCGGCCTTGGCCAGCTGGACGTCTTCGACGGGTGCTTGAAGCGTCTCCGGCGCGAGCGTCTCGATCTCCTTGGCGGCCTGCTTGATGGACACCGTCGGAGTTTCGGACTGGTCGCGGTTCTGCTCGGTGGCCGTCGCGCTCGTCGTCGAGGTCGCGGTCTGCGATCCACTGGTCGACGGCTCGGCGCTCTTGGCCGACGTCGGTGTCGCGCTGGTCGTCGCGCTCGTCGCCGGGGCTGGCGCCGCGGACGGCGCGCTCGACGACGTTGCGGACTCGCGGGCCGGTTCGGTGACCTCGGCCGTGCTTTCCGGAGCAACGCTCGGGGTGCTCGGTGCGGCCGATGCGGTCGGTGTCCGCTCGACGGTGGTGGACGGTTCCTCACTCGGGGCAGCGGGTTCCGTGGGCTCCGTGGCCTGCACTGCGACACTGGTCTTCGGAGGCGCCACGGTCTCCGGTGTCGGTTCCGGTGCGGGCTCGGGCTCGACGACCGGTGCCTGCGTCTGCGGCGCCTGTGATGTGGCCGGCGCTGCGGGGACGGCAGGCTCGGGGGCGCTGGTCGGCCGTTCGGCGGGCGCCTCGGGTTCGGGAGCGCTCACCTCCGGAGCTGGTGCGACCGTCGTCACCACGTCGTCGGAGCCCCCGGGCTTCGCCACGGCGGGAGCCAGCCCAGCGGTCAGCGCGGTCAGGGAGATCACAGCTCCCGATGCCAGTACCGTGATGCCTCGTCGGCGGAATTCATTCAGCGGTGCACCCATCGTGCATCCACTCCCTTCTCATGCGTGGCGCTGTCCTGCCACTCCCCCGACGGCCCAGTCTCAGAGAGTTCATCGCTGAGAAGGCCGTGGCGTTACAGGCCGGGCGCCTACACTCCGCTGGCGCAGCGAAGATGATCGCAGAAGGATGAGAGATGCGATTCGGCAGCATTCGGTCATGGACAATCGCCGCACTTTTCTGCGTGATCCTGGCTGTGCTACCTGCATGCGGAGACGGCCGGAACGTGCATGACGCGCAATCTCCGACGTCGTCGTCGACGAAGCCTTCCACACCTTCTGCAGCAACGACGCCGCCCCCACCTCCCAAAGCCGCGGTCGCCGCTCCGGAGAACTGGTTCGACCTCGAGGTCGGCGACTGCCTGACCGCCGTTCCGCAGATCGACCTCGGCGAGGTGACTGCTCCGGTGGTCGACTGCGCCGAGGCACACCGTGCGGAGGTTTATCGGCGCGCGCCGCTGGAGGTCAACGCGGCGACCGCCGACGTCGCCGACAAGACGTGCGCCGATGCGATCGGCCCGTACACCGGCGGCGGCCGTTACGCGGTGACCTACCTGATCGACTCGAACCAGGACCGAACCGCGGACAACCCGCTGCCCAGCACTGTCATCTGCCTGTTGCAGTCGGCCGACGGCAGTGCACTCACCGGTTCGGCGCGACGCTAGGGCCTGCGGCGACGAAGACCGCCCACCGCGAGCGCGAGCCCGATCAGCGCGATGATCGGCCCGAGGATCGACCAGGTGGTGGTGTTGCTCATCGGGCTGCCGCCGACCACACCGAAACCTTGGAGGGTGAACAGCAGACCGAACAACGCGACGATCACGCCGAGCAGGGCGATGGCGAAACGCATGGCTTCACACTAGGCGCGGCTGCGTCAGCGACGACGCGAAAGATATTTCTGGTACGTCTCGGCGGCCGCCGCCAATTCGGGTCGTGCGTCGAGCACCGGCTGCATCCGCTGGCGCGCCTGCTCGCGCTTGTACGGCAGGAACTCGGTCGGGAAATCGCCGTCGTGTGGCTGATAGTCGCGCAGCACGCGGCGCGCGACGGTGGCCTTGTGGACCTCGTCGACCCCGTCGGCGATGCCCATCGTCGGTGCCGCGGCGTACATCGCCTGGATCGGGGTCAGATCCGTGGTGCCCAACGACCCGAGGATGTGCAGCGCGTTGAACGAGACTTCGCGCAGCACCTTGGCCATCGTGAACTTGACCGCCGCGATCTCGGTGCGGGCCTCCTGCGTTGAGGTGTTGTCGATCTTCCACGCCGTCTCGAGGACGAACAGACGAAGCATCTTGATCATCGCGTAGGACTCGGCGATCTTCTCCTGCACCATCTGATGCTCGGCGATGACCTTCCCGTGCGATTCCCGGCTGAGCGCCCGCTCGCACATCATGTCGAAGGCCAACTTGCACTGCGCGATCGTGCGCATCGCGTGGTGGATGCGCCCGCCGCCGAGTCGCCTCTGCGCCAACACTTTTGCGCCGTTCTCGGGTCCGAGGAGATGGTCCAGCGGGACCCGCACGTCGCGGTAGACGATGTGGTTGTGGTTGCGCGGTTCGGGCTTGATCTCCACGCCGGGGGTCTTGCGCGGGACGACGAACATCCCGTTGGTGCACATGACGAACAGGATGTCGGCGACCCGGCCGGCCGAGGTGAACCACTTCTCGCCGTTGATGACCCATTCGTCGCCGTCGCGCACGGCGTGGGTCTTGAACAGGTTCGGGTCGCTGCCACCCTGCGGTTCGGTCATCGAGTAGGCCGAGAACATGTCCTGGTTGAGCAGTGGCTTGAGCCACCGTTCTTTCTGTTCGTCGGTGCCGTAGGCGGCCAGCATCTCCATGTTCCCGGTGTCCGGTGCCGAGGCGCCGAACATGTGCGGGGCGCCGGCGTAGCGGCCGATGATCTCGTTGAGCAGGCCGAGCTTGAGCTGCCCGAAGCCCGGGCCGCCGAGATCTTCGTCGAGGAAGATCGCCCACAGGCCCTGGTCCTTGACTTCTTGCTGCAGTTCGCGCACGTACGCTTTGACCGCCGGATCCGGTATCCGCACCGCGTGCGGGAACACGTGGTCGAGCGGCTCCACCTTCTCCTCGCAGAACTGCTTGACCCAGTCCAACTTCTGCTGGAACTCCGGTTCGGTGCTGAAATCCCAAGCCATGTAGGCAGTCTGTCACCACGCCGCCGACGCGATGCAGCAATCCCTGGCTCGGTAACCCTCCTGTCTCGATATGCAACCGATTCGGTTCGCCGCCTACCCGAAACGGGTAGTCGAGCGGTAGGAAGGACGTGACATGACCACGCTTGCGCGACTCACAGCGCTATTGGTGGCGCTGGCCGGCTTACTCGTGGCCGCTCCGAACGCCGCCGCATCGCCAGAAGACGACCTCTGCCGCAGCATGACCTCGGTGGGTTTCACCGGTGACTGCGCGACCCTGGTCACCCTCGCCCGCGGTGCATGCACTCAACTCGACGGCGGCGCTGACGCGACCACGGTGGCCGAGAAGCTGGACATCACGACGAAAGACGAGACACTGTCGAACTTCATCGTGGCCGGCGCGCGGCTGTACTTCTGCCCGGAGGCCCAGCGAACCTGAAAGTGCGGCGCTGTCGGCCGCGCTAGACTCCGACGGCGATGAATGCCGGTGGGTTCCGAGTCGACGCCGCAAGGATTTCAGCGGTCGCGAGCATCGCCGTGACCCTGTTCGCCCTGGTCGGATGTTCGGGTTCGGACCACGGGGCCGCACCCGCTACGACGGCCGGCGGACCCGCCGCTGCGCCTGCACCGCCCGCTCCCGAGGCCGTGCACCGGGAGCTGGCGTCCGATCCGGCGCGCATGGCCGATGACCTGGTGTCCGACGAGGGCGCGTTGCACGACGCGTCGTCCTCCGAGGCGGTGAAGACCGCGGCGGCGCAGCGACAGCAGGCGGCATACCGCGCCATCGGACGGCATCCCGAGTGGGATCCGATCGTGCGCCCCCGGATCCCGCCGGCGCTCCTGCAGGCTTACGACCTCAACGTCGACGCGCGTCGGGAACTCGGTGTGATGAGCCGCCCCAAGGACACGCTGCCTGCTTGGCGCATCGTCGCCCCCGCACCCGCCGACGAGCTGATGGGCTACTACCGCCAGGCCGAATCCGAGTTCGCGGTGCCGTGGAACTTCCTCGCGGCGATCAACCTCGTCGAGACGGCCTTCGGGCGCGTCGCCGGCGTCAGCACTGCGGGTGCGCAGGGCCCGATGCAGTTCATGCCGTCGACGTTCGCCGCGTACGGCGCGGGGGGTGACATCCTCTCGCCTCGGGACAGCATCATGGCTGCCGGTCGCTATCTCGCTGCCAACGGATTCGCCACCGACCGCGATCACGCGCTGTACCGGTACAACAACTCGAACAACTACGTGCGGGCGATCAGCGATTATGCCGCGGTGCTTGCTGCCGATTCCGCCGCGTTCGCCGGCTACCACCGCTGGGAGGTCTACTACGTGACGACGGCCGGCGACGTACTGCTGCCGGTGGGTTACTCCGAGGCCGCGCCGATACCCGCCGCGAATTACCTTGCGGCTGCGGCGAAGCCGTCCCCGGATGTTCGGATCTCGGAGCAGAGCGCGCAGATTCTCGAGCGCGTCCTGGCCGCCGGCAATGGCGCGGGCCCTGTGAAGTCGGAGGTTGTGTCACGGCAGTTCCTCGGCACGCCCTATGGCGCAGACACTCTCGTCGGTTCGGCGACTGAACAGGAACAACTCGTC
This sequence comes from Mycobacterium sp. E740, assembly GCF_001672895.1. Taxonomy (GTDB): domain Bacteria; phylum Actinomycetota; class Actinomycetes; order Mycobacteriales; family Mycobacteriaceae; genus Mycobacterium. The sequence goes on from NZ_LZKP01000089.1 coordinate 6,042, forward strand.
GTCGAACTGGAGAAGGTCGACTGCTTCACTTTCGCCGACTATGTCGAGGCGGCCAAGCGGGCAGCCAATCGTGACGAGTTCATCGCCGGGCTGACCGAGGTCCGCTACAAGGACGGCGTCGTCGCGTTTCAGAATCGCAAGCACTTCTTCACCGACTGGGTCGCGTCGACTCCCGTCGTCGCGAGCGACGTCACGTCCAGCTTGAGCCCCAACGCGATTGCGGTGCAGAAGAATTTGAACGCGAAGGATTCCGGCGGGGTGTACCTGCCCGGCATACCGGTGGTTCCGCGGACGGTGTCCTACATTCCGAGTGAACGCGTCGACGACGGCGTGGTGAAGCAACTGCGCACCGGCGACTACATCGGAGCGTATGCCGAAGACGGCGGCCTTGACGTCACGCACGTCGGGATCTTCGTCGACACCCCGGCTGGCCCGGTGTTCCGGAATGCGTCGTCGCTGAGCACCGATGACAAGGTGGTCGACAGCCCGCTGTTCGATTATCTCCGCACCGTCCCCGGTGTGGTGGTGCTGCGACCGACTCGATAGGGAATGACACCATGTCCGTCATGACCGAGACGGCAGCCGAACTTCAACCGCTTTATCTACTGGCGGACAGTCAGTTGCTGTTCTGGAAACAACACGACCGACTTTTACTCGAGACAGCCGTTGCGGACCTCGGGGCGGACACATCTGTCAAGGCCGCCTATATCGGCGCCTCCAACGGGGACCGACTGGAGTACTACGGGATTTTCGCGGCAGCGGTCGATGCGCTCGGCGTCACCGAACGCCGCATGATCGATTCGTCGTTCGACCGCGATGACCGCGCATTCCTGCAGCGGGCGAATCTGATCGTCCTTGCGGGCGGGGATGTGCGTCGTGGTTGGAACACGTTCGAGGAGACCGGAATGAAGGACGTGATCCTTCAGCGGTACGCGCAAGGCGCGATCCTGGTTGGGATTTCGGCCGGCGCGGTCCAGTGCGGCCTCTACGGCATTGTCGACGAACCCGACTCCTCGGCCACCTCGCTGCTCGATGTGTTCAAACTCGCCCCGGTGGTGATCGACACGCACGACGAGCGAGCCGGATGGACGAGACTGACGCGCGCGGTTGCGCAGTTGGAAGGAATGGCCAGCGGACTCGGAATCCCCGCGGGCGGTGGGATCGTCGTACATGCCGACGCAACAATCGAGCCCCTGCGATACCCCGTGCACGAGTTCCGATTCGAGGACGCGCGGGTCACGCAATCCTTGTTATGCCCTTCGGAAGTACCTGGCTGAGCGGGTGGCGTAGCCTCTGGTCGAAATCTTGCACTGTGAATCTTTCCGCCGACGAATTCGCGTCGCATCTATCCCAAAGTCGCGGAGTCAGTCACACTGAATACGCCGGCGTCTCCGCGAAGGGGTGGAATCGTGTGGTCTTCGAAGACGGTCCTCAGCAGACCGGATGTGCAGTCCTGGATCGCTCGCGCGTTGTCGACCCGAGCGACAGTTCGCGAATACGCCGAGCGGTACCCCTGGGCGGCCGGCGCTATCGCGGTGCCGTTGACGGTTATCGGCTTGGCCGGAGTGGCCCTGTACCCGTTCGTCTTCGTGCCGCTGCTGCTGTTGGCGACCGCGGTTCTGGTTGCAGTCGAGGTTTTCGCGGACCAGGAGAACGAGGCTGAGCATCGGGCGCACGTCGCAGCGGTCGCCTACGCGCGAAGTCACCATCTCGACGCGGAGGCAGCCGCACACGGCGCGCTGAGTCTTTCACCGGCGGAGATGGAAGAGCAAGCGCACGCCGAAGCGGCTGAAGCACGGGTCCGCGCAGCGCAACTGCGCGCACGGGCAGAAGCGGCCGAAGCGCGGGCCGAAGCCGCTGAGGCCCGAGCGCGAAAACTGCGGCGCGAGGCTGAAGCTGAGACCATCGTGTTCCCGCGCATCGTCGTCGAACCGTAGCTGACGGTCGGGCCGTACCGCTGCTTTTCGGAGTACACTGCGCCGCAACGGAATACCCGACAACAGCCACCCTTGGAAAGAAGCGCCTCGACGAGGTCGTCGACCTCATCGTCGAGTCGTTCCGGCGAGACGATCCGATTCACCAAGTCGTAACCCTGGATGACTATCAACCAGAACAGTGGCAGTGTCAGTCATGGGTGCCGCTCATCCCGTGCCGTGCTGTCCGATTCGGGGAGCCGACACAATCGGCGGACAGCGACAAGCCCTTCTTGCGTGCCCGGCCAGTGCTTGTCCAGTGCAGCCCTCCCAGCGACGCGAGTCACCGAGCGCAGGACCAACACGACGATGATCGCGTCGTCGGCGTAACCAAGTATCGGCACGACATCGGGAATCAGGTCAATCGGCAATGCCAGGTAGGCCAGTAGCAGCGCTAGGCGAACCCGGAGCCCACGCGGCATCGCCGGATCGGACGCGAGTCGCTTGACCAGCCGCAGCACATCAGGCAACAGCGGCATCGCATCCCGCACTCCGACGTCATCCGGCTTGCCGATCCACAGAGCCGTAATCAAGGCGGCCCAAATCAGTAGAAGGCCGCCTACGACGCCCAACGGGATCAGCCACCAATCCGGCCACACGGCTTCAATTCTGACTGTTTGTGCGCCTTCCGTTGGCCGGGTGCCATTCGTCTCGGCGACGTAGTCCGCGTCTAAGACCAGCGTCACTACGTAGCTGCTGTCACGCACTGACCGCGCCGCTCTCATCGCCGAGTCGGATGTCGGGAGAGTCAAACATAGGGAAATCCCTGATTTCTTTGGCGTGGCCACACCCATACCGTTGCTGATAACGAGGACTCGTCAAAAGGCGCACCTCTGAACACCAAGAAAGGTGATGTGAACCGACATGATGAAAAAAGGAATCGCAGCCGCCCTGCTTGTCGCGCCGTTGCTTTTCGCGGTCCCGGCGCAGGCGGCCCCCTGTGACGCTGGATGCACGTGGACCAACCAAGTCAATTCATTGACTACTGCCTACAACGCAACGATCATCAACCTGATCAAACAGCGGGACACCGGAGTCATCACCAAGGCCGAGTACACCAGTAAACTCGCTGCGGCCAAGTCACAGTTCAAGGCGGATATCAAGGCAGCGAACAATCAGCTGACGGCGGCACTGAAAGCGCAAGCGCAGCCCGCCCCGGCCGCCAATCTCGCCCCGGCTTCCGAGGCCGCCCCGGCATCCGAGCCCGCTCCAGCCGCGGCCGACACGCCGGCCAATGCCGACAAGCCTGCGAAGGCGGACAAGCCCGACAAGCCCGCGAAGGCGGACAAGTAGCGAAACTTCACTGATCCGTTTCGCACACCACTTTGCTGGCGACCCATACGTGCCCTTGCAGACTCAATAGAGCTCCCGGAAAACACGACGAGCCCGCAAGGTAGTGGGAACTTTTTACATGGCCACCAGTGGAGACTTTCCACTGGCCACAGGTGGGGACTTTTCCATGGCCATGCGCCTTAAGTAGTCGGCTTTGCCGAGGTTACGAAAATGCAGTAGTCGAACACTTAAGGCGACGTGCTCGAGCCATAGGACTATGACGTCTGTCGCGGTTGGATCGGGCGTTAGGAGTGGTCCAGCGACGGTGATTCGTCGTCGCCCGCAACGGGCGCTGCCGAACGGAAGGTGCACCCCTGCACACAAGAAAGGTGACGTGAACCGAGATGATGAAAAAACGAATCGCAGCCGCCCTGCTCGTGACGCCCTTGCTATTTGCGGCCCCGGCGCAGGCGGACACGTGTGACGCCGGGTGTACGTGGACCAACCAAGTCAATTCACTGACTACTGCCTACAACGCAACGATCATCAACCTGATCAAACAGCGGGACTCGGGAGCCATCACCAGGGCCGAGTACACCAGCAAGCTCGCCGCGGCCAAGGCACAGTTCAAGGCAGATATCAAAGCAGCGAACAATCAGCTGACGGCAGCACTGAAAGCACAGGTGCAGACGCCGCCGACCACCCACGCCGCCACGGCGTCCGAGCCCGCCCCGGCATCCGAGCCCGCCGCACCAGCTCCGGCCAACAAGCCCGACAAGCCTGCCAAGGCCGACAAGCCGGACAAGCCCGCCAAGGGCGACTCCGACGCGGGCAATTAGGTCCAGCGGCGTCAAGCCATTCGCTGATTACGGCCGAGATGGCCTGATACCGCTGCTCCGGCCACCCTCAAGTCGAGAGTGTCAAGGATCAGCCGAAGTAGGTGTCAAGCATCAGCCGAAACACTGTCACCCATCACCCGACATAGAAACGTCAAGCATCACCCGAAGTAATACAGGGCTGTGGTGGGGCGGGCGGGGCTCGAACCCGCGACCGACGGATTATGAGTCCGCAGCTCTAACCGACTGAGCTACCGCCCCCGGCGCGCGCGGCACCATGGTCCCACATTGCTTCCTGCCCACCTCACAGCGACTAATTTGCGTGCACAGCGGCGTTGTCGCTCGCTGGGCGGGCAATTCTCCAATCAACCCGAGGGCCCGACCCTCACGCTATCTCGGCGTACACCGGCTGCCCGTCGCTGCCGATCGAGTACCGCTCCGTGCCCTCGGCCACTCTGGGCGCATCGGCCCCCAGCGACACCGCGATCTTGTTGATCGCATTTCGCATGACGTCGAGCGTCAACTCGCATGCCTGCTTCTCCGAGAAGTGCCGACGAACGCCGTCGGCCACATCCGCCTCGATGCGCGACGGCGACCAGATCAATGCGTCGACATATCGCAGCGCCGCCTTGTGCGCGTCGCCCAGGCCCTTGGCCGACTCGTACCGCTCGATCTGCTCGTACAGTTCCTCCGACCCACCCGAGTCGAGCGCGTTGCCCTCCCGCAGCGACTTACACAACCGGCAGTTGTGCTGCGTCGCCCCACGCAACCGGACGATCTCCGTCGTCACCGGATCGAGGTCCCACAAGCGCGCAACCGCGGGCGCGAACCCGTTGAGCAGCGCATCGACCGGATCCGAATCGTGGTCCCACTCAATGTCGCTGTGATGGCCGGGCCTGCCCAGACCCAGCACCTCGCACCCAGCCCACGCCCGCGGCACGAAGTCGGCGACGAAAATCGCCGTCACCGTTCGAAAAGCATTGTCGCCCAACGTCGCCAACATCCGCTTGCGCTGATTCTCACCGATCCCGGAAACGTCGGTCGCGAACTGCTCGGCGAACGCGGCCACCACCCGATCCGCCTCGCTCGACCCGTCGTACAGGTCTTCTTCCACCGGCAGCGGTGGCAGCGACAGCGTCCTGCCGCACGTCAGCCGGATCAGAGTGTCCAGTCGGGCATCGCCCGACGACATCGCCACCAGTCCCGCAATTCGATCGGCAAGCTCGTCAGCGCCCATCTGAGGATTATTGCGCCTGACTGACCGACGACATGTGAAAGTCGGGGATTCGCAACGTCGGCATCGCCGCTCGGGTCGCCCAGTCACCCCACTCCCGCGGCAGCGTGGCCTCGCTGACGCCGGCCTGCGTCGCCCGGCGCAGGAGATCCAACGGGCTCTCGTTGAACCGAAAGTTGTTGACGGCAGCGGTCACCGCGCCATCCTCGATGAGGTAGACACCGTCGCGCGTGAGCCCCGTCAACAGCAGTACCGCCGGGTCGACCGCACGTATGTACCACAGCGTGCTCAACAACAGTCCACGCTCCGTACCGGCAATCATCTCCTCCAAACCGGTTTCACCCCCGGTCATGAGCAGGTTGTCCGCCGGCGCCGCCGGAGCAGCACCGAACTCCGCCGCCGCGGCCCGGGAATACGCCAAGGCGTTGATCGTCCCCTCGCGGATCCAGTCCACCCGGCTGACGTCCATTCCGTTGTCGAACACCGAAACCCGTTCCGACGACACCGACGTCGCGACGAACGGCATGCAGGCCAATCCCGCGGCGAGCGGGTCGGAGTACAGCGTCAGCGGCAGGTCGGTGAGCCTCTCTCCCACCCGCGTGCCACCGCCCGCCGCCGAGAACGCGGTGCGTCCCTCCTGCGCACCGCGACCATCCATCGCCCACGCCAGGAAGATCATCAGATCGGCCACCGTCGACGGCGGCAGGATCGTCTCGTAGCGCCCTGCGGGCAACTCCACCGTGCGCTTCGCCCACCCCAACCGCTTCGACAGTTCGTCGAGCATGGAATCCGTTTGCACATCGGTGAAGTCGGCGGTGCTGACACCCACCCACGCGCTGGCACCGTCTCGCTTCGCATTGATCTCGATCGAACCCGTCGGTTGCGTGTAGCGCCGCCGCAGTCCTCCCGAGGTCGCGACGAACGTCGTCTCCAGGACGTGGCGCGCATACCCGTACAACCGGTCGGACCCGCGGAAGCCGCGGGCAAGCCCGTCCGCCACCGGCAGGAACACCTCGGCGCCGGTGCTCGGCACCGAATCGTCCCAATCTTGGGGTGCATCAACGCCAGCCAGCAGCGGCGCGCTGTCCCGGGCCTCGGGCGCCGAACGCGCGGCCTCCTGCGACGACGCGACCAAACCGGCGATCGCCGCCGGGTCCACCTCACTGGAGCGCACCGACCCGACATGCGATCCGTCGCCCCTGCGCACCACCGAGATCACCGTTGTGGAGCGGCTCATCGACTCGCCGTTGGTCGTCATCGAGTTGCCCGCCCACCGCAGCGACGCGTCGGTGCGGTCGGTCACCAACACGATCGTCTCGTCGGCCACGCCCATGCGAGCCGCCTCGGCCAGCGCGATCTCCACCACTTGCTGTGCGCCTAGCATCGCCTACCGCCCAGCCTCGGTGCGGGTGTTGAGCACGTTCACCCCACGGAACAACGCCGACGGGCAGCCGTGGCTGACCGCGGCCACTTGCCCGGGTTGCGCCTTGCCGCAGTTGAACGCACCGCCGAGCCGCCATGTCGACGGGCCGCCGACAGCTTCCAGCGATCCCCAGAAGTCCGTCGTCGTCGCCTGGTACGCCACGTCGCGCAGCTGTCCGTCGAGCCGGCCGTCGCGGATCCGGAAGAAGCGTTGACCGGTGAACTGGAAGTTGTAGCGCTGCATGTCGATTGACCAACTCTTGTCCCCGACGATGTAGATGCCGTCGGCTACTCGGGTAACGAGGTCATCAGTGCTCACGTCGTCGGCGCCGGGTTCCAGCGAGACGTTCGGCATGCGCTGAATCGGCACGTGGTGCGGCGAGTCGGCGTACGCGCAGCCGTTGGACCGTCCCACCCCGAGTCGCGGGGCGAACACCCGGTCCAACTGGTAGCCGACGAAGACCCCGTCGCGCACCAGATCCCACTTCTGCGCCTGGACTCCTTCGTCATCGAAACCGACTGTCGCCAAGCCATGTTCGGCGGTGCGATCGGCCGTCACATTCATCACGGGCGAGCCGTAGCGCATCGTGCCGAGCTTGTCTGGCGTGGCGAACGACGTGCCGGCATACGCCGCCTCGTAGCCGATCGCGCGGTCGTACTCGGTGGCGTGCCCGACGGATTCGTGAATGGTCAGCCACAGGTTCGAGGGGTCGATGACGAGATCGGTCGGCCCGGGCGTAACGCTCGGAGCCTTGGCCTTCTCGGCCAGCCATGTCGGCATGGTGGCCAGTTCCTCGGTCCAGTTCCACAGCCCGTCGTCGGCCACGTACTCCCACCCTCGCGCCGTGGGTGGGGCCAGCGTGCGCATCGTCTCGAACGTTCCCGCCGCCGCGTCGACGGTGACAGCCTCCAGCGACGGCTGCACCCGCACGCGCTGCTGAGTGATCGTCGAACCGAACGTGTCGGCGTAGAACGTCTGCTCCTTGGCGGCGTGCAAGCCCGCCGACACATGGTCCACGCCGTCAGCAGCGAGCAGCCGCCCCGAGTATTCGCCCAGCACCGCAAGCTTGTCGGCGGTCCCGACCCCGAACGGGTCGATCCGGTAGTCGGAAACCCAACTGGCGTCGGAGTAGACGGGTTCGGCAGCCAGCTCGATGCGCTCGGCGTTCAACGGCGCCAACGTGCGCGCAACCTGTACGGCGCGCCGTGCGGTCTGCGCCGCCACCTCGGCGCTGAGTTCCGCGTTGGAGGCGAACCCCCAGGTGCCGTCGACGATCACCCGCACCGCCAGGCCGATCTCCCGGTCGACGACCGCGGTCTGCAGTTCACCGTCACGCAACTGCACGAGCTCCGATGTGATCGCGTGAACCCGGAGGTCGGCGTAACTCGCACCGGCTGCCAGCGCCGCCGAGAGCGCCGCGTCGGCCAGCGCACTGCGGGGTAGGTCGAGGAAGTCGGCATCGACACGTCGGCCAGCTGTCACACCACCACCGTAGTGGTCGCGCTTTAATGACTCGGATGGCACAACGCCGCCGCACGACCGTAACCGCGTATGCACTCCTGGCCCCCAGCCTCTTCGGAGTCGCCGTGTTCATGCTGCTGCCGATGCTCGTGGTGGCGTGGCTGTCATTGCATCGTTGGGACCTGCTGAGCCCGATGCGGTATGTGGGACTGGACAATTGGCGATCGGTGCTGACCGATCCGACGTTCGGTACCTCGTTGGTCGTCACGTTGGTGTTCGTCGCGCTGGTGGTACCCGTGCAAACCCTGCTCGGCCTGGCCGCAGCCGCCCTGCTGGCGCGCGGCCTGCCCGCCAGCGGATTCTTACGCACGCTGTACGTGCTGCCGTGGATCAGCGCGCCGCTGGCGATCGCGGTGCTCTGGCGCTGGATTCTCGCCCCCACCGACGGGGTGATCAGCGCCCTTCTCGGGCGGCAGATCGGATGGCTCACCGATCCGACCCTCGCGTTGCCCGTCGTCTCCGCGGTCATCGTGTGGACCAACGTGGGTTATGTGACGCTGTTCTTCCTGGCCGGAATCCTCAACATTCCCGACGACATCCACAACGCCGCCCGCACCGACGGCGCGACAGCCTGGCAACGGTTCCGGCACATCACCCTGCCGATGCTGCGGCCGACACTGTTCTTCGTGCTGGTGACCGGGATCATCAGCGCCGCAAAGGTTTTCGACACCGTATATGCACTGACCGGCGGCGGTCCGCAGCACCGGACCGATCTGGTGGCGCACCGGATCTACGCCGAAGCGTTCGGCGCCGCAGCCGTGGGCCGCGCCGCGGTCATGGCGGTGGTGCTGTTCGTACTGCTCGTCGGCGTCACGATCGTTCAGCACGTGTACTTCGGGCGACGGATCAGCTATGACCTCACCTAGGCGGATTGCGTCCGGCGCGCTCATCTATCCGGTACTGCTGGCCGGTGCACTGATCACGTTGGCGCCGTTCGTGCTCGGCGTGCTGACCTCGCTGCGCGATCCGCGCCGATTCGACGCCGAGTCGCCGTTGTCGCTGCCCACTTCGCCTACCCTGCAGAACTACGTGAACCTCGCCGACGCGGGGTTCGGTCGGGCGCTCGCGGTGACGGCGCTGATGACCACGGTGATCCTGCTCGGGCAGTTGACGTTCTCGGTCTTCGCGGCGTATGCGTTCGCGCGCCTGGAGTTTCCCGGCCGTGACGCGCTGTTCTGGGTCTACGTGGCCACGCTCATGGTGCCGGCTACCGTGACCGTCGTCCCGCTGTACCTGATGATGGCCGAGGCGGGTCTGCGTAACACGTTCTGGGCTCTGGTGCTTCCGTTCGTGTTCGGCTCGCCGTACGCGATCTTCCTGCTGCGGGAGTACTTCCGCACCATCCCGGGCGACCTCGTCAACGCGGCCCGCCTCGACGGCGCCAACATCCTCGACGTCATCGTGCATGTCGTCGTCCCGGCCAGCAGGCCGATTCTGGCGACGCTGGCGCTGATCACCGTTGTCTCGCAGTGGAACAGCTTCATGTGGCCGCTGGTGATCACCAGCGGCGGCAAGTGGCAGGTGCTGACCGTCGCGACGGCCGGCCTGCAGTCGCGCTACAACGCTCAGTGGACGCTGGTGATGGCGGCGACGACGGTGGCGATCGTGCCGTTGCTCGTCCTGTTCGTGGTATTGGGCCGCAATATGGTGCGCTCGATCGTCGCGACGGGGCTGAAATGACGACGCGCCCGAGGTTTTCGACGCTTGTCTTCGGCGGACTCGCTCTCGCCATGACCGTGTTGCTCGTGGCGGCCGTGTTGCTCGGGCAGTCGGGCGGTTCGACTGGGCGAACGGTGGTGACGGTGCGCCTGTGGGACGAGCAGGTGGCGCAGGCGTACCGCAAGTCGTTCGCCGAGTTCGGCCGCGAACACCCCGACATCGACGTGCGGGTCAATGTCGTTGCCTACTCCACATATTTCGACACGTTGCGTACCGACGTCGCGGTTGGCGGAGCCGACGACGTGTTCTGGGTCAGCAACGCCTACTTCGCCGAATATGCCGACAGCGGCAGGTTGATGAACATCGGCGACATTCTGGGACTCAGTGCGTCACGCGCTTGGGAGTCCTCGGTGGTCGACCAGTTCACCCGCGACGGCGCGCTGTGGGGCGTGCCGCAGTTGACCGATGCCGGTATCGCGCTCTACATCAACGCCGACCTGCTCGACGCCGCGGGTGTCACGCCCGGCGACTTGTCGTCGTTGCGCTGGTCACCGGATCCGGCCGCCGACACGTTGCGGCCGCTGCTCACGCGTCTCACCCTGGATCGCGACGGCCGCGCTGCGGGCACAGCGGGTTTCGACGGCAACCGCATCCGCCAGTGGGGCTACAACGCCGCCAACGACCTGCAGGGCATCTATCTCAACTACATCGGCTCGGCGGGCGGCGTCTTCTCGATCGGTGACCGCTTCGCATTCGACAACCCGGAGGCCGCAGAAGCTTTCGAGTACCTGGTGGGGCTGATCAACACCGATCGCGTGGCCCCGCCTGCTTCGGCGACCAACGACAACGGCGACTTCTCCAGAAACCAGTTCCTGCAGGGCAGGATGGCGCTCTTCCAGTCCGGCACCTACAACCTCGCGGCGATCGCCGACGCCGCTCCGTTCCGCTGGGGCGTCGCGATGATGCCTGCCGGCCCGGCGGGCCGGATCAGTGTGACGAACGGGATTGCCGCCGCCGGTAATTCGGCCAGCGCGCACCCCGATGCGGTGCGCGAGGTGCTGGCCTGGATGGGCAGCGCCCGCGGCAACGCCTACCTCGGTGCCGGCGGCGCGGCGATCCCCGCGGTGCTCGCCGCCCGGACGGTTTACGACGACTACTGGCGGTCCCGCGGCGTGGACGTCACGCCCTTCTTCAGCGTGCTCGACGGTCCCCGTATCCCGGCTCCCGGCGGCGCAGGTTTCGCCGCGGGGTTCGATGCGCTCAAGCCGTACTTCGACGAGATGTTCCTCGGCCGCCGCGACGTCGCACCCACGCTGACCGAAGCCCAGCAGGCCGCGAACACCGCCGCGCAGCGGTGATCAACGCGTGACGGCGCTGGTACCGGCCACCGTCAACTCCAGCGCGAGTGCGGCCCCGCACACCGCGGCGACGATGAGAAACGCCCACAGATCAATGGCTTTCGGCCGTGACGGCGCGGCCGAGATCTGGCCGGCACCGCCCCGGGCGGTGATCGCGTCCCCCATCTCGTCGGCGCGACGCAACGCGACCGTGATAGCCGTGGCCAGCAGGTCGATCGCCTCGAGCCACCAACGGCGCCACCGGCCCCGGCGGCGCGCCGGCACCTGCTTCGGCCGCAGACTGCGCGCCGCGTAGAGCACCCGGAACTCGTCGATCAGCATCGGGAAGGCGCGCAGCGCCAACGCCAGAGCGACCGCCCACTCGTCGACCGGTATCCGCAGCACCCGCAGCGGCCTTCCCAACTTCGCTACCGCGGGCGCGATCTCGGCGACGTTGGTGGTCCACGACACCATCGCGCCGAGCCCGAGCAGCACCACCGACAGCGCGGTGATGCGCAGGAAGTTCAGCAGCCCGCCGAGCCCGACTTCGACCGAGCCGATCGCGATCACCGGGCTGCCACCGGCGAACGTGGCCGTCAAGCCGCCGAGGAAGACCAGCACCCACAGCCAACCGGGCACCGAGGGCAGCACCCCGCGTGGAATATCGGCCAGCCACGCTGCGACCAGCACCAGCGCCGCGACCGCGCCAATCGGCACCCATCCCGGGTAGAAGGTCATCAAGACGCCGATGGCGGCGACCAGCAGAAGTTTCGTGCCCGCCCACAGTTGGTGGATCACGCTGTCGCCGGGCACGGGCCGCAGCAGCACGACGCCCCTGCGCTGACGTCGCCCGGTCGAAATCCCGGTCATGGCCGGCCTCCCGCAGCGGTCGGCGCCGGCACCATGACGCCACCGTCCAAATGCAGTGTGCGCGGGCACAGTTCCTCCAGCCCGGCGAAGTCGTGGGAGATCACGACGACGGTCAGCCCGGCGCGGCGGCGGAGGTCTTCCAGCAGGCGCAGCAGCCCACGCTGGCTGGTGGCGTCCAGGCCTGCCAGCGGCTCGTCGAGGATCAGCGCACGCGGCGATCGGGCGAGCAGCCCTGCCAGCACCACCCGCCGCATCTGCCCGCCGCTGAGCTGGTCGATGCGCCGGTTCGCCAGCTTCGGATCCAGGCCGACCGTCGACAGCGCCTCGGCCACCCGGCCGCGGTCGCGCGGGGAGAACCCGGCGGCCGAGGCGATCTCGAGACCGACCCGGGCCCGCATCAGCTGCAGCCGAGCGGCCTGGAACGAAATGGCAACCGCGCCAACCTGATCGGATACCGGTCTGCCGTCGAGCAGACAGGCCCCGACGGTCGGTTCGATGAGACCCGCCATGATCCAGGCCAACGTCGACTTGCCCGACCCGTTGAGCCCGTGGATCAACACGCCGTCACCCTCGTGCACGGTGAACGCGATGTCGCGCAGCGCCATCGCGGCCCAGGGCGTGCCGCTGCCGTACTCGTGGCTGACGTCTTCGAGTTCCAGCACGGGGGCGGATTCGGTACCGGGCACAACGGTCGCGGCCGGCGCGTCGGCGGATTCCACCATGTCGGTGTTGTCACTGGCGCCGCCGTTTCCGGTCAGCTGGACCGTGCGGTCGGCGGCGTCGGCTTCGTCGTTGTAGTGGGTGATGTGCACCAACGACATTCGATGATGCCGCGTCAGCCCCGACAGCACCGACATCAGCCCGTCACGCCCCTGCTGGTCCACCATGCTGGTGACCTCGTCGGCGATCAGCAACGACGGTTCGCGGGCCAGCGCCGCCGCGACCGCTAGCCGCTGCAGTTCGCCACCGGAAAGGCCGCCGGTGTCGCGTTCGGCCAGTCCGTCCAGGCCGACCTCGGCGAGCAGCCCATCGACGTCGGTGGCCTTGCCGGGTGGCAGACCCCAGACGACGTCGTCGGACACCCGGGTGCCCAGCACCTGGCTTTCGGGGTGCTGCAGGATCACCGCCGTGCCGCCGATACGGCCCAGCCCGACGGCCCCCGGCCGCTCGACGGTGCCGGAGGTCGGCTCGCGGCCGGCCAGCATCAGCATCAGCGTCGTCTTGCCTGACCCGTTGGCGCCGGTCACCGCGAGGTGCTCCCCCGGTTCGACGCTGAGCGAAACGGGCCCCAGCGCGTCGTGATCGGCAGCCGGATAGCGGAACTTAACGTCACGCAGCCGCGCGGGCACCGGGGCGATCACACCGTCGTCGCTCGACGATTCGAGCTTGTGCACATCGGGGATGCCCGCCAAGCGTTCCATCACCCGCGACAGCGCCCACCAGCCCACGAGGCTGACGAACGTGATGGTCAACACGCCGCTGCCGAAGAACAGCACAGGCCAGTAGTCGAGCGCTGTCGCGAAGTCGCGCTTGAGCCGGTCGGCGAACTCCGCCATGTCCGGGATGCGGGCGATCACCGCGGCGACACCGTCGACGTTCGCGGAGACCGATTCGAAGATCAGGTGACGGAGCCGCGCGAGGACGGCGAGCGCGACCACCACGGCAGCGCCGAACACCGCCCCGGCGATCAGTGCGGCGAAGATCACGGTCGGCGTGCCGCGACCGCGACGCTTGACGGTGCCGGTCAACCCGCCGATGTAGGCGCAGTTCACGACGGTCATGAAGCCGCCCATCCCCGCGATCAGGAACGCGATGATGCCGCCCGCAATGGTCGCGGTGAGCAGCACCCGTAACCGATACCGGTACGCCAGCAGGCCCATCGGCACCGTGCCCAGCAGGGAGAGCCCGGCCGCGAACGGAACCACCACCGAGATGATCGCCGTCGCCGCGCACAGCGCCGCCATGACGGCCGCCTGGGCGAGTTCGACCGGACGCAGGCGACCGGCACGTCGAGCTCGGCCCCCGGTCGCGGTCATTGCACGATTCTGCCAGCCGGTTTTGCCGGTGCACTGATCGGCGGTGTTTGAAACACATAGTAAAACTATGTATGTTGGTTCCCATGCCCCAGACGCTCGGCGCAGATCTGCTGTCCGTGGTCGCCCGCATCAACCGGCTGGCCACACAGCGGGTCCGGCTACCCCTCGGCTACGCGCAGGCGCGATTGCTGTCCACGATCGAAGACCAGGGCGAAGCGCGGATATCCGATCTCGCCGCGCTCGACCACTGCTCGCAGCCGACCATGACCACCCAGGTCCGCCGGCTCGAGGACGCGGGCATGGTGTCGCGCACCGTCGACCCCGAGGATGCGCGCGCGGTGCTCATCCGCATCACCCCCAAAGGGGTGGACACGTTGAGACAAGTCCGTATGGACCGCGGTGCGGCGATCGATCCGTATCTGGAGCGGCTCGACGAAAACGACCGGGAAACGCTCGCCGACGCGGTGCGCGTCTTGCGTCGGCTGCTGACCGACGCGGCCACTCCCAACACCGTCATCAAATAACCGAAGAGGAGAACTCGCCCATATGTGGCGCCAACCCAAAGCTGTCTGGGCCGTTGCCTTCGCGTGCGTCGTCGCGTTCATGGGCATCGGCCTCGTCGACCCGATCCTCAAGCCGATCGCCGAGAACCTCGACGCGTCCCCGTCGCAGGTCTCGCTGTTGTTCACCAGTTACATGGCGGTCATGGGCGTCGCGATGCTCATCACAGGCGTCGTGGCGAGCCGGATCGGCCCCAAGCGCACGCTGCTGGTCGGCCTGGCCGTCATCATCGCGGGCGCCGGGCTGGCCGGGATGTCCGACACGGTGATGGAAATCGTTGGCTGGCGGGCTCTTTGGGGGTTGGGTAACGCTTTGTTCATCGCCACCGCGCTGGCCACGATCGTCAATTCGGCACGCGGTTCCGTGGCGCAGGCGATCATCCTCTACGAGGCGGCGCTGGGCCTCGGCATCGCGGTGGGCCCGCTCGTCGGCGGGGTGCTCGGGTCGATCTCGTGGCGCGGGCCGTTCTTCGGCGTTTCGGCGCTGATGACCGTTGCGGTCGTGGTGACCGCCGTGCTGTTGCCGTCCACCCCGCGCGCCGAGCGCGCGACCACGCTGGCTGATCCGTTCCGCGCGTTGCGGCACCGCGGACTGCTGGGTGTGGCGATCACCGCGCTGCTGTACAACTTCGGCTTCTTCACCTTGCTCGCCTTCACGCCGTTCCCGCTCGACATGGGCGCTCACGAGATCGGGCTGATCTTCTTCGGCTGGGGTGTGGCGCTGGCGTTCACCTCCGTGGTCGTGGCGCCGCGGCTCCAGCACCGGTTCGGCACGGTGCCGGTGCTACTGGTCAACCTGCTGGCGATGACGGCGACGCTGACGGTGATGGCCGTCGCCACCGAGAACAAGGCGGTGCTTGCGACGTGCGTCGTGGTGGCCGGGTTGTTCATCGGCATCAACAACACGCTGATCACCGAGACCGTGATGAAGGCTGCGCCCGTCGAACGCGGAGTGGCCTCGGCCGCCTACAGTTTCGTGCGGTTCTCCGGCGCCGCGCTGGCGCCGTGGCTGGCCGGCGTCCTCGGCGAGCAGGTCAGCGTGCACATGCCGTACTGGGTCGGCGCGGGTGCGGTGCTTGCCGGCGCCGGCGTGCTCGCGCTCACCCGGTCGCATCTGGTGGGCATCGACGTCGAGGACGCCGAACTCGACGAGCTCAGCGAGGCGACCGCGATCACCGTGGGCAGCGACACGTAAGTGTTCGCGCTCGAGCTCAGGTGACGAACGAGCCGACCAGCAGCCCGACGCCATACGTCGCGGCGATCGCCACCGCGCCGAGCGTCAGTTGCCGCAGCGAGGCGAACCACAGCGGCCTGGCGGTGAACCGTGTCGCGATGCCGCCGGCGATCATCAGCCCGAGCCCTCCGCACAGCATCCCGAGCCAGAGGTTCTCGAAACCGAGCAGGTAGGGAATCAGCGGAGTCACCGCGCCGATCGCGAACGTGACGAACGAGGACACCGCCGCGACGAACGGCGACGGCTTCTCGGTCGGGTCGATGCCGATCTCCTGAACGAGGTGGAAGTTGATCGCGCGCGTCTCGTCGCGGTGAATCTCCTCGGTGGCCGCCGCCGCGGTCTCCTGCGACATGCCCATCTTCATCAAGGCGTCGGCGAGCTCGGCCTTCTCCGCCTGCGGGTGCTTGCGGAACGCGCGGCGTTCGACAACCACCTCGGACTCGATCTGTTCGTTCGCGGTCTGCACCGAGGTGTATTCGCCCAGCGCCATCGAGAACGCGCCGGCCGCCAACCCGGCGAATCCGCTCAGCACCACGGCGTGCGCGCCGGCCGTCGCGCCCACCCCGGCGATCAGCGCGGTGTTGGAGACGAGGCCGTCCATCGCGCCGAACGTCGCCGCCCGCAGCCATCCGCCGCTGACATCACTGTGGCTGTGGTCGAAGTCGTGCGGATGCCACCGCCTGCGCTCCCCGTCGGAGTTCTTCACGGCTCGATTGAACTCCGCTCGTCGGGGCGGCCCTCCACTCAGGTTCGCCTTGGTTTGCGGCATCACAGTTTGCACCAACCCGCGGGCGGCTACCGTCGAGTCATGACCACCACTGCCGAACATCTCCGCAATGCGCTCGACGGCCGTTGGCGCGACGTGAAGAACCGGATGCGCGAAGAACTCTCCAGCGAGATCTTCCGTCCGCACTACACCCCGAACACCGTGATCGCCAGGGCCAAGGTGGCCGAGCAGCTGAAGATCATGGCGGACCGCGGCGCTGCGGAGGACGGCTTCAAGAAGGAGCACGGCGGCAACGGTGACGTGGGCGCGGCGGTGACCCAGATCGAGATGCTGGCGATGTCGGACCTGTCGCTGATGGTGAAGGCCGGTGTGCAGTGGGGGCTGTTCGGCGGGGCGATCGAGAATCTCGGCACCGACCGTCATCACGAGCGCTACGTCCAGAAGCTCATCAACCTCGAACTGCTCGGCTGTTTCGCGATGACCGAGACCGGCCACGGCAGCGACGTGCAGTCGTTGGAGACGACCGCGACCTACGACCCGCAGACCGAGGAGTTCGTCATCGACTCCCCCACCCCCACAGCGCGCAAGGACTACATCGGCGGTGCCGCCGAAACCGCCAGGGTGGCAGCGGTTTTCGCCCAGCTGATCACTCCCGACGGAGAACGCCACGGCGTGCACTGCCTGGTGGTGCCGATCCGTGACGAGGAGGGCAACGACCTGCCGGGGGTGACGACGTCGGACTGTCACTACAAAGGTGGCCTGCCGGGTGTGGACAACGGGCGCATCCAGTTCGACAAGGTGCGGGTCCCGCGCGAGAACCTGCTGAACAAGTACGCCGACGTGGCCCCCGACGGCACCTACTCCTCGCCGATCGAGAACCCGGGCCGGCGGTTCTTCACGATGCTGGGCACGCTGATCCGCGGACGGGTCACCGTCGGTGGCAGCGCCGGCGCGGCGGCCCGGGTGGCGCTCGACATCGCCACTCGATATGCCTTGCAGCGCAGGCAGTTCAGCGCTCCCGGTGACGACAGCGAAGTGCTCATCATGGACTACCTGGTGCACCAGCGCCGGCTGCTGCCGCTGATCGCGAAATCCTATGCGCTGCAGTTCGCGCAGAACGAGCTCGTGGCCAAGTGCCACGACCTGCAGAGCGCCGAGGACCCCGACCCGGAGGAGCAGCGCGAGCTGGAGGCGCGCGCGGCCGGGCTGAAGGCCGCCAACACCTGGCACGCCACCCGGGCGATCCAGGAAGCACGCGAAGCATGCGGCGGCGCAGGGTATATGGCCGAGAACCGGTTGATCGCGCTGAAAGCCGACACCGATGTGTTCACCACGTTCGAGGGCGACAACCATGTGCTGATTCAGCTGGTCGCCAAGGAGTTGCTCACCGCGTACGCCGACGACATCAAGAGCATGAGCCCGGTCGAGTGGGTGCGCTTCGCCGCCAACTTCGCGGGTGAGCGAGTGCTCAAACGCACTGCGGCCGAGACGATCATGCAGACCATCCTCGACACCCGGCAGGACAACGAGGAGGAAGGCAGCCTGTTCAACCGCGGCACCCAGGTCCAGATGTTCGAGGACCGCGAGGAGTACATGATCGCGACGGTGGCGCGGCGGTTGCAGGGCAAGTCCAGGGAGATGAGCGAGTTCGACGCGTTCAACGCCGTACAGGACCACGTGCTGCACAGCGCCCAGGCGCACATCGACCGCGTCATCCTCGAGGCGTTCGTCGCGGGCATCGAGTCGTGTGAGGACGACGAGGCGCGCAAGATCCTCAACATGGTGTGCGACCTGTATGCGCTGTCGGTGATCGAGGAGGACAAGGCCTGGTTCATCGAGCACCGTTACATCTCGACCGAGCGCGCCAAGGCCGTCACCCGCGGCATCAACGAACGCTGCCGAACGCTGCGGCCGTACGCGGAGTTGCTCGTCGAGGGGTTCGGCATCCCTGAGCAGTTGCGCTACGCCGAGATGCTGCATCCCGAGCACATCCCCGACGCTGACGAGCACGCCGAGCAGGACGCGATCAGCTCAGGCACGATCGAGCCGAAGTAGCCGTGCGGTGACCGGCCCGTCGCCGATGACGACGGGTCGGCCCGCACACGTCGTCAGCCGGCGGCCAACTCCTTCTTGCCGTACACCCGCTCCATCAGCGAGGTGTCGCCGTGGATCATCACCGAGACCGTCTTGCCGTTGCGAACAGTGAAGACGTCGGCGTCGTGGCCGCTCTGGCCATCGACCTCGATTTCGGTGAGCGCGACGACGGTGTCACCTTCGGCGACCATCTGGTCGACCCTGATCGTGATCGGCTTGGCCGCCAGGCGGCCGAGGTACTCCATCAGCTCGGTCTTGCCGTGATAGGTGCCGCTCACAGCGCTCTCACCGGGTTGAACCCACTCGATGTCGTCGTCGAACAGACCCATCACCGTCTCGATGTCTCCGGCGGCGAACGCCTCGTATCCCCGTTGGACGAGTTCCTTGTTTTCCTGTTCTGACATGTCGATCCCCTTCATGCGCATCCGATAACTTCGGCCGCGAGCGCGTGGCCGGTCTGGGGAGTCGCACGAACGCAGCTCCCGGATCAGTCAGACCGTTCGCCGCCGCACCGAATTCTCCGCTTCGCCCGAGGCGAATAGGTGGGATCGACCAACAAAAACTACTCGTTTTTCTCCGACCGCCGACATGGCGATCAGGCCGGCGACGCGCCGTCCACCGGTCTCCTCGCGAGGATGATGAAGAACCCGCCCTCGCGATGGCCGGTGACCATCATCCCGAGGTTGACGAGCATGCGCTCGAAGGGACTGCCGAGACGCTCCGGCTTGAACAGCTGCTCGTCTTCGGTCATTTCGCGGAACGGCTCGGTCTTCGGGATCGCGTGCACGAACTCGAAGCCGATCTTCTTCAGCCAGCCGATCACCTCGCCGACGGTGTGCTTCGACTCGTGTGGGTTCTTGTACTGATCCATGAACCACGACCGGCGCTTCTGCGTGCTGACGCGCGCATCCACGGCGTGGCGATCGAGGAACATGAAGCGATCGTTGGTGGCATTGAAGGCCAGCCGCCGAATGTCCGTCGCCAGCCGCCCGTACTTGTGGTAGAGCCCGATCATGATGTAGCCGCCCGGCCGTACCAACCGCGAGATCGACTCGAAACCCAGCTGCGGATCGCTGGTGTGGTGCAGCACGCCATTCGAGATCACCAGATCGAACGACCCGGGTTTGAACGCCGGCCTGAACAGGTTCATCTGGAGAAACTGAGCGCGCTTCAGATCGTTCTGTTGCTTGAAGGCCGTCGCCATCTTCAGCGAGTTGAGGCACAGGTCGGTGCCGATGACGTTACGGCGGATGGCGAGAAAGTTCGTGAGCTGGCCTGTTCCGCATCCGCATTCGAGCACGCGGGCGCCGTACGGAATCTGATCGTCGAGCAGCTTGGCGAACACCGCCTTCCGCGCCTTGTCGATCAGGCTGCCGACGTCGTCGAAGTCGTCGTAGTTGGGAAACGGGTTTTCCTCGTAGAACGCCTTGATCTCCCCGGTGACGTCTTCTTTCGCATCGCTCCACTCGTTCGGCATGAATAGCGAAGGAATGCCGTTTTGCGCGGGAAAGCGTTGCAGGCAATTTTCGCAGCTGAAACCGTCGTTGTGAATTGTCAGCATTTCGCCGCCGCAGCGCGGGCAACACAATAGTTCGGAATGCTTGTTGAAGAAGTTGTCGAGTTCTGAGACGGACATACCGAACTGTAATCACGCAGGGCTGACGCACGTCTTGAATTTCGCGATATTTCGTTTTTCGGCTTTGCTTCGTGAAATGGCCTGGAAGCCATTTCGCATTGTGGCCGTCAAACGACGAGCGAAGCTCAGAAAAGCGCGTAAAGCGTGAAGGGAACGGTGATCTGCACAACGCCGATAAAGCCGGCGACACCGAGCAACAAGATGATCAGCCCCATCACCCAGTACGCCCTGTTCACGACGGCGTAGCTACCGAACTCGCGCAGCAGTCTCCAGGTGTAAACGGTGCGGCGCATCAGTCGGGCACCGTCGAAATAGTGAACAAGTCCCGGTTCCCCCGCCCTGGCTGTAGTCGTTTGTCCAACACGTGATCTCCGAGGATCAGGTAATCCATTTCGGTGTTCATGAAACATCGGTAGGCGTCCTCTGGAGTACAGACGATCGGTTCCCCTCGGATGTTGAACGAGGTGTTGACGACCACCGGACAACCGGTCAGCTCTTCGAAGGACGCCAGAACGTTGTGGTAGAACGGGTTCGTTTCCCGCGAGACCGTCTGGACGCGCGCCGAGTAGTCGACGTGGGTGACAGCGGGAATCGACGAACGCACTTTGTTGACTTCGCTGAAGATCTCGCCTGATCGACTTTCCCCGGTACCGGTACGTATCTCTTCGCGGACCGGACTCACCAGAAGCATGTACGGCGACGGTACGTCGAGGTCGAAATAGTCTTTCGCGCGTTCCTCGAGAACCGACGGAGCGAACGGGCGGAACGACTCCCGGTATTTGATCTTGAGATTCATGACCGACTGCATTTCCGGTGAACGTGCATCGCCGAGAATTGACCGGTTGCCGAGCGCCCGAGGCCCGAACTCCATGCGGCCGTTGAACAAGCCGACGACGTTGCCTTCCGCGATGAGCTCGGCGACCTTGCGCGCTCGCTCGTTCTCATCCGCCACCGTCTCGAACGGATAGTCCTTCGCCCTCAAGAACCCGGCGATGTCGCCCGCCGAGAACTCCGGGCCCAGATATGCCCCCTGCATGCGGTCGCCGGTGGCTTGCCGAGGATTGCCCGCGGTCTGGTACCACGTGTGCAGCGCAGCCCCGACGGAGCCTCCCGCGTCGCCGGCCGCCGGCTGGATCCAGATGTCGGTGAACGGCCCTTCCCGAAGCAGCCTGCCGTTCGCGACGCTGTTGAGTGCGACACCACCGGCCAGGCACAGGTTCTTCTCGCGGGTCAACGCGGCCGCCGTCGCGGCCATCCGCATGACGATCTCTTCTGTGACGTCCTGGATCGAGCGGGCGAGGTCCATTTCGCGCTTGGTGATGGTGCCCTCCGGCGGGCGAGGGGGCCCGCCGAACAGGTCGGCGAAACGATCGTTGGTCATCGTCAGGCCGCCGAGGAAGTCAAAGTACTTGAGATTCAGTTCGATTGAGCCGTCCTGCTTGATGTCGACGAGCTCGTCGGTGATGAGGTCCACATAGGCCGGCGCACCGTATGGCGCGAGGCCCATGAGCTTGTATTCGCCCGAGTTCACCCGGAACCCGCAGAAATACGTGAACGCCGAGTAGAGCAGGCCCACCGAGTGCGGGAACCGCATCTCGCGCTGGATCTCCAGCTGGTTGCCGACACCGCGGCCGATGCTCGCCGTGGCCCACTCGCCGACGCCGTCCATCGTGAGGACAGCGGCCGATTCGAATGGTGAGGGATAGAACGCGCTTGCGGCGTGACTTTCGTGATGCTCGGTGAAGTACACGTCCGACGGCATCTGGTAGCCGAGCGCTTTCAGGTTGCGTTCGATCTCGTAGTTGATCCACAGTTTCGTCCGCAGCCACTGCGGAATCGCCGTCTGGAACGATCGGAACCCCCGCGGGCTGACGGCGCCGTACGTCTTGATGAGGCGGATGAACCGCGTTATCGGCTTCTCGTAGAACGCGATTGCGTCGATCCCCGTACGGTCGACGCCTCCCGCGCGAAGGCAGTACGCGATGGAGTTCTTCGGGAAACCAGGGTCGTGCTTGAGCCGGGTGAAGCGTTCCTCCTGCGCGGCCGCGATGATCTGGCCATCTCGGACCAAGGCGGCAGCCGAGTCATGGTAGTAAGCGCTGATACCGAGGATGTTCATGCTCGCACCGTCCAGAAGATTGACTCGACGACTTCGCCCACGTGCCGCGCACTCATTGCTTCAACCCGAGATGTGGGTAGATGGCTCGTGCGACGAGTTCGGCGCCCAGTTCATTGGTGTGGGCGTTGTCGATGAAAACGGCTTGCTTCTCGCCGTCCAGTGCATCGGCGAGATTGATGACCGGGGGACGCATGAGTTTCGTCGAGTCGACATACGCCGCTCCCAGTCCCCAATCGTCCGGATGCGCGTACCGTTCGGCGTCAGCGCCCTCGGTGGTGTACGCAAGGGGCTGCCAGACGAACACCGCCTTGAAGCCGTAGCTCTTCGCCAGGTGTTCGACGACGTCGACCGCCCTGTCGTAAAGCTGCACAGCGTTGTGAGCCCGCTCCTGGGCGATCTCCGGAGTCGGCTTTGGCCCAGCCTGTTTCGAGTTCGACGTCAATGCGATGCGCGTCAGGATGCTGTGGTTCTCGTAGAAACCGACGAGTGAATCCTTGACGCCGGCCAGCCCTCCGCGCATGCGCGCCCGTTCCACCGCTTGACCGACGTAGGGGCCGCCCGGGTAGGTGGGTTCGGTCGTGAGTTGTTCGACCTGCTCGGCTACGTCGTTCGCGCCGTCGTAGAAGACCACCACGTCGGGAATGTGCCCCTCGGAGAGCAACTGCTGGAGCAGGCCGAGTTCCTGCCAGATGCTCCACGCGACCTGGCCGTAGTTGCTGACGCGGACCGGGACGCCGTCTTTTTCGGCGATCCGGGCCAGTTGGGAGGGCATGGTGTACAGATCCCGTTGACCGTAGCCCCACGTCGTCGACCCGCCGAGGAAATAGATCTCGGTGGCGTCGTCGCCCACTCCGTCAGCGACGTAGGTCTTGCGGGCCCGGTCGGCAATATTGATGTATTCGCCTTTGTGGTCGGGATTCACCATGCCTAAGAGCGGCACATAAGCGTTGTGGGTGTAAATGTCTTTGAATTCGTTGAACCATTCGCCGGCCCACTGCTGATCCCCCGCCATTGCGGCTGAGGACTTCTGTGCGGAGAAGATCTCGTCCCAGGTGCCGAGTTTGCCTCCGACGCGAACGCCGCCGTGGGGCGCCCACTGCGGGAACGCAATACCGATCAGGAGGTCCAAGACGATCAACACCGCCGCGACACGCAGCATCAGCAGCGCGAGGTGTTTCGCCGTGGCGGCCCGTCCGCGTGGCTTCAGGACCAGTACCTCGGGTTCGACGCTGAACTGGCGGCGGGCGATCACCGGATCGGACACCCGTGGCTTGGCGATCCAGGTGCTTTCCGGCGTGGCGCCGGGTGAAGCAAGGAGATCGCGACCGAACATCCGGCGGTAGAGCGAGATCGGCATGAACACGACGAAGTAGACCAGCGCCAGCACCACCGCCGCCACGAGCCGCCCGACCCACCCCGCCAGCCTGGCGATGGCCCCGTCGATCGTCGCTCCCACCGACGGCCAGGCGATCGAAACGACGGCCAGCGCGATCAGCACCGCCGTGAGCAGAACCGCGCCGAGCCGCAGACCGACCAGCCACAGCACGGCGGCGACAACCAGCCCACCGAAAGTCCGCAGCGCGGAGGCTTTGACGGCGGCCGCACGCGCCGACCGCCGAGTGGGACCGGGCGCACCGGCCTCGGCCGCCCACCATTCGTAGTCGCCGTCCACTGTGGCGGCCTCATCGAATTTCTCGCGAAGCATCGACCCCCCTTTTACCGATGCGCTCACAAAACGAGCCTTGCGCCAGCCCGCAAATGCGGTCAAATGCGTGTCTAGGTAATCGCGATGGAACCTACCATCGCCCAGAGGCCGGTATCCCCGAAACGCGTTCGCGTGTTCGCCGGAATTGCGGATTTCTGCTCCCCCGGCTGGACTCGAACCAGCAACCCTTCGGTTAACAGCCGAATGCTCTGCCAATTGAGCTACAGGGGACTGCTCACCCGCGATCACGCTTCGAGCGGGCCGGGGGTTGACTCTAGCGTACGTGTCGCGCGGGCCGCCAATATGCGCCGCCCCGCACGCACTCAGGTACGTGAGGCAGGATGGGACAGAACGCACCGTCGTCTGGAAGGGACCCTGTGATCGGGTATTTCGTCGTATTGGGGGTCGGCTATGTACTGGGCTCGAAGGCCGGCCGTCGCCGATATGAGCAGATCGCCGGAACCTACAAGGCGGTCACCGAGAGCCCGGCGGCCAAGGCCGTGATCGACGCGGGCCGACGCAAGATCGCCGACCGGGTGTCGCCGGATCCACCGATGGTCACGCTGACCGAGATCGACAACTCGACCACGGTGATCGCTCCCGAAGTCGAGCGCGAAAAGAGATCGGTCAACGGTACGGGTCGGTGATCGTCTGACCGGGCAACAACGGCCCGGTGCTGATGCCGGGGCCGCCCTGGTTCAGGCCGACCTGAGGGCTACCGACGTTGATGCCGTTGCCCTCGGAATATGACAGGCACTTGCCGTCTTCCTTGTTGCCGAACCACGCCAGGCAGGCCGGACCGGCCAGCGCGTCGGAGGCACTCGTCGCCAGCACGGACGCCGTGAGCGGCGCGGCGACCGCAGCCACCGCGAACACACCTGCTGCGACGACGCGCCGCGCGCGGTTGTCGGTCGATGTCACGTGCTTGCCCTCCTGACCGTTCCCCGACGGTTTATAGCGCGCTCACCCTATCTCGTTACCTTGTACTACGCAGAGATGTCGTCGCCGCTCGCCTGTTCGAGCAGGCTGCGCCGATATGCCTCCATCGCGACCAGGTCCCCGAACAGCGCGTGGTACTCGTCGCCCTGCTCGACCGGCGACATGCGCTGCAGCTTGGACTTGACCTCGGCGATCTGCCGGCCCACCCATACTTCCTGTAACCGGGCCAGCACCCCGCCGATGTAGCGCGGCAACCGCTCGTCGTCGTCGACGTTGATGGCCTCCACCCCGAGTTCGTTGACCAGGTTCGCGGCCGCGGGCGTCGACGTCTGGGAGCGGACCGCCTCGATCCATTCCGCGCCGGATCGCCCGACCGATGCTCCGCCGGCGGCATCGATGGCCGACCGCACCGCGGCGTAACCCGGATGCGTGAAGCTCTCCACCGTCAGCGAGTCGAACACCGGGCCTGCCAACGCCGGGTACTGCAGCGCGGATTTGAGCGCCTCGCGCTGCGGCCACAACGTCGGATCGGCCGGATCAGGCCGCGCCGCCGCTTCGGGCGCGCGTGGTTTGCGCGGAGGTTCGGCTGCGGTGCGGCGACGGCCGCCGCGATCGGGCAGGCCCCGTTTCTGGGCCTCCTCGCGGACCCGCGCCAACACCTGCGAATCGTCGGCCCAACCGACCCAGCCGGAAAGTCGACGGGCATACTCGTCGCGCAGCATGGGCTCTTTGATGCGCGCGACCATCGGCACGCACCGGCGCAGCGCGGCGACCCGCCCTTCGGCGGTGTCGAGGTCGTGCTCGGCCAGCGCGGTGCGAATCGCGAACTCGAACAACGGAGTTCGACGCGCCACCAGGTCACGCAGCGCGCCCTCGCCGAACTGAAGCCGGATGTCGCACGGATCCATCCCGGCCATCTTGTCTTCGGCGGCCACCGCGACGAACGACTGACCGGCCAGGTTCTGCTCTCCCTCGAACGCCTTGATCGCCGCCGCGCGGCCTGCCGCGTCACCGTCGAAGACGTAGATGAGCTCGCCGCGAAAGAAGTTGTCGTCCATCATGAGTCGGCGCAGCATCGACAGGTGCTCGTCACCGAACGCGGTGCCGCACGAGGCGACCGCCGTCGTCACCCCGGCCAGATGCATCGCCATCACGTCGGTGTAGCCCTCGACGACCACCGCCTGATGCCCCTTGGCGATGTCGCGCTTGGCCAGGTCCAGGCCGAACAGCACCGAGGACTTCTTGTAGAGCACGGTCTCGGGGGTGTTGACGTACTTGGCTTCCATCGGGTCGTCGTCGAAGATGCGCCGCGCGCCGAAGCCGATCACCTCACCGCCGCTGGCTCGTATCGGCCACAGCAGGCGACGGTGGAAGCGGTCCATCGGGCCGCGCTTGCCTTCGCGGGAGAGCCCCGCGGCTTCCAGCTCCTTGAACTCGAAACCCTTGCGCAGCAGATGCTTTGTCAGCGTGTCCCAACCTGACGGCGCGAAGCCGCAGCCGAAGCGCTTGGCGGCCTGGCCGTCGAAGTTGCGCTCGATCAGGTATTGGCGCGCGGGCGCGGCCTCGTCGGACTCCAGCGTCGCCGCGTAGAACTCCTGCGCGGCGGCGTTGGCGGACAACAACCGGCTGCGGCTGCCGCGGTCGCGCTGCACGTTGGTGGTGGAGGCGCCGGTGTAGGTGATCGTGTGGCCCACGCGGTCGGCGAGCAGTTCGACGGACTCGACGAAGCTGACGTGTTCGATCTTCTGGACGAAGGCGTAGACGTCACCGCCCTCGCCGCATCCGAAGCAATGGAAGTGGCCGTGGTTGGGCCGCACATGAAACGACGGCGACTTCTCGTCGTGGAAGGGACACAGACCCTTCATCGAGTCCGCGCCGGCGCGCCGGAGCTGCACATAGTCGCCGACGACGTCCTCGATGCGGACCTGGTCACGGATGGCCGCGATGTCGCGATCTGAGATCCGGCCGGCCACCGGGCCAGTCTAGAGCGCGCGGCGGCGGACGCGATCACGCTTAAGCCGGTTCCAACCGCTCCAGCCGCCCCTCGGTGAACGACGCGACCTGGTCGATGACGACCCGCAGCCGGGCACCGTCGTCGCCTGCGGCGTTGAACGCCGGGACGAAGATCGGGTCGAGCGTCGCGGGGGCGCCCGACGCGACCCAGTCCACCACCCGGTGCACGCGATCGCGCTGCTGCGACTGCAAATCGAGATGGCGCGGGTCCGACATGATGAACTGCAGCGCCAGGATCTTGAGCACCGCAACCTCGGCGCGGACGAGTGCCGGCACGCGCAGATCGGCCTGGTAGCGGACCAGCGGCCCCCGGCCGGCCTCCTCGCGCGTGGCTGCGATGGCCGCCGAAGCGAACCGGCCGACCAGCTCGCTGGTCAACCGTTTCAGCGCGACGGACGCCGCCAACGTGCCGTCGTACTTACCGACCGCGGCGACCACCGGCAGACTGGACAGCCGCGACGCCGCCGCGACCAGATCCTCGGACCGCAGCCCGGCGCCCATTCCGCTCGACTCCCCCAGTCGGCCCAGCTCGGCGGC
Organism: Mycobacterium sp. E740; assembly: GCF_001672895.1. Taxonomy (GTDB): domain Bacteria; phylum Actinomycetota; class Actinomycetes; order Mycobacteriales; family Mycobacteriaceae; genus Mycobacterium. The sequence continues at coordinate 33,767 of NZ_LZKP01000089.1, forward strand.
CGCGTCGCCGTCGGCCAGCACCCGCATGTCGATGCGACCGGAGACCACGCCGTCCTCGACGTCGTGCACGGAATAGGCGACGTCGTCGGCCCAGTCCATCACCTGCGCCTCCAGGCACGGCTTGTCAGCGGGCGCACCGCGGCGGACCCACTCGGCGGCTGGCGCGTCGTCTTCGTAGAAACCGAACTTCGACGACGACGTCGCGCGCCGCCACGGATACTTGGTGACCGCGTCCAGTGCAGCGCGGGTCAGGTTCAGCCCCGCGCTTTCCCCTTCGGCCCCAATGACTTTGGGCTCGAGACGGGTGAGGATGCGGAAGTTCTGCGCGTTGCCCTCGAACCCGCCGCAGTCGGCGGCGATGTCGTTGAGTGCGCGTTCGCCGTTGTGGCCGTAGGGCGGATGCCCGATGTCGTGCGCCAAGCCGGCGAGGTCGACGAGGTCGGGGTCGCAGCCCAGCCCGATCGCCATACCCCGGCCGATCTGCGCAACCTCCAACGAGTGCGTCAGCCGGGTACGCGGCGTCTCGCCCTGGCGCGGTCCGACCACCTGCGTCTTGTCGGCCAGCCGGCGCAGCGCCGCGCAGTGCAGGACGCGGGCGCGGTCCCGCGCGAAGTCGGTGCGGTGCTGGTTGTCGGCACCCGGCAAGGCGGCACCCTTCGGCGGCTCGACCGCCAGTCGCTCGCGGTCGAGCGAGTCGTAGGGGTCTGCGTTCGCTGTCACCGACGCATAGTCTGCCAGCACCAACCGGCCCGATCGGGTGGCGCACTAGATTGGCGGACATGCGCCTAGTCCGCTTGCTGACTCTCCTGCTCGCCGTGCTCGCCGCCAGTGCGCTCGTCGCACCGGCGGCGTCGGCCGAAGCGCCGTTTCGACTGCCGGGTTACGTCACTGACCACGCGGGCGTGCTGAACAGCGCTTCGCGATCCCAGGTGACGTCGGCGATCGACAAGTTGTACTCCAGTCGCAAGACGCGGTTGTGGGTCGTCTACGTCGAATCGTTCTCCGGCCAGTCGGCGCAGACCTGGGCGCGCAACACGATGCGGACGAGCGACCTGGGCGATTTCGACGCGATACTCGCGGTCGCGACAGTCGATCGTTCGTATGCGTTCCTGGTGCCTGACAGCGCCACCGAACTGAGCTCGAGCAAGGTGGAAAGCGTGCGGCGCAACGACATCGAGCCCGCACTGCGGCAGAACGACTGGGCTGGGGCGGCGGTGGCAGCGGCCGACGGGCTCGCCCAGTCCCCGCATTCAAGCATCAGCTGGACCGGACTGCTGATCGCGCTCGGGGCGATCGCGCTCGGCGTGGTGGTGCTGATGCTCTGGCGGCGGCGACGGCGACGCAAGCGCCGGGAGGCCGAGTTCGCCGCAGCCCGGCGGGTCGACCCCACCGATCCGCAGGCATTGTCGGCCGTGTCGCTGGACGCCCTCGACGACCTGTCGCGGGCCATGGTGGTCGAAGTCGACAACGCCGTGCGCACGAGCGGCCACGAACTGGAGTTGGCTGTCGAGGAGTTCGGCACGGAACGGACCGAACCGTTCACGCGGGCGGTCACCAACGCCAAGACGACTCTCGCCCAAGCCTTCAACGTGCGGCAGATTCTCGACGACGCGGTACCCGAGACCCCGGCGCAGCGTCGCGATCTGTTGACTCGCGTCGTGGTCGCCGCCGCCAAGGCCGACCGTGAGCTGGAAGCGCAGCAGGAGGCGTTCGCGGATTTGCGAAACCTGGTGATCAACGCGCCGTCGCGGCTGGACGCGATGACCCAGCAGGTGGTCGACATCACCGCGCGGCTGGACCCGTCGCAGCAGAAGCTCTCGCAACTGCACAGTGAGTTCGACGCAGCCGCGCTGAGCTCAATTGCCGGCAACGTCGACGCGGCTAAGGAACTGCTGACGTTCGCCGACCAGAACATCACCCGCGGACGCGATCTTGCGCTGCGGCCGGTGGCGGGCCAGCAGAGCGAGCTCGTCGAGTGTGTGCGCGCGGCCGAGTCCGCGTTGGCGCAGGCGCGCGGCCTGCTGGACGCGGTCGACAGCGCTGCCAGTGACATCCGACGGGCCGTGGCCGCGCTGCCGGCGGCGATCGAAGACATTCAGAACGGCATCAAGCAGGCGAGCGCGCTGTTACGGCAGGGCAACGTGCCGCAGGCCGCACAGCTGGCAGAGGCGCGCGACGCGGCGGCCGCCGCGGTGGCCGGCGCGCAGCGGTCGAATTCGGTCGACCCGTTGGGTACGTTCACCCAACTGACCAAGGCCGACGCCGATCTGGACCGGCTGCTGGCGGCCGTCGAGCAGGAGCGCGAGGCGGCCGAGCGGCTCAACCGCAAGTTGGACGAGGCGCTGTTCACGGCGCGCTCGAGGGTTCGGTCGGTATCGGATTTCATCGACACTCGCCGCGGGATCGTCGGCCCGGAAGCGCGAACCCGGCTGGTCGAGGCGGTCCGCCAGATCGCTGCCGCCGAGGAGAAGCGGTCGACGGATACGGCGGGGGCGATCGCGCATGCCAACGGGGCGGCGATGTTGGCGTCACAGGCGCAGACACTGGCCAACGCCGATATGGAGGACGCGCAGCGCTCATACATGGGCCCGTTCGGGGGCGGACGTGGTGGTGGCGGAGGCAACATGGGCGCGATCATCGGCGGCATTCTCATCGGCAACATCCTCAGCGGCGGAATGCGGGGCGGATTCGGTGGTTTCGGCGGCGGCTTCGGTGGTGGCGGCGGTTTCAGCCCGGGCTCGTTCGGCGGCTCCGGAGGCGGCGACATCTTCGGCGGCGGCGGCCGCTTCTAATTCAGCTTTTTGGCGCGAGCGTGCGTGTTTGCACACGACACGCCGCGCATTGTCGGCAATATGTGCACCCTCGCCGCGCACCCACCGTGCGGAAAGTGCTGTGCCTCAACGGCGTGTCGTGTGCAGACGCGCACGCTCGGCGACGAGTGAGCGCGCTGGGGTCAGCAGCCTTTGAGGCGGGTGGCCAGGTAGTCGCTGACGTTGTCGAGGGCGACGCGATCCTGCGTCATCGCATCGCGCTCGCGAATGGTCACGGCCTGGTCCTCCAATGAGTCGAAATCGACCGTCACGCAGAACGGCGTGCCGATCTCGTCCTGGCGGCGGTAGCGTCGGCCGATCGCGCCGGCGTCGTCGAACTCGACGTTCCAGCACTTGCGCAACTCGGCCGCAAGGTCGCGCGCCTTTGGCGACAGCGCCTCGTTGCGGGACAGCGGCAACACGGCCGCCTTGACCGGGGCGAGCCGCGGATCCAGCCGCAACACCGTGCGCTTGTCGACGCCGCCCTTGGCGTTGGGCGCCTCGTCCTCGGCGTAGGCGTCGACGAGGAACGCCATGAACGACCGCGTCAACCCGGCTGCCGGTTCGATCACGTACGGGGTGTAACGAGTGTCGTTGGCCTGGTCGTAGTACGACAGGTCGACACCGGAATGCTTTGCGTGCGTGGACAAGTCGAAGTCGGTACGGTTGGCGACACCTTCGAGTTCACCCCACGGGTTGCCCTGGAAGCCGAACTTGTACTCGATATCGACCGTGCGGTCGGAGTAGTGCGACAGCTTCTCCTTCGGGTGCTCGTAGAGGCGAAGGTTGTCGCGGTCGATGCCGAGTTCGACGTACCACTGCAGCCGCTCGTCGATCCAGTACTGGTGCCACTCACGAGCGGTCGACGGCTCGACGAAGAACTCCATCTCCATCTGCTCGAACTCGCGGGTGCGGAAGATGAAGTTGCCGGGCGTGATCTCGTTGCGGAAGCTCTTGCCGGTCTGCGCGATTCCGAACGGCGGCTTCTTGCGTTGTGTCGTAACGACATTCGCGAAGTTGACGAAGATGCCCTGGGCTGTCTCGGGCCGCAGGTAGTGCAGCCCCTCCTCGGTCTCGATCGGTCCGAGGTAGGTCTTGAGCATCATGTTGAAGTCTCGCGCCTCGGTCCACTGGCCCTTGGTCCCGCAGTCCGGGCAGGCGATCTCGCTCATCGGCGCCGAGTCGGGGTCCGCTATGCCCTTCTTCTCGGCGTAGGCCTCCTGCAAATGGTCCTGCCGATGGCGCTTGTGGCAGTTCAGGCATTCGACCAGCGGATCGTTGAACACCTCGACGTGTCCCGACGCCACCCAGACCTCGCGCGGCAGGATGATCGACGAGTCGAGGCCCACCACGTCGTCGCGGCTGGTAACCACCGAGCGCCACCACTGCCGCTTGATGTTCTCCTTCAGTTCCACCCCGAGCGGGCCGTAATCCCATGCCGACTTGGTGCCGCCGTAGATCTCCCCCGCCTGGTAGACCAGACCGCGCCGCTTGGCGAGGTTCGCAACAGTGTCGATGATCGAGGAAGACTGAGCCACGACAGCACAGCCTAGATGGTGCCTCCTCGCCCGCGAGCGACCGCATTTGTACGCGACACGCCGCACTTCTGTGTGCAAACACGGGCGCTCGCGCACGAAAAGAGAGGGGGCATGCGTTATCCCGCATGTATCGTGGGCGCCATAATGAAAACGATTTCCAGTATGGCCGAATCTCACGAGCACAGCGGCACCCCGTTTCCCGACCTGCCGCCACGCGAGGTGCTCGACACCTCCGGCGACTTGCTGCGCGCGCTGGCCGCTCCGGTGCGGATCGCGATCGTGCTGCAGTTGCGGGAGTCGGCGCGCTGCGTGCATGAACTCGTCGACGCGCTGGCCGTCCCACAGCCGTTGGTGAGCCAGCACCTGCGGATCCTAAAAGCCGCGGGCGTGGTGGCCGGCGAACGGTCCGGGCGCGAGGTGATGTACCGCCTCGTCGACGAGCACCTCGCCGAAATCGTCGTCGCCGCGGTGACCCATGCCGCTGAGGGCAGCCAGTGACCACGGTGCCGCCTTCGACGGGCGTGCGCGCCACTCGCCAGCGCGCGGCGATCACTGCGCTGCTCGAGAACCTCGACGAGTTCCGCTCAGCCCAGGAGCTGCACGACGAGTTGCGGCGGCGCGGCGAGGGCATCGGGCTGACGACCGTGTACCGCACCCTGCAGCAGATGGCGGCAGCCGGCGTCGTCGACACGTTGCGCACCGACACCGGCGAGTCGGTGTACCGGCGCTGCTCGGACGACCACCATCACCACCTGGTGTGCCGGGCCTGCGGGTCGACCGTCGAGATTCAGGGCCGTGACGTCGAAGCCTGGGCCGCCGACATCGCCCGCGAGCACGGGTTCTCCGACGTCAGCCACACGATCGAGATCTTCGGCGTCTGCGGCGGCTGCAGCGGCTAGGGCGCCACCAGCGCGCGACGCACCTCGGAGCCGGTGGCCAGGACCATGAGAATCAGTGTGCGCAGCGCGTCGTCGGTCAGGCCGGCGGCGGGAAAGTTGTAGCGCAGCAGCACATCCGCGACCTTCTTCGAGTTGCGTTTGGCGCCAGCGGCGACCTGCGCGTGCCCGCTCTTGGCCGCCAGCGACACCGTGCCGAGCAGCGTGTTGTGGGCGTGCTCGGCGACCTTGGCCCGCAGCTTGGCGTCCAACGGCAGATCCCACGCGAGGATCTGGGTCAGCGACACCAGCTCGAGGCCCTCGGCGACCGGCACGGTCCGCAGCGAAGCGAACGTCTCGTCGTGGTGCACGGTCACCGCGCCGTCGTCCTCGCGCGTCACCGGCAGCACCCCGTCGAGAACGTCGCCGAGCCGCTCCTGCAGGCTCATCAGGCCCTGCCGAAGCGTCGGTTGCGGTTGACGTACTCCTCGCAGGCGGCCCACAGATCACGGCGGTCGTAGTCCGGCCACAGCTTGTCCTGGAAGACGAACTCGGCGTAGGCCGCCTGCCAGAGCAGGAAGTTGCTGGCCCGCTGCTCCCCCGAAGTCCGGATGAACAGGTCGACGTCGGGGATGTCGGAGCGGTGTAGGTGTTTGGCGAACGCCGCCTCGGTGATGCGGTTCGGGTTGACCTTGCCCTCGGCGGCCCGCTGCGCGAGCTCGCGCGTCGCCTCCACGATCTCGGTGCGGCCGCCGTAGTTGACGCAGTAGTTGATCGTGATGACGTCGTTGCCGACCGTCATCTGCTCGGCGATGTCGAACTCCTTGATCACGCTGCGCCACATCCGCGGTCGCGAACCGACCCAGCGCATCCGCACGCCCATGTCGTTGAGGTTCTCGCGGCGCCGACGCACCACTTCCCGGTTGAAGCCCATCAGGAACCGCACCTCTTCGGTGCTGCGCTTCCAGTTCTCCGTCGAGAACGCATACACCGTCAGGTGCTTGATACCGATTTCGATTGCGCCACAGGTGATGTCGATGAGCACGGCCTCGCCCATCTTGTGCCCTTCGGTGCGGTGCAGGCCCCGCTGGGTGGCCCAGCGTCCGTTGCCGTCCATGACGACGGCGACGTGGTGGGGCACCTGGTCGGCCGGGATCCGGGGCGCGGCCGCCTTCGAGGTGTGCTGGGGTGGACGCGCGAACCGGCCGTTGGTGCCCGCCGGGATCTCGGGGAAGACGACGGGCCACGCCGACTTGTCCGGAAACATCGGATAGTCGTCAGGCGCCGGGGGCAGCTGTGGGTACGTCGGGGCCTTCCTGCGCCCAGCCCGTTCGCTTGCCATGGAGCACATCCTGCCCGAACAGCGACACATGCTGGTCAGGCAGGGTCCTGTCCACCCGGTACACCCGCTCGACCAGGGGTAGCGTCCGTAGCTGGCGTTCCAGATGCCACTGCAGATGCGCGGCCACGAGCCCACTGGCCTGACTGCGGTGTGACGCCGTCGACGTCTCGGCGTGCTCCCAGTCCCCGTCGTGCAGCGCCGCCATCAGGTCGAGCACCGCCTGCGGCGGCGTCACCGACCCGGACGGGCGGCAGTGCACACACACGCTGCCCCCGGCCGCCACATGGAACGCCCGGTGTGGGCCCGGCGCTGCGCAGCGGGCGCATTCGGTCAGCGCCGGGGCCCACCCCGCGATCCCCATGGCGCGCAACAAATAGGCGTCCAGCACGAGTTCCCGGGCCCGGGCGCCGTCGGCCACCGCCCGCAACGCGGCCACCGTCAGCCGGTGCAGTGCAGGCACCGGGGCGCGCTCCTCACCGGCCAGGCGTTCCGCGGTCTCCAGCACCGCGCATGCGCAGGTGTAGCGGCCGTAGTCGCTGACGATGTCAGAGGCGAACGCGTCGATGGCCTGCACCTGGGTGACGATGTCGAGATTGCGCCCCGGATGCAGCTGTACGTCGATGTGCGCGAACGGCTCCAGCCTGGCGCCGAACTTGCTGCGGGTGCGCCGCACCCCCTTGGCCACCGCCCGCACCAAACCGTGATCGCGGGTGAGCAGGGTGACGATCCGGTCGGCCTCGCCGAGCTTGTGCTGGCGCAGCACCACCGCTCGGTCCCGATACAGCCGCATTGGTTCAGTCTCGCACTGCAGTCCGTCAGATCCCGATACGCACCGCCGATATCCTTTGAAGCGATGGTCGACAATTCGCGCTTCCCCACCCTGACTCAACAGCTGTTCCAGCTCGCGAGCGGCTCCGTCACATCGGTGGAACTGGTGCAGCGCTCGCTCGACGCCATCGCGGCCAGCCAGCCGACCCTGAACGCGTTCCGCGTGGTGTTCACCGAACGCGCACTGGCCGACGCAGCCGCCGCCGACCGCAAACGTGCTGTGGCGCAGGATCTTTCGCGATATCCGCTGTTGGGTGTCCCGATCGCCGTCAAGGACGACGTCGACGTCGCAGGGGTGCCGACCCGGTTCGGCGCCGCCGGAAATGTGCGGCCGGCCGCCCAGGACAGCGAAGTCGTGCGACGGCTGCGCGCGGCGGGCGCCGTCATCGTCGGCAAGACCAACACCTGCGAACTCGGCCAGTGGCCGTTCACCAGCGGACCGGCGTTCGGCCACACCCGCAACCCGTGGTCGCGTGAGCACACGCCGGGCGGATCGTCGGGCGGCAGCGCGGCGGCGGTCGCGGCCGGCTTGGTGACCGCCGCGATCGGATCCGACGGCGCGGGCAGCGTGCGAATCCCCGCGGCGTGGACACATCTGGTCGGGATCAAACCCCAGCGCGGACGCATCTCGACGTGGCCGCTTCCCGAGGCGTTCAACGGCATCACGGTCAACGGGGTGCTGGCGCGCACCGTCACCGACGCCGCACTCGTGCTCGACGCCGCATCCGGAAACGTTGCCGGCGATCGCCACCAGCCGCCCGCGGTGAAGGTTTCGGAGTACGTGGCGCAGGCGCCCGGCCCGCTGCGGATCGCGATGTCGACGCGGTTTCCGTTCACGGTGTTCCGGGCGAGCCTGCACCCGGAGATCCGGGCCGCGATGTCCGTCGTCGCCGGGCAGCTCGAGGAGCTCGGGCACAGCACCTTCGAGGCTGATCCGGACTACAGCCTCGGCATGTCGTGGAACTTCCTGTCCCGCTCGACGTCGGGCCTGCTCGAGTGGGCGGACCGGCTCGGGTACGACGTCACGCTCGACAAGCGGACCCGGGCCAATCTGCGGACCGGCCGGCTGCTGTCGGAGCACGTGCTGCGCAAGGCCCGCACTCGCGAGGCCCGCGCGCACCGCCGCATCGGCTACATCTTCAACATCGCCGACGTAATTCTGGCGCCGACCACCGCGCAGCCGCCGCCCGAGGTGCACGAGTTCGATCACCTCGGCGGTCTGGCGACCGACCGCACGATGATCAAGGCCTGCCCCGTCACCTGGCCGTGGAATCTGCTGGGGTGGCCGTCGATCAACGTGCCCGCGGGGTTCACCAGCGACGGTCTGCCGATCGGCGTCCAGCTGATGGGCCCCGCCAACAGCGAACCGCTACTGGTATCGCTGGCCGCCGAGCTGGAGGCGATCAACGGCTGGGCGATGCGCCAACCCGAGCCCTGGTGGCGTCCCGAACCCGCCCCGGACCCTGAGCCGGCGGCGACCAAGGAGCCCATAACCGGTTCGGACCGGCCAGAACGCGAAGACGTCTCCGACGAAGTCGCGTAATGTCTCGCGGAATGAGAGCCCTGCGCTATTCCTGTGCGGTCCCGGTCGTAGCCCTCGCGGCGGGTGCGATCGTCGGGGCGCCGGAAGCGGCCGCCGACAACAAGCGGCTCAACGACGGCGTGGTGGCCAATGTCTACACCGTGCAACACCAGGCCGGCTGCGACACCGACATCAAGATCAATCCAAAGCTGCGGCTGGCCGCCGAATGGCACACCAACGATGTGCTGAACAACCGCGCGCTGAATGGTGACATCGGCTCCGACGGCTCGACCGTCCCAGACCGGGCGCGCAAAGCCGGGTACGCCGGCGCCGTCGCCGAGACCGTGGCGATCAACCCCGCCTTGGCGATCAGCGGCATCGAGCTGATCAACCAGTGGTATCACCGGCCCGACTACCACGAGATCATGGCCGACTGTTCCAACGTCGACATCGGCGTGTGGTCGGCGAACGCGCTCGACCGCACGGTCGTGGTGGCCGTCTACGGCAAGGGCGACTCGGCGCCGCCGGCGCTCGGACCCGGCAGGCCGTTCGGGGAGCCGGGCTCGGGCGCCCAGAGCTAAAAGCCCAGGCGCCCCAGCTGTTTCGGGTCGCGCTGCCAGTTCTTGGCGACCTTGACCCGCAGATCGAGGAACACCTTGGTGCCCAACAGCTTCTCGATCTGTGTGCGGGCCGCGGTGCCGACCTCGCGCAATCTGGCGCCGCCCTTGCCGATCACGATGCCTTTCTGGCTGTCGCGTTCGACGAAGAGAATCGCGTGGACGTCGATCAGGTCGTCACGGCCCTCCCGCGGAGTGACCTCCTCGATGACGACGGCCAGCGAGTGCGGCAGCTCTTCGCGCACCCCTTCGAGCGCGGCCTCGCGGATCAGCTCGGCCATCAAGGTTTCCTCGGGTTCGTCGGTGAGCTCGCCGTCGGGATAGAAGGCCGGCCCCGGCGGAAGCTTCGCCACCAGCACGTCGACGAGCACGTCGAGGTTGTCGGCGGCCGTCGCCGACACCGGCACGATCTCGGTGTCCGGGCCGACCAACTCGCTGACCGCGACCAGTTGCGCGGCGATGCGGTCCTTGGGCACCTTGTCGATCTTGGTGACGACGGCGACCAGCGTGGTCCTGGGCGCGACGGCGCGGATCTGGTCGAAAATCCACCGGTCGCCGGGCCCGATCTTCTCGTCGGCCGGGATACACCAACCGATCACGTCGACCTCGGAGTACGTGTCCTTCACCAGGTCGTTGAGCCGCTGCCCCAGCAGGGTTCGCGGCCGATGTAGACCCGGAGTGTCGACGAGGACGATCTGGAAGTCGTCGCGATGCACGATCCCGCGGATGGTGTGCCGGGTGGTCTGCGGCCGGTTCGACGTGATCGCGACCTTCGCGCCGACCAATGCATTGGTCAGCGTGGACTTGCCGGTGTTGGGCCGCCCGACGAAACAGACGAAACCCGAACGGAATTCAGGCATCACTTCCCCCGAGACTGCGGAGAGATCGCAATTTCCGCCGAATCGGCGACCTGTCTGCAGTCTCGGCAGTCATGCCAGCGTCTTACCCGCACGGTCGGTCACGATCACGACGGCGTCCGCCGTCAACTCGCGGACCGCGGCCACTCCCGCATCGTCCGGCGATCCACCGATGAGCACGGCGGCTTCGAGGCCGGTCGCGCCGCTGGACACCGCGGCGGCGACGGCGGCTTGAAGTGCGCTGAGTTGCAACGACTTCAGCGTCACCGGGGCACCCGCATAGGTGCGGCCGTCGGCGTCGCGGACGGCGGCACCGGTGGTCGCCTCGGCCCGGCCCATCGCGCCGCGCGCCAGCGTCACCAGCTTGGCGTCCTCCGCGTCGAGCTCACTCATCGCGTCGATCTCCTTCGGAAGTCTCGGTGGGGCTGACCAGAACCGTGCCGATGCGTACGCGTCCGCGGTGGTCCGGTCCGCCTTCGGCCCGCAGCCGCAACCCGTCCCACGTCACCTCGGCGCCCGGCAGCGGCACCCGGCCGAGTTCCAGGGCGACGAGGCCGCCGACGGTGTCGACGTCGAGGTTGTCGTCGAACTCGATGTCGTACAGCTCGCCGAGGTCCTCGATCGGCAACCGCGCCGATACCCGATACCGGTTGTCGCCCAACTCCTCTACGGGCACCACCTCGCCCGCGTCGTACTCGTCGACGATCTCGCCGACGATCTCCTCGAGCACGTCCTCGATCGTGACCAGCCCGGCGATCGCGCCGTACTCGTCGACGAGCAGGACCATGTGGACGCGGTCACGCTGCATCTCGCGCAGCAGGCTGTCCAGCGGTTTGGAGTCCGGCACGAACGCCGGGCGCCGCATGACGTCGGAGACCTTGGTGCCGCGACCGCCGTCGGTGGAGTAATACGTCCGCTGGACAAGGTCTTTGAGGTAGACGACACCGACCACGTCGTCGACGTTCTCCCCGATCACCGGGATGCGGGAGTGGCCGCTGCGCACCGCCAGCGACGTTGCCTGCCCGGCGGTCTTGTCGCTTTCGATCCACACCATCTCGGTGCGCGGCACCATCACCTCGCGCGCGGGGGTGTCGCCGAGTTCGAACACCGACTGGATCATCCGTCGCTCGTCGTCGGCCACCACGCCGCGCTGCTGCGCGAGGTCGACCACCTCACGAAGTTCGATCTCGGAGGAGAACGGGCCGTTGCGGAAACCGCGGCCCGGGGTCAGCGCGTTGCCGATGAGCACCAGCAACCGGCTGACTGGAGTGAGCACGACCGATGTGGCCTGCAGCGGGAGGGCGGCGAACAGCGAGATCGAGTACGCGTTCTGCCTGCCGACGGTGCGCGGGCCGACGCCGATCACGACGAAGCTCACCACGGTCATGATCGCGGCCGCCGAGATCAATCCCCAGCGCACACCGGTGTAGTCGTCCAGGTAAGCGGCCAGCAGAACCGTCGCGCTGACCTCGCATGCGATACGAAGCAGCACAACGAGATTGATGTAGCGTGGGCGCTCGGCCATGATCTTGTGCAGGCGCACCGCGCCGGGGCGCTCGTCGCGCACGAGTTCCTCGACACGCGCGATGGACACGGTGCTGATCGCCGCATCGATCGCGGCGAACACGCCGCCGAAGACGACGAGCACGATCGCGAAGATCAGCTGCCCGATGCTGTTCACAATTCGTCGAAGTATCGGGAGTTGTCGAGCAGCCTGCGCTCCTTCTCCGACTGGCGATCCTGGTGGTAGGCCTTGACCTGGTCGGCCACCCACTCCTCGAGCAGTTCGCGCTGCAGGGCGAACATCTCTTTTTCCTCGGCGGGCTCGGCGTGGTCATAGCCCAGCAGGTGCAACACCCCGTGCACGGTGAGCAGGGCGAGTTCCTGGCCCAGCGAGTGCCCTGCCGCGGCGGCCTGGTCGGCGGCGAACTGCGGACACAGCGCGATGTCGCCCAGCATCGCCGGGCCGGGGTCGGGCGCGTCGGGCCGCCCGCCGGGCTCCAACTCGTCCATCGGGAAGCTCATCACGTCGGTCGGCCCGGGCAGGTCCATCCACCGCATGTGCAGGTCGGCCATCGCGGCGGTGTCGAGCAGCACCATCGACAGTTCGGCCGCGGGATTGACCTGCATCTTGCGGATGACGAATCGGGCGACGCTGATCAGTTCCTCTTCGGAGACGTCGATGCCCGACTCGTTGGACACCTCGATGCTCATCGCTGCTACCGCCGCGGCCGGCCGCCGCCGGACGCGCGCCGCTGCGCGCGGTTCAACTGCGCCGGCTCTTCGTGTCTGGCGTACGCGTCGACGATCTCCGACACCAACCGGTGGCGCACCACGTCGGCGCTGGTGAGTTCGGCGAAGTGGATGTCGTCGATCCCGTCGAGGATTTGCATCGCCGCGTGCAGGCCCGACGCGGCTCCGCCCGGCAGGTCGACCTGCGTGATATCGCCTGTGACAACGATTTTCGAGCCGAATCCGAGACGGGTCAAAAACATCTTCATCTGCTCGGCGGTGGTGTTCTGCGCCTCGTCGAGGATGATGAACGCATCGTTCAAAGTTCTGCCCCGCATGTATGCCAGCGGTGCGACCTCAATCACCCCGGCGCTCATCAACTTTGGGATCAGCTCCGGGTCCATCATGTCGTGCAGCGCGTCGTAGAGCGGCCGCAGGTACGGGTCGATCTTCTCGCTCAGCGTGCCCGGCAGAAAGCCGAGGCGCTCACCGGCTTCCACCGCAGGCCGGGTGAGAATGATGCGGGACACCTGCTTGGACTGTAAAGCGTTGACGGCCTTCGCCATTGCCAGGTACGTCTTGCCCGTGCCGGCGGGTCCGATCCCGAACACGATCGTGTGCTCATCGATCGCGTCGACGTAGCGCTTCTGGTTCAACGTCTTGGGCCGGATGGTCTTGCCGCGCCGCGACAGGATGTCGAGTGTGAGGACCTCGGCAGGCGATTCGTTGCCCGCGCCGGTGAGCATCGCGACGCTGTGCCGCACGACTTCGGGAGTCAGCGACTGGCCGTTGGCCACGATCGTGATGAGTTCGGAGACCACCCGCTCGGCCAATGCCACGTCGGCGGGTTCGCCGGTGAGCGTCAGCACGTTGCCGCGCGCATGGATATCGGCCGCCAGGGCACGCTCGAGCGCGCGCAGATTCTCGTCGGCGGAACCCAGCAGGCCCACGACGAGGTCGGGCGGAACACTTATGTTGCTGCGTACCGACTCAGAAGACGAGTCAGCGGTCGTCTCGCGGGGCGTCAAGAGGGTTCAGTGCCTACTTTCTGGATTCCTGCCTGGTCGTTGCCGTGCTCACAGTTTACCGTCGAGCCTCTGGCCGTCCCAGTGGTTAGCCGCGCCATCGATCCGTCAGCACGCCCAGCGCCCCCAGCGCCACCGCGGCCGCCGTCGACGTGCGCAGCACAGTGGGCCCCAACCGCACCGCCGTCGCCCCGGCGTCGCACAGCGCCGCGACCTCGTCGTCGGCGATCCCGCCCTCCGGTCCCACGACCAGCACCAGCGAATCCGCCGCGGCCACCGGGACGTCGGCGAGATGCCGGGACGCCGATTCATGCAGGACGAGCACCAGCGCTCCCCCGAGCCCGCCGACAAGTTGCGCCGTCGAGACCGGCCCGCTGACCTCGGGAATCCGGGGGCGCCGCGACTGCCGGGCCGCGGATCGGGCCACCGCGCTCCATCGCCGTAACCCTTTGTCGACCTTGGCCGCCGATTCCCATCGCGCCACACACCGAGATGCCTGCCACGCGACGAACGCGTCCGCCCCAGCCTCGGTGGCCAGTTCGATCGCCAGCTCCGCGCGGTCGGACTTCGGCAGCGCCTGCACGACGGTCACCGTCGGCGACGGTGGCGGCACGAAGCGCCGCTCGAGCACCCGTGCCGTCAACCGGCCCTTGCCGGCCTCGTCGACCACGCAGTGCGCCAACTCGCCGGCGCCGTCGCTGACGTCCAGCCGTTCACCGACACGGATGCGGCGCACGTTCGCGGCGTGAAAGCCCTCGTCGCCGTCGACCACGGCGAGTTCACCGACGGCGGGCACCACGCCGACGTAGAAGAGCGCCCGGCTCACGCGTCAGCGGCCGCTGAACGTCTCACGCAGCCGGCTGAACAAGCCGCCGCCGCTGGTCGAGGCCGCCTGCGTAGAGCACACCTCCGCGACGTCGCGGGTGCGTCTCTCCTTGACCTTGCGCAGCAGGTCGGCGTCCTCGTTGTCCAGCCGCGACGGCACCACGACATCGATGTGCGCGTGCAGGTCGCCGCGCACCCCCGAGCGCAGATGCGGCATGCCGTGCCCGCGCAGCGAGACGACCGCGCCCGGCTGCGTGCCGGACGGGATGGTGATCTCGGTCGGGCCGTCGAGGATCGCGTCGACCGTGACCGCCGTGCCCAGCGCGGCGTCGATCATCGGCACCGAGATCGTGCAGTGCAGGTCGTCACCGTCGCGCAGGAAGGTTGCGTGTGGCTGCTCGTGCACCTCGACGTACAGGTCGCCGGCGGGCCCGCCGCCGGGGCCGACCTCGCCCTGGGCGGCCAACCTCACTCGCATTCCGTTGCCGACGCCGGCCGGGATCTTCACACTGATTTCGCGACGCGCCCGCACCCGGCCGTCGCCGCCGCAGCGGTGACACGGATTGGGGATCACCTCGCCGACCCCGCCGCACACCGGGCACGGACGTGAGGTCATGACCTGGCCGAGCAGCGACCGCTGCACGGTCTGAATCTCACCGCGACCCCCGCACGTGTCGCAGGCAGCCGGGCTGGAGTTGCCGTGGGTGCCCTTGCCGTGGCAGAGGTCGCACAGCACCGCGGTGTCGACGGTCACCTGCTTGGTCACGCCGGTCGCGCACTCCGAGAGGTCCAGGCGCATGCGCAGCAACGAATCCGACCCGGGTCGCACCCGGCCGATGGGACCTCGCGAGGTGGCGCCGCCGCCGAAGAACGCCTCGAACACGTCACCAAGCCCACCAAATCCGCCGCCGAACCCGTTGCCGGCACCCGCCGACTCCAGCGGGTCACCGCCGAGGTCGACGATGCGGCGCTTCTCTGGATCGGAGAGCACCTCGTAGGCGGCGCTGATCTCCTTGAACCGCGCCTGTGCCGCTTCGTCCGGGTTGACGTCGGGGTGCAGTTCGCGCGCCAGCTTGCGATAGGCGCGCTTGATCTCGGCGTCCGTTGCGCCTTTGCTCACTCCGAGCAGCCCGTAATAGTCGCGTGCCACGCTGACCTTGCCTGTCTCTTCCTCGTCGACGGTGCCGGTTTTACCGGCTGCCTAAGACTTCCCCGATATAGAGAGCAACCGCAGCGACATTAGCGATAGTTCCCGGATAGTCCATTCGGGTGGGGCCCAGCACCCCCATGCCGCCGTACACCTTGCCCGAACTGCCGTATGCGGTGGTGACCACCGAGGTGCCCGCCATCTCCTGGGCCTCGGTCTCGTGGCCGATGCGCACGGTCACCTTGCCGGCCTCCTGCTGCGCCGCCAGCAACCGCAGCACCACCACCTGCTCCTCGAGCGCCTCGAGCACCGACCGCAGCGAGCCGCCGAAGTCCGCGGTGTTACGGGTGAGGTTGGCGGTACCGCCCAGCAGCAGCCGCTCCTCGCTGTGCTCGACGAGCGTCTCGACCAGCACGGTCGCCGACCGGCCCACCGCGTCGGCGAGCCCGCCGCGCCCGTTGAGCTGCGACGCCAGATCCGACACCGCGACCGAAGCGGCCGCCAGCGGCTTGCCCTCGAGCGCCTGGCCGAGCAGATCGCGCAGCTTGAGCACGTCATGATCGGCGAGGGCGTCGCCGAGCTCGACGATGCGCTGGTCCACCCGGCCGGTGTCGGTGATCACCACCAGCAGCAGCTTGGCCGGCGTGAGCGCGACGACCTCCAGGTGGCGGACCATCGACGTCGACAGCGTCGGATACTGCACGATCGCGACCTGACGCGTCAGCTGGGCCAGCAGCCGTACCGCACGGCGCAGCACGTCGTCGAGGTCCACCCCCGATTCGAGGAAGGACAGGATCGCGCGGCGTTCCGACGACGACAACGGCTTGACCTCGTCGATCCGGTCGACGAACTCCCGGTAGCCCTTTTCGGTGGGCACCCGCCCGGAGCTGGTGTGAGGCTGGGCGATGTACCCCTCGGCTTCCAGGACCGCCATGTCGTTGCGCACGGTCGCGCTGGAGACACCGAGGTTGTGCCGCTCGACGAGCGTCTTGGACCCGATCGGCTCCTTGGTGGCAACGAAGTCGGCGACGATCGCGCGCAACACCTCGAACCGGCGGTCCTCGGCGCTACCCATGTCTGCTCACCTACCCCTCGAATCGCGTCGGCGCCCATTTTACGGGGCCGAACAGCGCCGATGACCGCGCGCGGTGGTCATATCGCCCAAAGCGCGGGTTGCATTAGCCTTGGCACGTGCGGCCAGTTGTCGAGCCGAAGCCCGGGGGGACGACGCGAAAGGCGTTCGCCTGATGATTTTCAAGGGAGTCCGGGAGGGCAGGCCGTACCCAGACCACGGCTTGTCGCACCGCCAGTGGGCGCAGATCCCGCCGCGGCAGATCCGGCTCGACGAACTGGTCACGACCACCACGGTGCTCGCGCTGGACCGGTTGCTCTCCGAGGACTCGACGTTCTACGGCGACCTCTTCCCGCACGCGGTCAAATGGAAGGGCATCGTCTACCTCGAGGACGGGCTGCACCGCGCGGTGCGGGCCGCGCTGCGCAACCGCACGATATTGCATGCGCGGGTGTTCGACATGGATATGCCGATAGCTCAACAGGTTTAGCGGTGCCGCACGGCCGGCAGGCCGATGGCGTCCTGCGCGGCGGCCGTCGCGAATGATGAGCCCAGGATGCGGTCGGACAACAGGCCGAGGCAGGACAGGTTCGGGAAGCCGGGCCCCTGCGTGAGCCCGGACAGGCCCGGCAGGAAGAGTTTCGGCGCCACGCCGGTGACGGCGAGGTCGTCCCCGATGGCCTCCTGTAGCGCCTCTGAGGTCAGCGGTGCACCGAGGCCGAGCTCCACCAGGTCCAGCGCGTCCTGTCCGAGCAGCGGCACGAACCACATCGCGTCGGCGCCCGACCCGTCGATCACCAGGTCGAAACCGTGAATTGTCTCCAATGACTCACCGCCCTGAGTGGTGCTCAGCGTCAAGCGGATTCGGCCGTCGCGCGCGACGGCGTGCGCGACGCGGCCGCGCAGATGACGAATCCGGTCGTCGGCGAGCAGCGCATCCTGCACCCGCGCGGAGAACACGCCGCGGTCGGTGCGCATCAGGGCGTCGCGCCGTTCGGTCATCGTCAGGCTGGTCCAGCCGGTCGGATCGGAGAACAGCATGTTCTCGAAGAAGCCCTCGCCGCGGGTGAACAAGGTCACCTGCGGGGAGATCACCGTGATGGTCGAAACCCGATGGCGGAACAGCTCGTTCAGTATCGACGCCGCGGTCTCGCCGCCGCCGATGACCGCGACCCGTTCGGCGCAGATCAGCTCGTGCTGTGCCGTGCGATGCCAGAACTGCGCGATCGACATGACCCGCGGACTGCCCGGCAGGATCGAACGCTCGGGCTGCCCCGGCCCGGTGATCATCAGGCCGTCGGCGACGATGGTGCGGTCCGCGGTGCGCAGTGCCCATCCACCGGATTCGGTGTCGACCGAGATGCGCTGCACCTCACCGGCGATCACCTTCATCTCGATGTTGCCCGCGACCCAGCGCAGGTACTGGCTCCACCGGCGGTGGGTGGGCGCGGGCCTGCCGCGGTCGACCCACTCGGCGAACTGCCCGGTCGAGATCAGGTACTGCTGCCAGCTGTGGCGGGTCATGCGCTCGTCGAGTTCGGCGTTGCGGCGCGGCACCAGCGCGGAGCGGTACGGGAAGCCGACGTCCTTCTCGGGGCTGGTGCCCAGGCGGTGCTGCCCGTCGGTCCAGCCGCCGTCGGCCTGCCAGTTGGCGGCGACGCCGGTCCGCTCGACCGCGACGACGTCGGGCACGTCGAGACCCATGCCGCGCAGTTCGGCGGCTTTGGCGGCCACCGCGACGGCTTTGGCGCCGGCGCCCACCACCGCGAGAGTCCGGCTCATGCGATCACCTCTCGCAGCGACTCCTGCCACAACTCCTGCAGCGTGGCGACGTCTTCGACGGTCAGGATGGCGGGCAGCGTGCGCCACTGGGTGCCGAGCACCGGGGCGTCGGCGTCGCCGAGCACCGCCGCCAGGATCGTCAATTCATGCCGAACCGCCAACTGCGGCTCGGGCAGAGGTGACACTTGGGCCAGCAGCGCGCGGTCCGGACGCAGCGTGCCACCGTCGGTGCCGGCGTGCACGCGACCCAGGAAGTTCAGTAACAGCTGCGGTTCGCGGTAGGCGGCAAGTCGTTCTGCGGTATCGGGCCGCAGATACCGCAGCAGCCCGTAATCGACGGCGTTGCCGGGGATTCGGGCGACGTCGAGCACCGACTGCACCCGCAGCGGGTAGATCGCGGTGAGCAGCCCGACCGTGTCGGACGTGTCGGCTCCGTCGACGACGCCGTCCGCGCGGCCGTGAGTCTCCAAGGCCAGCAGGGGCGGCGGTGTCTCCTGTCCCCGCTGCAGCCGCCAGCGCGTGACGGTACGCGCGGCGGCGGCGGCCAACAGATGCGGCGTCGGCTCGGGCGCGTTGAGTAGGCGCAACGTGACGTCGGTGTCGGTGGCGGCCATCGAGACCACGAGATCGGCGGCCCGATCGCTGTGCGGCCGCACGCGGCGCGCGCCGAGGGTGGGGTCGGGTCCGTCGAGCTGCGCCGCCCAGAAGTCGGTCGTGTCGAGGGTGTACGCCCGCTCGCTGAGCAGTCGAGACCACCGGCGGTAGCTGGTGTGTTCGCGCACGGGCGAGGGGTCGGCCCCGGATGCGACGGCGTGCCAGCCCGCATCGAGTTCGGCCAGCGCGATCCGCCAGGACGCCGGGTCCAGCGCCAGCACGTGCGCGGTGAGCACCAGCACTCCGGCACCGTCGGCCGGCCGCAGCCACACCGCGGCGAGCAGCGAGCCGCGTTGAGGGTCAAGGCGTTCCACTGACCGGCGGGCATGCTCGGCGACCGCCGCGGTGACGGTGTGGGTGGCGTCGTGGGTGGCGTCGATCCGCACCTCGGTCAACAGATCCCGCGGGTCGTGTTCGACGAACGTCATCGTCTGCCGGTCCAGCCGGCTGCGCAACACCTCGTGGCTGTCGGTGAGCGCGCGCAGCATCCGCTCGAGCTGCGCGGCCGTGATGCCGTCGGGCAACGTGATGACTTCGGTCTGCGCCAGCCGACGCGGATCTCCGTGTTCGTAGAGCCAGTGCACGTTGGGCAGTACTGCGACAGGCCCCGCAGATTCGTCCGCACCGTGTCGGGCTACTGCCGACTCGCTGTCGACGGCGGCGGCCAGTTCACGCAGCGTCGCACATTCCAGCATCAGCCGGGCGCGCAACGGAACTCCGCGCCTGCGGGCCGCCTGCACCACTGACATCGCCACGATGCTGTCCAAGCCGAGAGCGAGAAAGTCTGCGGTGACATCGATCTCAGTTGTGTCGAGCAATTCGCTCAGCACCGCGGCCAGTGCCGCCTCGGTCCCGGTTTCCGGGCCGGCAGAGGGCCCCTCGGCGACGGTGAGTGCGGCGAGGGCGGATTCGTCGACTTTGCCGTGCACTGTCAGCGGCATCTGCTCGACGACCACGATTGTGTGCGGAACCATGTAGCGGGGCAGCCGTTTTGCGAGCAGGGTGCGCAACTCCGATGTGTCGGGTGGGGGTGCCGCATCGACGACGGCCACCAACTGTGGGCCACACCGTTGTTCGCGCACGACGACGTGCGCGTGCCGCACGGCGGGATGGGAGTGCAGCACCGCCGCGATTTCGGCGGGCTCGACCCGGAAGCCGCGGATCTTCACCTGGGCGTCGGAGCGGCCGAGGAACTCTAGTGCACCGTCGCGTTGCCATCGCACGATGTCCCCGGTGCGGTACATCCGCTCGCCCGGCGCGAACGGGTCGGCGACGAACCGGGCCGCGGTCTCGCCCGGTCGGTTCAAGTAGCCGCGCGTCAGTTGGCCACCCGACAGATACAACTCGCCGGGCACCCCGGCCGGTACCGGGCGCAGCCACGAGTCGAGCACATAGGCCCGGCTCGGCGACGTGGGTCGTCCGATGGTGGGCCGGTCGTGCTCGGCGATCGTGGCGACGACCGCTTCCACTGTGGTTTCGGTTGGGCCGTAACAGTTGTGGGCCGCCATGCCGGTGCGGGCACACTCGTCGCGGATGGTGTTCCACGCCGCGATGCCCACGGCCTCGCCGCCGAGTGCGAGTACCCCGAGCGGCACGGTGGTCAGCAGACCGACGCCGCGCAGCTGGGCGAACATGGACGGTGTGGTGTCGATCAGGTCGATGCCGTAGCGCCCGATCGTCTCGACCAACGCCTCGGCGTCACGCTGGACGTCGTCGTCGACGATGTGGACCGCGTGCCCGTCGAAAAGCGCGGCGAGCGGCTGCCAGGCGGCGTCGAACGTGAACGACCAGGCGTGCGCGACCCGCAGCGGGCGAGACAGCCGGGCGGCGGCCGGCCGCAGGATGTTTCGCGCGTGGTCCTCGATGTAGGCCAGCAGCGCCTGATGGGTACCGACGACGCCCTTCGGCCTACCGGTGGTTCCCGAGGTGAACACCATGTAGGCGGCCTGCCCCGGTACCGCGGTCACCGGCCGGAATTCGTCGACCGATTCGGCTGCCGCTGCCAGCACATCGTCGTCGACGACGACCGTTGCGCCGCACTGGTCGAGGATGTCGGCGGTCCGCTCGGGCGGCATGCCGGGGTCCAGCGGCACGATGACGCCACCGGCTTTCAGCACGGCGAACATCGCGATCACATACTCGGGTCCCCGGGAAAGATGTATCGCCACAGGAGTTTCGGTGCGCACTCCACGCAATGTGAGCACAGCGGCCAAGCGGTCAGCCGCCTCGTCGAGCTGCCGGAAGCTGAGCTCACCGCCCGACCAGCTCAACGCAGGTGAGCCGAGCCTGCTGCCGGCGGTCTCCGTGAATGCGGTGTGCACGCCGAGGTGGGCAGGTGGTGGAGCGAAGGTGGTCGGGAAGCTGGTCGGGACCGCCGCTTCGCCGTCGAGCAGGACACTGACGTCACGCAACGCGTTGTCCCAGTGGGTGATCAGCCGCTGGGCGGTGACGAGGACCCGGTGCCCGAGCGATTCGGGAGTCATCTGTCCCAGCGCGCCGTCGACCACCTCGACGAGCACCGTCAGTACGTCGCCGATCATGTGCGCGGCGACGGTGACGGGAAAATGTGACACGCTTTCCAGTGCCGCCGGACGGAAGGTCGCGCCGTTGGCGACGAAGTCTCCGCCGCCGACGAGACCGCCGGGCGGGAAGTTCTCGTAAACCAGCAAGGTGTCGAACATCTCGCCGATGCCGCCCAGCGAGCGCAGTTCGTTGTGCGGCAGGTAGCTGTGGTCGCGCAGTTCGGCTGCCTCGCGTTGCAGTGCAACGCATTGCGCGCCGACACGGGCGGTCGGGTCGAGGCGGACCCGCATCGGCACGGTGTTGATGAACAGTCCGACCATGGTCTCGACACCGGCGAGTTCACCAGGGCGGCCCGACACCGTCACCCCGAACACCACGTCGGAGCGGTCGGTCAATGCGGACAAGATTGTGGCCCACGACATTTGGATGAGGGTGTTGACCGTGACACCGCGTGAGCGCGCTGCTTCGGCAAGCCGGCGCGAGCCGGCTTTGTCGAGTTCGACCTCGATCCGGCCCGGTTGACCGGTGGGCGGTTCGCCGGAGGTGAGGGCGGGTGCGACGAGTGTCGGGCCGCCGAGACCGGCCAGATGCCGGCGCCACAGGCTGCGGCTGCTGTCCTGGTCACGCCTCGCGAGCCAGCCGATGTAGTCGCGATAAGGCCGCGGCGGCGGTGGGAGCGCGGCGGCGTCGCCGCCCGAGCGATGCAGCGCGATCAGCTCGCCGACGAACAGCGGCAGCGACCAACCGTCGATGATGATGTGGTGAGCGACGATGACAAGCCGCCACTGCTTGCCCGGGATCTCGATCAGAACGAACCGCATCGCCGGCCCGCGAGCGAGGTCGAACGTGCGGCGCCGTTCGTCCGCTTCGATCGAGTCGATCTCGTCAGCCGCCGCGGTGATGTGCCGCCATGGCAACTCGACGCGGGTCGGCACCACCTGAACCGGTTTGCTCTGCGCGCGCACGAAACTCGCCCGCAAGTTGGGGTGGCGGTCCAGTAGCGTCGCCGCGCACGTGCGCAGCAGTGCCGGATCGAGATCGCCGGTGATGTCGGCGGCCATTGCGATGACGTAGGGGTCTGCACCGCCGTCGACCGCGTCGTCGCCGGTGTTCAACTGCGCCAGGGAGAACAGTCCCTGCTGCAGCGGGCTCAGCGCCATCACGTCTTCGACGGCGACCGCAGGTTCGCTCCTGGTAGGGGTTGACGTCACTGTGCACCGTCGAGCGAAGCCGACCACATCGAGGTGACCGCCGCCAGTTCGTCGGCCGAGAGCCCGGACGCGGCCATCGGCTCGTGACGGATGTCGGGCGTCTCGGTGGCGGCGCCGGCTTCGTCGACTCTGGCCGCCAGCTCGTGAATGACGGGATTCTCGAACACCATTCGCGCGGTCACCGCCAGCCCCGCATCGCGGGCCCGTGCGGCCAGCTGCACCGCGAGGATCGAATCGCCGCCCAGCTCGAAGAAGTCGTCGGTGCGGTTGACCTCAGGCACGTTGACGATGTCGGCGAGGATCACCGCCAGTGCGCGTTCGGTTTCCGTGCGCACCGGTTCCGCCGGCCCCGCCGGTGCCGGCACACGACGGGCGTCGGCGGCTTCGACGAATTCCATCCGACCGTCCGCGGTCCACCGACCGCGCCTGCCGGTGGTGCGCACTTCCGCGCCGGTCTCGTCGATGACGTGCTCGAAGACCTCGCCCACCGCGCCGATTGCGACGGGATCGCGCCAGCCGTCGAGGATGCTGGCCGCCGTCGCCGCGCTGAACTTCTGCACCAGGCGCCGCTCGTTGCGGTCGGCGATCTGCACGTCGCGCACCCGCTGGCCCGGATCGTCGACGAACGCGGCGAGCACGCGGCGCAACCATTCGACGAACCGTTCCGCGGTGTCGCGCCGGTACAGATCGGTCCGGTAGATGACGTGTCCGCGGTAGCCGTCGGTGGCGCCGAAGAAGTTGACCGACAGGTCTGCGTGGGCGACGTCGAATGGCGGCTCCAGCGCAGTGAACGTAGTGGTGCCGTCCGGCCCTGACTCGATGATCTGGTCGGCGGGCAGCGCATCGCGGACGTGCACGACGACTCCGAACAGCGGGTTGCGCGACAGCGACCGCACCGGTCGTACGGCGTCGACCACCTGGTCGAACGGCAGGTCCTGGTGGGCGTAAGCCTCCAGCGCCGTGTCGCGGGCCCGGCGCAGCACCTCGCGCAACGTCGGGTTGTCGGACAGGTCGTTGCGCAGCACCACGATGTTGATGAAGAACCCGACGAGCCGGTCGAGTTCGGCTTCGGTGCGGCCCGCGACCGGCGTGCCCAGCGGAATGTCGGGGCGCTCACCGGCTTTGTGCAAGGCGACGGCGACCGCCGCCTGCAGCAGCATGAACTCCGTGACGCCGAGTTCGCGGCACAGTTCGGCGAACTTCGACCGGGTGGCGGCGTCGACCCCGAACTCGACGGCGTCGCCTGCGCCGCTCAGCACGGGCGGTCGCGGGAAGTCCGGCGTCAGGCCCGGATCCTCGTGCAGACCCGCCAACTGGCGGCGCCAGTAGTCGCGCTGCGCGGCGACCGGCCCGTCGGTCTCGCCGAGCAGTGCCGCCTGCCACGCGGCGTAGTCCGCGTACTGGACACGCAACGGTGCGAATCCGGGTGTGTGTCCCGCCCGCCTGGCCCGGTACGCCGTCAGCAGGTCGTCGAACAGCACCATCGCCGACCAGTGGTCGGCGGCGATGTGGTGGACCACCAGCGAAACCACGTGTGCATCGGGCGTCGCCAGCACGGCGGCCCGCACGGGCAGGTCGCGTTCGAGATCGAAGACGTGGCGGCGTTCCTTCGCGAGCTCGGTGTCGAGCCAAGTCCCGTCGCCGCCGTGGGCGCGACGCACTGTGACGTCCGGTCCTTCGTTGACGAGTTGGTATGGGGCACCGTCTATTTCGCGATAAGTGGTCCTCAGCACCTCATGGCGCGCCACCACGTCGCGCACGGCCTGGACGAATGCGTCGGTGTCGCAAGGGCCGCTGATCCGGGCAGCGAACGGGATGTTGTTGACCGGGCTGGGGCCGTCGATGCGGTACTGGAACCACATGCGCAGCTGTGATGCGGACATCGGCAACGCGCCGTCGTGGGAAACGGGAAGTAGTTCTGGCCGGTTCGGTCCGAAGGCCGCTGCCGATTCGATCCGCTGCGCGAGCCCGGCTACGGTGCCGAGCTCGAAGACGTCGCGCACACCGATGTCGACATTGAACGACGCTCGCACGCCCGCAACGAGTTTGGTGGCGAGCAGGGAGTGGCCGCCCAGGTCGAAGAACGAGTCGTCGGCACCGATGTGGTCGCGCTCGAGCAGTTCGGCGAACAGGGTTGCGAGTCGGCGTTCGGTGCCCTGGTCGGGTTCGCGGTAGGGCGTGCCGGGGTCGATGTCGGGCTCCGGCAGCGCGGCCCGGTCGATCTTGCCGTGGGCGGTGATCGGGATTTCGTCGACCACGACGTAGGCAGCCGGGGTCATGTACTCGGGCAGCGCGGCCGCGACGCGGTTCCGGATGCGTTCGACGTCCACGGTCTCGTCGGCCGGCGTGACGTAGCCGACGAGGCTCTTACCGGCCCCCGGCAGGTCGCTGACCACCACGACCGCCTGCCCGACGCTCGGGTCGACCGAGATCGCGGCCGCGACTTCACCGAGTTCGATCCGGAAGCCGCGGATCTTGACCTGCTCGTCGGCGCGGCCGACGAACTCGACGTCGCCGTCGGCGTTACGGCGGCCCAGGTCGCCGGATCGGTAGAGGCGGCCGCCCGAGGTGGTCGGGTCGGCGACGAACCGCTCCGCTGTCAGGGCCGGCCGGCGGTGGTACCCGTGCGCGACATGGGTTCCGCCGATGTAGATTTCGCCGATCACCCCGACCGGAACGGGTCGCAGGGCGTCGTCGAGCAGATGGATCTGGGTGTTGATCTTCGGCGTGCCGATGGGCACGATTCGAGTGCCTTGCTTGCCCTCGACCTTGTACCGGCTCGCGTTGATCACGGTTTCGGTCGGACCGTAGAAGTTGTGCAGCAGCGCGTCGAAGGTGGCGTGGAACTTGTCGGCCAGCTCGCCGGGCAGCGCCTCGCCGCCGATGGGCACCCGCTGCAGCGTCCGCCACTGGCTGACCCCGGGCAATGACAGGAACAGGCCGAGGAGCGAGGGCACGAAGTGCATCGAGGTGATGCCTTCGTCCTGGAGCAGCTCGGTGAGATAGCCGACGTCGCGCAGACCGTCCGGGCGGGGGATCACGAGCCGTCCGCCGCACGCGAGCATGCCGAAGATCTCTGCGATCGAGACGTCAAAGCTCGGCGACGCGACCTGCAGCAGCCGCTCGCTGTCGTCGATCCCGTATTCGCCCTTGAACCAGACGAAGTACTCGGCGACCGGGCGGTGCGGCACCGGAACGCCCTTGGGCTGACCGGTCGAACCGGACGTGTAGATCAGGTAGGCGGTGTTCTTCGCAGACAGTGCGCGGACCCGGTCGGTGTCGGTGGGATCGGTGGCGGGCAGTCCGTCGAGATCGGTGATCGGTTCGCGCAGCACGAGTTTGGGGTCGGAGTCCGAGAGGATGAAGGTCAGCCGGTCCTGGGGATAGGTGGGGTCGACCGGCTGGTACACGGCGCCGGCCTTGATCACCCCGAGCGCGGTGAACACCAACTCCGGCGAGCGGTCCAAGAGCACGGCCACCCGGTCCTCGGTGCCGATGCCCCGCCGGATGAGCCAGTGCGCCACCCGGTTCGCCGACTCGTTGACCTCCCGGTAGGTGTAGTCACGTCCCTCGTAGACCATGGCGACCGCGGCGGGGGTGCGCGCCACCTGAGCTTCGACCAGCGCCGTCATCGTCGAGGCAGCGGTGACGAACTCCGGACCCGCGGACACCTCACGCAGCCATTCGGCGTCGTCGGCGCCCAACATGTCGAGCTCGGCAATGGGGTGGTCGGGACGTTGCAGCGCATCGTCGAGCAGTACGGCGTAGTGCGTGAGCAGTTGCCGGACGAGCGTCGCGTCGAGGATTTCGACGAGATACTCGGCCTCCACGACGATCCCGGCCTCCGGGGCATCGAACTCCACCATGAAGCCAAGCGGCAACTGGGTGAGGTGGCCGCGCAATTGCCCTCGGCTGCAGGTGATTCCGGGTGGGCAGAAGGCTTCACCGTCGGCGCCGCGCGCACCGAAGGTCACCCGCGTCATCCGCTCGGCACCGTGGCGCCGATCCGGGTTCAACTCGCGCACCACCCGGTCGAGGTTGATGCGCTGATGCGCGAACGCACCGACCGCGGTGTCGCGAGCGTGCGCGACGACATCACGGAAGCTCCGGCGGGCACCGGGCTTGAGCCGCAAGGCCACGGTGTTGCCGTAGTAGCCGATCACCTCCTCGAGATCGCCTGTGCGGTTGAGTACCGGTGCGGCGACCAGGAAGTCCTCGGAGTGCGTGTAGCGCCGCATCAGCACCCCGAAGGCGGCCAGCAGGACCATGTACGGCGTCGCCCCCGACTCCTTGGCCAGCGCGCCGACCCGTTCGACCGTTGCCTCCGGCAACCGCATGGTGATGCGCTGAGACCGCCAATTGGTGGGTACCGCGGAGCCGTTCGGACCGGGCAGTTCCAGCGGCTCGGGCGGGTCGGCCAACACGTCGCGCCAGTAGTCGAGGTCCTCGTCGGCCGGTTCTGGTCCGTGCGAGCGCGGCATGGCCAGGGGTGCCAACGGTTCACCGGAGTAGGCCCGGGTGAGGTCACCGAAGAACACCGCCCAGCAGCCGTCGTCCCAGGCGATGTGATGAGCGACCAGCAGCATGACGTGTTCGTCGGCGGCGGTACGCACGACGGTGAGCCGCAGCGGCGAGTCTGCCGCCAGGTCGAAGGAAGCGCCGAATTCCCGTTGGGCCAACACTTCCAGCCGAAGCCGGCGCGCGTGCTCGGAGATGTCCGTCAGGTCGTGCACGGCCCAGCCCGGCGCGAGCTCGTCGTGCACGGTCAGTTGGGGTTCGCCGTGCTCGTCGGCGTGATAGGTGGTGCGCAACACCGGATGCCGCGCGGCGACGGAGTTGACAGCGTCGCGTAGCCGGGCGACGTCGAGGTCTCCGGTGATCCGGTAGGACAGACAGATGTTCAGGATCGCCCCGGTGGGATCGGCGGTCTGCACGAACCACATGCGGCGCTGCCCGTCGGAAAGCCCGCGCGCCTCGGCGGTGGACGGCTGCTGGTCGCGCAGTCCCCGCTCGGCCAGCTTGCGGCGCAACAACTCGAGCCGGCGATCCTCGACCCGCTCGCGGAGATCGAGCGCCTCAGTCAGGTCAGTCACGCGTATCCACCTTCTCTGATCGTTTCGTGCGGTCGAGCTCGGCCACGAGGCCGCCGCCGGTGATGCCGCCGAGCAAGGTGGCCAGCGGCACCTTTTGGCCCGTCGCGCGCAGCAGCCGTTTGCGGAGGTCCAGTGCCAGCAGCGAGTCCACCCCCATGTCGAGCAGCGACAGCTCGAGGTCGACGGACGCCGCTTCGACGTTCAGGACTGCGCCGAGCTCGGTCCGTAGCCGGGCCGCCGTGTCAGTGACATCGAATTCGGCTGTGGCGAAGCGGTTTTCGTGGCGCGTTGCGGTTCGGCTGTCCAGGAACATTCGCAACCGGACTTGGTCGGCGCTCATCAACAGCGGGTCTTCGCCGTGTTGCGCGAGGCTGGCTTCGACAGCTGCCAGAGGCGCCATCGGCAGCAGGCCGGAGCGCTCGATCCTGGCCACCTCCCCCGCGTCGGCGATCCCGTTCCCCTGCCACAGGCCGTACCGGATGGCGACGCAGCGCTGCCCCTTTGCCCGCAGTTGGCCGGCCATCACGTCGAGCATCCTGTTGACGGCCGAATATCCGGCATGGCCGCGACCGCCCCACACCCCGGAAATCGACGAGCACAGCAGGATTCGCGCGTCCGGCCGCATCGGCCAGAACTCGGTCAGCCGAGCCAGACCGCCGATCTTGGCCGCCGCCATGTCGGTGAACGCCGCCGCGGTGACCGCGTTATGGTCAGCGAAGGTCGCCGTACCCGCGGCATGGATGAGCAGCGACGCGCCGGCACCGCCGAACTGTGCGGCCGTCGCGGCCACCTGCTCGGCGGAGGCGACATCGCACCGCGGCGCGACCACTTCGAGGTCCGCCGCCTTCAGTTCGGCCGTGACTGTCGCATCGACACCGCCGCGACTCAGCAGCACGAGGCGGCGGGCGCCGTGCGCCGCGAGGTAACGCGCGAAGTGCAGACCCACAACGCCGTTGCCACCGGTGATGACGACGTCGTCGAGCACTCCGTGGTCCAGTTGCCACGCCGGCGCCGACTCGGCGCTTCCGGTCACTGTACGGGTGAAAAGGACTGGTGCCGTGCCGTAGTCGCGTACCGCCGCCTCATGGGCGTCGCCCAGCAGGGCGTGCGCAGCAGCGGCCGCGACGGTGTCGTCGGGTTCCCACGATGGCAGGTCGAGATGGCGGAACGCCTGCTCGGAGCGCTCGAAACCGATGCTGCGGTGCATCGCGGCCAGCGCAGCCTGCGCGGGTAACGCGGTCGGCTCGTCCGGTCGGACGCGCTCACCGCCGACAGTCACCAGACACACTGCCCGGCAGTCGGGTCCGGCGGAGTCGACATAGTGGAGCAACCCGGCATCGATGTGCCGCGAGAGCGTGTCGGCGCTGTGTTCGGCGTCGGGGTGGTCGAGTTCTGGGGCCACTGCGACGACGAGGTTCGCGTCCCGGGGCTGGACAAGCTCTGCTTGCGTACGGCTCAACGCTGCCCGCAGCCGGCCGGCGAGTGGTCCGCGGGGACCGGGGAGTTCGACCACCGCGACGCGCTGTGCTACCGCGCTCGATTGTGCTGCGCGCTGCCATTTTTCACGTGCAACGGTAAGGCCGGTAACCGGAGGTGACTGTTGCCGTTCGGCCCACAGCCGCACCGCCCGCATCGCAGCGTTGGGGAAACCGCGCAGGATCGGCTCCGCGGGGATGTCGAGCAGATCGGCCCATCGATAAGCGGGGTCCGCGATCGCGGTGGCGGCGATGCTCGCCGACAGGGTCTCCATCGGGGCGGTGTCGCGGTGTCCCGAGCCGGCGACGAGTGGCTCGTCTGTCTCGTCGGCCAGCAGGTCGCCGAGCGCGAACTGCAGGGCGGGGTGCGCCGACATCTCGATGAACGCTTCGGCGCCGTGTCGGCGCGCGGCCGCGACGGCGCGGTCGAACCGTACGGTGTTGCGCAGGTTGTCGAACCAGTAGTCCGTGAACGGCGTGGATGCGGGTACCACGTCGCCGGTTGTCGATCCGATGAATCGCACGGCTGAGTCGACGAACCCGGCTTCCGGTAGCAGGTCGAACAGATGGTCGCGCACCTGTTGCAGCGCGCTGGTGTGGCCGGGGTAATTCACGTCGAGTTCGCGGGCGAACAGGCCTCGTTCGGCGGCCGCCCCGATCAGCGCGCGGACGGCAGCGCGGGTCCCGGACACCGCCACCGAGGCGTCGGAGTTGACCGCGGACACCTCGAGCCAGCCGGGGACGGTCGCGATGAGCTGCTCGGCCGCCGACAACGAAACCCCGAGCGCTGCCATGCGATAGTCACCACACAGGCGGTCCACCGCCTTGGCGCGGGCGATGACGACGCGGGCGGCATCGGGCAGCGCCAGGCTGCCCGCCACACAAGCGGCCGCTACTTCGCCGAGGCTGTGCCCGATCACGACGGCGGGCAGGATTCCGCAGGACCGCCAGATGTGGGCCAGACCGACAGCATGGGTGAACTGGGCGGCTTGGACCTGCGTCTGCGAGTACTCGGCGTCGCCTGCGTCGCCGGTCAGATACGGCAGCGGCGACGATTCGCCCGCCGCGACGAACGCCGCGGCGCACTGGTCGACATGCGTCCGGTACACCGCGGAGCGGCGGTAAGTTTCCGCCCCCATCGAGGGCCACTGGCTACCTTGGCCGGGGAACACGAATGCCGTTGGCAGCGCGGATGTTCGCGAGGAGCGCGCCACCAGGGGATGCTCGGACCCGGCGATCACCGCACGCAGTCCGTCGGCCAGTTCGGCGGTGTCCGCCGCACGCACCACGGCGCGATGCCTGCGCAGCCGGCGGACGCGCAGCAGCGTTGCGGCGACCGCGCGCACATCCGGCTCCTGGTCGAGGTAGCGCAGTATCGCTTCGGCGTCTGTCCGCACCAGTTCTTCTGCGTGCGAGCTCAACACGACGGGCACCCGCCCGTCGGGCAGACCGACAGACGGCATCATGCCGCCTCGGGCTCGGTGGCCGGTATCGACACGATCGCGTGCGCGTTGGTTCCGCTCATACCGAACGCGGTCACCGCCGCGAGCCGTGTGCCGTCGACGGCCGGCCATGGTGTCAGCTCCCGCGCCAACCGCAGACCTTGTTCGTCCCAGTCGATTTCGCGGCTGGCTTCCGAGGTGTGCAGGGTCGCCGGGATCGCACCGCGCTCGGCGGCAACGAGAACTTTGGCCAGGCCCAGCCCGCCCGCCGCGGCCTGCGTGTGGCCGAGGTTGGACTTCACCGACCCGAGCAGAGCGCCTTCACCGGGGGCAGTGGCGCCGTACGTCTGGGCCAGCGAGATCAACTCGGTGCGGTCCCCCAGACGCGTTCCGGTGCCGTGACCCTCGATCATGCCGATGTCTTGCGGCCGCACACCGCTGCGGTCGAGCGCGCGCTGGAACAGCCGGGCCTGCGCCTGGCCGTTGGGCGCGGTGAGGCCGACCGACCGACCGTCCTGATTCAGGCAGGTGGCCCGCAGTTCGGCGAGCACCTGCCGGCCGTCGCTCAGCGCCCTCGATCGGCGCTGCAGGACGAACATCGCTGCACCCTCGGCCCACACGGTGCCGCTGGCGTGTGCGCTGTACGGCCGGCAGCGTCCGTCGTCGGACAGCGCATGTTGTTTGGAGAACTCGACGAAGAATCCGGGCGAGCCCATCACGCAGACACCGCCCGCCAGCGCCAGATCGCAGTCCGCCGAGCGCAGCGACTGGCGCGCGGTATGGATCGCGGTCAGGGTCGACGAACACGAGGTGTCGATGGTCAGTGCGGGACCGGCCAGCCCGAGCGTGTAGGCGATTCGCCCGGAGATCACCCCCAGCGCGGTCCCGGACATCAGATGTCCGGTGAGACTGGAGAACTCGGCCAGGTCGGGTCCGTACCCCATCACCGAAGCGCCCACGTAGCAGCCGGCGTCGTGACCCGCGAGGTCATCGGGGTTGATCCCGCTGTTCTCGAGCGCTCGCCAGGCGACCCGTAGCGCGACCCGTTGCTGCGGATCCATCGCGACCGCCTCACGCGGCGAGATCCCGAAGAACTCCGGGTCGAACGTCGCTGCGTCAGAGAGGAACCCGCCGAAGTCGTGGATGGGTTTGAACCCGTCGCGTTGCGAGCCGTCGAGCAGATCGCGCACCGACCACCCGCGGTCGCGCGGAAACGGGCACAGCCCCTCGCGCTGCGCGACCAGCAGGTCCCAATAGTCGTCGGCGGTTTCGATGCCCCCCGGCGCCTCGATCGCCATCCCCACGATGACGACCGGATCGTCGCCGTCGTTCTCTGGCGCGCTAACCGGCATTGACCAACTCCGCGACCGCGTCGGTCTGGTCGTCGAGGTAGAAGTGGCCGCCGTCGAACAGCGACAGCGTGAACGCACCGGTGGTGTGAGTTTCCCAGCCGCGCAACATGTCCTCGCTGATGCGGTGGTCGGTGCGACCGCCGATGGTGTGTATGTCCGCGGTGAGGCGGGCATCGGGTCGGCAGGTGTAACGGTTGAACGCCTGGTAGTCCGCCCGCACCGCGCGCACGAGCAGCTCGATGAACTCCTCGTCGGCGACCAGCCGGGGATCGGTACCACCGAGATCGACCATGTTGGCCACCACTTCCGCGTCGGCGGTGGGCAGCCGCGGTGAGTCGGCGATCGCGCAGGGGGCTTGACTCGCCGAAGCCCACAACTGCCGAACGGGAACTCCGTGGCGTTCGGCCACCCGGCCGAACTCGAAGGCGATCACCGCTCCCATGCAGTGCCCGAACAGCCGCAGCGGGCCGAGTGCCGACCAGTCCCCCGCGGCGAACAAATCCGCCGCCAGGCCCTCCACGGTGTCCGGTGCGGGATGCTTCAGGCGATCCGCGCGCTGCGGGTACTGCACGACGTATGCGTCGTCACCCTGGGCGGCCAATGCCGACGCGAACGACCGGTAGGCCGCAGCGGCGCCGCCGGCGTGCGGGAAGACCACGGTGGCGCCGTCCGATGATTCACCGGCGGCGCGTTTGATCCAGGGTGCGAAAGTCAGTTGGCTCTGTTCGGTCATCGTGTCGGCGTCGTCGGAGTTGATTAGCGCAGGCTGTCCTAAGTCGAAGGTGAGGTTACCCTATCCTTCGCAGCGGGACATGGCTACGGTCTGCGCCGACCCCTGGTGTGCGCTGAGATCGCAGAA
This sequence comes from Mycobacterium sp. E740, assembly GCF_001672895.1. GTDB lineage: Bacteria > Actinomycetota > Actinomycetes > Mycobacteriales > Mycobacteriaceae > Mycobacterium. Next base: position 66,848 of record NZ_LZKP01000089.1, read on the forward strand.
TCGCTGCTGACCGCGCTGTTTGTCGATCTGAACGCACACCAGCGCGCCTGTCGTCGGCCGCCGTGTGCGACAGTCGACGGCTATGGAGCTAGCAGGTGTCGGTGTATGGAGTTCGCAATTGCGCTACGGCGACCACAGCCAGGCCGCCGAGGCCGCCGCCGAGCTCGAGGAACTCGGCTTCAGCGCGCTGTGGATTCCCGACGTCGGCGGACCCGTCCTCGATTCGGTGGACCACCTGCTGTCGTCGACTCGCGACGTCGTCATCGCCACCGGCATCCTCAACTTGTGGATGCACGAGCCGGCCGACGTGGCCGCCCGGTACGCGTCGCTCACCGAAAGCCACGGGGAGCGTTTCCTTCTCGGCATCGGGGTGAGCCACGCGCCGCTCATCGATTCACGGGAGCCGGGGTTGTACCGCAAGCCACTGGCCGCGACCCGCAACTACCTCGACGGACTCGATGCGACGGAACAGCCGGTCCCGGTTGCCAATCGGGTGCTCGCGGCGCTCGGCCCGAAGATGCTCGAACTGGCAGCGGACCGCTCACGCGGTGCGCACCCGTATCTCGTGACCCCCGATCACACCCGTTACGCCCGCGAACACCTCGGCGAAGGACCGCTGCTGCTGCCTGAGCAGACGGTGCTGCTCACCACCGACGCCGACGAAGCGCGCGCGCTCGGAACCGACTGGCTGCGGTCGTACCTGGCGCTGCCCAACTATGCCAACAATCTGTTGCGGTCAGGCTTCTCCGAGGACGACGTGGCATCGGTCAGCGACCGGTTGTTCGACGCTCTCATTGCCTGGGGTGACGAGGAGGCCGTGCTCGAACGGGTGCGCGAGCACCGCGACGCCGGCGCGGACCACGTCTGTGTGCAGGTGCTCACCGCCGATCCGCGGGAATTCCCGCGCGAGCAGTGGCGCCGACTGGCCGCGGCTCTAAGCTGACGAACCCAGCTCGGACAGCACTGTCTCGCTGTCCATTCCGGCAACCTCGAGGTACACCTCGGCGACCGCCTCCAGGCGCTCGCTGCCGGTCTCACGGGCGACGAGCCGCTCGGCGGGGACTCCGTGCTGGCCACCCAGGTGGTGGCCCGCGTACGCGACTGGCTCGACGCGCCGGGTGCGGCGGTCACCGACATGTTCGCCGCGCGAACGGTGGCGAAGCTCGCCGAGCGGCTCGTCGCCCGTGAGACCGGCAGCGAGCGCCTGGAGGCGGTCGCCGAGGTGTACCTCGAGGTTGCCG
>NZ_LZKP01000090.1 GCF_001672895.1 Mycobacterium sp. E740
GCATCTTGTCGAACGTGCGCGTAAGGCCTTCTCGGTCAACGCCTTCGGCGGCAGTCGAGTTGCGCATGATCGCGGTCTTGATGCCGCCGGGATGCACGGTCGTCACCTTCACCGGGTGACGCGCGGCCTTCATCTCCTGGCGCAGTGCCTCGGTGAACCCGCGGACCGCGATCATGCGCAACTCGACTGCCGCCGAAGGCGTTGACCGAGAAGGCCTTACGCGCACGTTCGACAAGATGCTGACGTGGACGAGCCCCGAGAAGGCGGCGAAGGTCATCCTGGAGGCGGTTCGCAAGGACAAGCCGCGCGTGCTTGTCGGCGCCGACGCGAAGATTCTCGACCTGATCGTGCGGCTCACCGGGTCCGGTTATCAGCGGCTGTTCTCCACGGTGGTGGCGAAACTGGTGCCGAACGCACACTGACGCCTGTGTGAGCGTGCGCAGAATGTCGAATATCCGCGGCGTGTCGTGTGCGAACACGCACGCTCGCGGATAAGGGGGCCTGAGTTTCGGCTAGTCGCCCAGCGGGTGTTCGGCGAGGAACGCGTCGGCCACGTGACCCGGATCGGCGCCGCCAGCCACCTCGGCGCGCATCTGCGCCAGCGCCGCGGTGTCCAGCACGCCGGCCACCTCGTTGAGCGCGAGCACCTGCGACTCGGTGAGCTCGTTGCGGCGGTACAGCGGCACCAGGTTCTCAGCGCGGATCAGCGACGTCCGGTCCGAGAGCATCAGCAGTTCAGCGGGAATGCCCGGCGCCGCGGTCGTCGTCCATGCCGCTCGCGACCGCCCGGTCCGCACGGCGGCGAAAGCTGCTGCGGCGTCGGGTGATTCGACCACCTTGGGCTTGCAACTCCCGATGTTCACCGGGTGTGGCGCATCGGCGGCGGCCGCGGTCGTGAGCTGGTCGCAGTTGCGCGCGGCGGCGGTGACATCGCGTCCGTCCCACGCCTTGGCCGTCGCCTCGGTGACCGCCAGGGCGGGCTTGTCCTCCGCCGAGGTCGTGTAGTCCCCCGCGGCGACGCCCTCGGGCAACGCCGACACCATCTCCCGGTAGACCTGCGCGCCGGCGCGTGCCGTCGACCCCGGATTGAACCTGTGCAGCAAGCGGCCGGTGAGACCCGGCACCACGCGAACGTCACCGGAGTCCAGGTCGGCCAGCGGGTCGTCACGGGTCTCGACGTGCGCCGCGGTGCCGTAGGACCGCAGCGCCGCGGCGTACAGGTGCGCGACCAACGCCGACTCGGGATCAAAAGTGGCGCCGACCGCCATCGACGGCGGTTCGCTGTGCCCGCTGCATGCTGCGGTACCCGCCACGATCAGTGCGACGAGCCCCAGCGCCAGCCGCCGGCCCACCGGCGACCTAGCCGCCGGACGCCGCTGCGACCGCCCGGGCCACCGCGGGCGAGACCCGCGGGTCCAGAACGCTCGGCACGATGCGGTCGGCCGCCAGGTCGTCGCCGACGACTGCGAAGATCGCCTCGGCCGCAGCCACTTTCATCTCCTCGGTGATGCGCCGCGCACCGGCGTCCAGCGCGCCGCGGAACACGCCCGGGAAGGCCAGCACATTGTTGATCTGGTTGGGAAAGTCGCTGCGCCCGGTCGCGACGACGGCCGCGTACCTGCTCGCCTCGTCGGGGTGGATCTCCGGATCCGGGTTCGACAGTGCGAACACGATCGAGTTCGGCGCCATCGTGGCGATCAGGTCGGCGGGCACGATGCCGGCGGACAGCCCGAGGAACACGTCGGCTCCGTCGAGCGCCTCGGCGATCCCGCCGGTCAGCCCTCTGGGGTTGGTCCGCTCGGCCATCTGCGCTTTGTGGGCGTTCAGGTTCTCGCGGTCCTTGTGCACGATGCCCTGCGAATCGAGCAGCGTCAGGTCACCGACCCCGGCGGACATCAGGATGTTCGCGCACGCGACTCCGGCCGCACCGGCGCCGGACACCACCACACGCAGCGACGCCATCTCGCGGTCGACGACCCTGGCCGCGCCCAGCAGCGCCGCCAATACGACGATCGCGGTGCCGTGCTGGTCGTCGTGCATGACCGGGCAGTCCAGCGCCTCGATGAGCCGCCGCTCGATCTCGAAGCACCGCGGCGCCGAGATGTCCTCGAGGTTGACCGCACCGAACGTCGGTCGCAGCCGCACCAGGGTCTCGACGATCTCGTCGGGATCCTTGGTGTCGAGCACGATCGGAATCGAGTCGAGGTCGGCGAACGCCTTGAACAGCGCGCTCTTGCCCTCCATCACGGGCAGCGACGCTGCGGCGCCGATGTCGCCGAGGCCGAGCACCGCGCTGCCGTCGCTGACCACCGCCACCATCCGGTTCGCCCAGGTGTAGCGGGCGGCCAGCGTCCGGTCCGCGGCGATGGCCCGGCTGACCTGAGCGACGCCTGGCGTGTAGGCCACCGAAAGCGCCCGCTCGGTGTCGAGGGGCGCATTCAGCGCGACTGAGAGCTTGCCGCCTACGTGGGCCGCAAAGATCTCCTCGTCGCTGACGACGATGTGGGATCCGATCACTGGAAGGTCTCTCAGAGCTTGCGACACGGCGCTCAGGTTAGCGACGAACTGGTAGGTAACCTAATCGTCGGCGTCGTCCGACAACGCTCAGATCAGCCCCAGTTCGGTGACCGCCTTGCGTTCATCTGCGAGCTCGCCGGTGGTCTTGTCGATGCGGCCGCGGGAGAAGTCGTCGATCTCCAGGCCCTGCACGATCGACCAGTTGCCGTCCTTCGTGGTGACCGGGAACGACGAGATCAGGCCTTCCGGCACACCGTAGGAGCCGTCGGAGACGACTGCCATCGAAACCCAGTCGTCGGACGGGGTGCCCAGCAGCCAGTCGCGGGCAGCGTCGACGGTGGCCGACGCGGCCGAGGCGGCCGAGGAAGCGCCGCGCGCGTCGATGATCGCGGCGCCGCGCTTGGCCACAGTCGGGATGAAGTCGTTCTCGATCCAGTTCTGGTCGTTGACGACCTCGGCGGCGTTGCGGCCGTCGACCTCCGCATGGAAGACATCGGGATACTGCGTGGCCGAGTGGTTGCCCCAGATCGTCATCTTCTTGATGTCGGTGACCTTGGCGCCGGTCTTGCGGGCCAGCTGGCTGATCGCCCGGTTGTGGTCCAGGCGGGTCAGGGCGCTGAACCGCTCGCGCGGGATGTCGGGTGCGTTGGTCATCGCGATCAGCGCATTGGTGTTGGCGGGGTTTCCGGTGACGCCGATGCGCACGTCGTCGGCGGCGACCTCGTTGAGCGCCTTGCCCTGGGCGGTGAAGATGGCGCCGTTGGCCTCGAGCAGGTCACTGCGCTCCATGCCCGGCCCGCGCGGCCGGGCGCCGACGAGCAGCGCCAGGTTCGCGCCGTCGAAGATCTTGTTCGCGTCGGCGCCGATCTCCACACCGGCGAGCAGCGGGAACGCGCAGTCGTCGAGCTCCATCACGACACCCTCGAGCGCCTTGAGCGCGGGCTCGATCTCGAGCAGCCGCAGTTCGACGGGCCGGTCCGGTCCGAGCAGCGAACCGCTTGCGATGCGGAACAGCAGGCTGTAGCCGATCTGGCCGGCGGCACCGGTGACGGCGACCTTGAGGGGAGTTGTGCTCACGTCAGATGCTCCTTGGGCAGCAGTGCGTTGCCCGCCCCGCGGGCGGATTGCGTTCGGGGACGAAACTAGCAGGACGCCGAGACAGCCAGCCGCGTAGCATCGGCGACGGCCCATCACCTGCGCCGCGCCCGCCCTGGGGAGTGTGACCCGATGCCGTCGTTCCGCTCGATTCCGTCGTCACTTCGTCCCGTCGGCAAGTCCAGATCCGGCCACATGGACCCCGGCTACATCGGCGAACCGGTCGCGCGGGCGACGGTCGACTGCGGTATCTACTGCGAGGGGACGCGGCTGGCAGGCGCCTACAGCCACACGGCCGCCATGGGCAAGGTCCACCAGTTGCGCGGCGAGGGCAGGGACGCGTTCGTCTGGATCGGTCTGCACGAACCCGACCTGGGTCAGATGCAGAGCGTCGCCGATGAGTTCGACCTGCACGAGCTGGCCGTCGAGGACGCGGTGCACGCGCATCAGCGGCCGAAGCTCGAGCGCTACGACAAGACGCTGTTCCTCGTTCTCAAGACGGTCACCTACGTCGAGCACACCTCGATCGCGTATGCGCGCGAGATCGTCGAGACCGGAGAGATCATGATCTTCGTCGGCCCCGACTTCGTGGTCACGGTGCGGCACGGCGAACACGGTGGCCTCGCCGGGGTACGCAAGCGACTCGACGCCTCCCCCGGCGTCCTCAAGCTGGGCCCGTACGCGGTGATGCACGCGATCGCCGACCACGTCGTCGACGCCTATCTCGACGTCACCGACTCGATCGAGACCGACATCGATGCGATGGAGGAGAACGTCTTCTCGCCGGCCACGCAGACCGACATCGAGTGCATCTATCTGCTCAAGCGCGAAATCGTCGAGCTGCGCCGGTCGGTCAGCCCGCTGACATTGGCGCTGCAGCGGCTCATGAACGACCATCCCGACCTCATCTCGACAGAGGTCCGCCGTTACATGCGCGACGTGCTGGACCACAACACGCAGGCCGCCGACCGGATCACCACCTACGACGAGGTGCTCAGCTCGTTGGTGCAGGCCGCGGTCGGCAAGGTGGCCATGCAGCAGAACGTGGACATGCGCAAGATCTCGGCCTATGTCGCGATCGCCGCGGTGCCGACGGCGATCGCCGGCATCTACGGGATGAACTTCGAGCACATGCCCGAACTCCGGCAGCCGTGGGGCTATCCGGTGGTGCTCGGTGTGATGGTGGTGTTGTGCGCGTTGCTGTTCGGCGCGTTCCGCCGCAATCGGTGGCTGTAGCGCTCAGCTGGGCTTTGCGGCCTTGCGGGCGGGGTCGAGAACGTCGACGCCGTCCTGCGTCCACGCCTCGCGCATCGCGTCGGCTCCCTTGAGCCGAACCCACGCCGCTTCGGTGGCGGTGATCGGCGTCGCCGCTAACACGGCCACGGGCTGCATCGGTCCGGTCAGTGACACATCGTCGATGTCACTGCGGCTCAACAGGAAAGCGGTGAACGGCGCACCTTCCCACAGCGGTGTCTCGAGGTCGATCAGCGCGTCGGGCTCGAGGATCAGCCCTTCGACCGCCGGGGCGGCCGCGACGATCGCGATCGATCGGGACAGCCCCCGCGGCGCGGGACCGCGCAGCGCGACCGTCACCTCCGCGCGCGGGCCGCGCAGCACATCGGTCACCATCTCGGCGGGGTCGAGCATCGGGTGACGCGAACAACCCAGCGACACATGGTGATACACGTCGGAGTCGGCGCTCGGGTCCGGGCCGAACCGCAGCACCTCTATCTTCTCGGTGCCGAGGAACGTGACGCTGGCGGCGGTCGGTTCGGCGGTGATGCCCGCCCGGGCGAAGTGCTCGCGCAGGTGTGCGCGAACCTGTTCGAGAACGTCGGTCACTCGGCCGGAGCCGGCTCGTCATCCGGCTGTGTCAGGTTCCTGCCGGAGTCGGGGTCGAAGACCACCAGCTTCGAGGTGTCGAACGCCAACTCGACGGAGTCGCCCTGCTTGGCCGCAGACTCGACCGAAACCCGTGCCACGAACTCGTTCTCGCCGACGCCGGACTCGGCGGCCAGTTCGGCGAGGTGAGCCGAACGCGCCCCCGCCCCTTCGGTCCTGAAGTGGAGGTACTTGTCGGCGCCCAGCGATTCCACCCGGTCCACCGTCACGTCGAACGTGATCGCCCGAATCCGCGCGTAGACGTCGAGCACCGCGGCGTCCTCGAAGTGCTCGGGCCGGATGCCGACGATCACATTCGCCGGGGCGTTGCGCCGTGCGAGCAGATCGTGCAGCTCCGGAGCGAGCGTGACCTCGCCGAACGGCAGCCGCACGCCGACGTCGGTGATCGTCGCGGGAAAGAAATTCATTGCAGGAGAACCGATGAAGCCGGCGACGAACAGGTTGGCCGGGCGGTTGTATAGCTCCTCGGGTGTGCCGATCTGCTGTACCACCCCGGCGAGCAGGACCACCACGCGGTCACCCAGTGTCATCGCCTCGGTCTGGTCATGCGTCACGTAGACGGTCGTCGTACCCAACCGGTCCTGCAGTCGCGCGATCTCCGAGCGCATCTGCACCCGCAGCTTGGCATCGAGATTCGACAGCGGCTCGTCCATCAGGAACGCCTTGGGGTCGCGCACGATCGCGCGGCCCATCGCGACGCGCTGGCGCTGGCCGCCGGACAGCTGCGCGGGTTTTCGGTCCAGGAGTTCGGTCAGGTCAAGGGTTTTCGCGGCCTCTTCCACCTTCGCGGCGATCTCGTCCTTCTTGACCTTGGCCAGGGTGAGCGGGAACGCGATGTTCTGCCGGACGGTCATATGCGGGTAGAGCGCGTAGGACTGGAACACCATCGCGATGTCGCGGTCCTTGGGCGCCTTCTCGTTGACCCGCTCGCCGCCGATGCGCAGTTCACCTGACGTGATGTCCTCCAGGCCCGCAATCATGTTGAGCGTGGTGGACTTTCCGCAACCCGACGGGCCGACGAGGATGATGAACTCGCCGTCGGCGATCGTCATCGACAGTTCGTGCACGGCCGTCGCACCATTGGGGAAACTCTTGGTCACCCGGTCCAACACAATCTCGGCCATGGTTATCCCTTCACCGCGCCGGATGTCAGGCCGGCGACGATCCGTCGTTGGAAGATCAGGACAAAGACGATGATCGGAACGGTGATCACCATCGCCCCCGCGGCGATCGAACCGGTCGGCTCCTCGAACTGCGAACTGCCGGTGAAGTTCGCGATCGCCACGGGCGCGGTGATCGCGCGCTGGGTCGCCGTCAGCGACAGGGCCAGCAGCAGGTCGTTCCACGCGAAGATGAACACCAGGATCGCCGCGGTGACGATGCCGGGGGCGGCCAGCGGCGCGATCACCTTGCGGAAGGCCTGCGCCGGCGTGGCGCCGTCCATCTTCGCCGCCTTCTCCAGATCCCAGGGGATCTCGCGGAAGAACGCCGAGAGCGTGTAGATCGCCAGCGGAAGCGCAAACGTGATGTACGGAATGATCAGGCCGGGCCAGGTGTCGAACAGGCCGACTGCGCGCTCGATGTTGAAAATCGGTGTGACGAGCGAGATGTGAGGAAACATGGCGATCAGCAGCGCGATGCCGATCAGCAGCTGCTTGCCGGGGAAGTCGAGCCGCGCGACCGCGTACGCGGCCATCCCGCCGATCACGACCGCGATCACGGTGGTGATGAGCCCGATACCGATCGAGTTGATCAACGCCGACGTGAAGGCCCCGTTGTCACCGCCCGAGAAGATCGCCTTGTAGTTGGCGAACGTGATCTCCGCCGGGATCAGCTTGCCGTCCTTGACACTCGACGTCGGCTTCAGCGACAGCGACAGGATCCACAGCACGGGCAGCAGCGCATAGCAAACCACGAGGATGTTGACGACGGTCCAACCCGTCGCACGTGTCGCACCGACCCGCTCGGACATCAGCGACGCTCCTCTGCGGCCCCGGGCGCCGCTGCCCCGAAGACCTTGATGTAGATGAACGCGATGATCGCCACGCACAGGAAGATCAGCACACTGATCGCCGAGCCCAGACCCACGTTGAACGCCTTGAACAGGTTGTCGTAGCCCAGGATTGACACCGAACCGGTGTTGTTCGCGCCGCCGGTGAGGATGTAGATGTTGTCGAAGATGCGGAACGCGTCGAGGGTGCGGAACAGCAGTGCCACCAGGATCGCCGGCTTGATCAGCGGCAGGATGACCTTGACGAGCCGCTTCCACGCACCGGCACCGTCGACCTGGGCGGCGTTGAGCAGATCCTGCGGCACCAGCGCCAGCCCGGCGAGCAGCAGCAGCGCCATGAACGGCGTCGTCTTCCACACCTCGGCGAGCACCACGATCGCCAGCGACGGGATCTGTTCGGTCAGCAGGGCACTGCCCTGCGGCAGCAGGTTCGCCAGGTAGCCGGTGCCCGGTGTCCATGCGTAATACCAGCTGTATGACGCTGCCACCGTGACGATTCCGTAGGGGATGAGGATCGCGGTCCGGACCACGCCTTTGCCGAAGATGGTTCGGTGCATCACGAGAGCGAGCGCCATGCCGAGGACGAATTCGATGGCGACCGAGACGACGGTGATGGCCAGCGTGACGAAAAGCGCTGTCCACCAATAGCGGTCGGTGAGGATGGTGGCGTAGTTGGCCAACCCGATGAACTCGGTGTCCTGAGGCGCCGCCATGTTGTTGCGCTGCAAGCTCAGCCAGATCGCGTAGCCGATCGGGTAGGCGGTGACCGCGAGCATGAGCAGCACCGCCGGAGCGATCAGCAGGAACGCCAGCCTGCGTTCCGAGCGGGTGTCGTCGCTGCCGGGTGCGGCCGGTCGGGTGGATGAGGCGGCGGGAGCGGTTGTCGGCGCGCTCACGGGATCAGCCCCTTGCCGTCGATGGCCTTCTGCACCTGTTCGGTGAGTTCGTCGGCGGTGCGCTCGGGGTCGATGTCGGTGATGGGTGCCAGCGTGGCGGAGATTCGCGTCGACACCGCTTGGTAGACGGGCGTGGCCGGACGGACCGCGGCGTTGGTGAGTTGCTCGCGGATGACGTCGTACTGCGGGTACTTCTTCTGGAAGGCCGGATCGGTGTAGAGCGAGGCGCGTACCGCAGGCAGTCCGCCTTCCACCGAGGTGTACCGCTGGTTCTCGACGTCCCGCAGGCATCGGATGGCCTCGAACGCCTCGGCCCTGTGTTGAGTTGTGTTGGCCACCGCGAGGTTCAAGCCGCCGATGGTCACCCTCGCCTGCTCACCCGGTCGCACACCCGGATAGCGGGCGAACCCGAACACCTTCCGGCTCGCCTCGAGGGCGGCGTCGAACTGCTCGTCGGTGGGCGAGAACGTTCCGACGTCGTTGATGCTGCCGGCGAGCGCGGGGTCGTTGTTCAGCGGCAGGAACGAGACGCCGCCCTTGACCGCGTTCTCGAGCAGCGACGGCAGCACATACGGCCAGTTCACCTCGAGCGCTGCCTTGCCTTGTTCGAGCGCCAACCGCGCCGTCGTCTCGTCGGTCTGGGTCACCGACGGGTCTGCGCCGGGCGCCGTGGCGACGTCTTTGATGACTTGCAGCGCCTTGACGGTGGCGGCCCGGTGCTCGGGCGTGTCGGTCAGGGTGACGGTCTCACCGTCGTCGGAAAGCACCTGACCGCCGGCACTTTCCAGCAGAGTGTTGAACCAGACGACCAGTCCCTCGTACTGCTTGCCCTGTACCGCAATCCAACTCGGTTCGCCCGCCGCATGCAGCCGCGTCGCCTCGGCCACCATGCCGTCCCAGGTTGCGGGCGGCTCGGACATCAGATCGGCGCGATACCAGAGCAATTGGGTGTTGGTGGTGATCGGCGCGGCATACAGCTTGCCCTGCCAGGTGGCGGTCTGCAGTGGACCGGGCAGGGTGTTGGCGTTCGCGTCGGCCTCGGCCTGTCCCGCCGGGTCGTCGGAGAGCGGCAACGCCCAGCCGGCTTCGGCGAACTCGGCGGTCCACACGACGTCGAGCGCCATCACGTCGAGGGTCTTGTCGTTACCGGTCAGCCGCCGGGCAAGCTGGAGCCGCTGGTCGTCGGCGCCCTTCGGCAAGCTGACCTGCCGGATGGTGAACCGGCCACCGAGCTGCTCGTTGCACCGCTTGGCTACGGCCGTGAAGGTCTGCGCCTCGTTGGCCGGGGTGTAGAAGTTGACGACGAGCCCGCCGCTTTCCGAACCGCAGGCGCTCAACATCGACGCCGTCATGAGCGCTGCGACCGCCGCAGCGCCGACTCGCCGTAGGCCCACGCGCACCGCCCGCCTCCGTCCGCGTCCGACGTCGCCGCCGCAGCGGCTCATGTGCGGGAAGCTCCCGCGCGCAAACCGTATTGCCCCGAGCTCGTGGTTCGCAACACTACGGATGCGCGCGTCGCGCACCGTTATGCAATCGCGAACGTGCGCAAAGTCCGCGCGAGCCGCGGCGTGTCGTGTGCAGACGCGCACTCTCGCGGCGAAAAGGAGGCGGCTCAGATGGTCAAGCGCGCCAGCAGATCCCGGCCGCGCTCGGCGCCCTGCGGGTCGCACAGCACGTCGTAGCGGCCGGCGACCAGTTGCAGCGTCGAGCTGAAATCTCTTGTGCCGCGCGCCATCGCATACGGAATGGCCGAGGTGATGAGGCCGAAGAACACACCGGCGACCAGACCGGTGGCCAGCGCGCCCCACGGACTCGGACTGAAGAAGCCGAGGATGAGGCCGATGAACAGGCCCAGCCAGGCGCCGGTCAACACACCTCCGCCGAGCACCTTCGGCCATGTCAGCCGGCCGGTGACCCGCTCGACCTGCATGAGGTCCACACCGACGATCGTCACCTGCTGCACCGGGAACTCCTGATCCGACAGGTAGTCGACGGCGCGCTGCGCCTCGGCGTACGTCGGGTAGGAGCCGATCGGCCATCCCTTCGGCGGCGTCGGAAGGCTTGCACGGCGCGCCGCACCGGCAGTTCCGGGAGTTGCTCCGGGGGTCTGTCCAGGCTGAAACGGACTGGTCATCGCTGGTCGATCTCCTCTTTTTCGCGCCCGGTCGGGTTGTCGCTTCCACCAGAATCAACGTCGCGAGCGCCGCGATCGTGCCCGGTTGGTGCGCTAGGTTGACAGCATGACAAATCCCGGCGACGACGCAGGACGAACCGCATCATCGGGCGCTGACGGCGGCGCGTCGGAGCCGACGTCCAGCGGCTCCGAAGCCCCACCGATCGAGCAGAGTTCCCAGCGGCCTTTCGAGAGCCCGGGACAGCCTGGATACAGCCCGCCCGGATACGGCGCCACCGGCGGTTACGACCCGTCGGCCGGCTATTCGCCGGGCTACTCCCAATCGCCGGGCTATCCGCCGTCGCCGCCGAGCGGCTACCCGCCTCCGCAGTCCGGGGCCTACCCGCCCGGCGGTTACCCGCCGCCGTATCCCGATTCCGCCAACCTGGGGCAGGGATATCCGCCACCGCCCTACGGCGCTCCCTCGCCCTACGGCGGAGCCGGCGGTTACGGCACCTCCAGCTACGGCGGCTACGGCACGCCCGCGCAGGACAAGACAAACGGGATGGCCATCGGCTCGCTGGTGGCCGCGCTGGTCGGCCTGCTCTGCGGCATCGGCTCGATCATCGGCATCGTGCTCGGCGTCGTCGCGCTGAACCAGATCAAGGACAGCGGCGAGAATGGGCGCGGGCTCGCCATCGCGGGCATCGCCGTCGGTGCAGCGACCTTCATCTTCAACATCGTCTTCACCCTGGTCTGGCTGGGCAGCTGAGCGGTGACGGGCAGCCCCTACGGCGGCGAGTACCCCGACCGGCCAGACCCGCTCGCACCGGTGGACTATCCCGCTGACGCGGGGTTGCCGCCGCCGGTGGAACCGGCTGCGGGATACCAGCCGCCGGGCTACCCGCCGTCGTACCCGGGGTACTACCCGACGCCCGGATATGCCTACGACCCGTACCGGCCGGTGCGTCCGCTCGGCACCAACGGCAAGGCCATCGCCTCGCTGGTGTCATCGCTCGTCGGCGTGTTCTGCTGTGGGGTGACGTGCATCGTCGGGGTGATCCTGGGCGTGATCGCGATGCGCGAGACAAAGCAAACCGGGCAGGACGGCTACGGAATCGCGTTGGCGGGCACGATCATCGGCGGACTGGCAGTTGCCGGTTTCCTGATCTATCTGCTGCTGTCCATCGGCCTGGTGGCCAGCGGCTTGCAGTGGACCTGACCGTCACCTGGCGGGGCTGAAGCGTTCCCCCTGGCGTTGCATGCCTGCGGCGCGGCCCTTTCCGGCGATCACCAGAGCCATCTTTCTGCTCGCTTCGTCGATCATCTCGTCGCCGAGCATGACCGCTCCCCTGGCGCCGCCCGCGCCGGAGGTGTGCCACTCGTAGGCCTCCAGGATCAACTCGGCGTGGTCGTAGTCCTTCTGCCGTGGGCTGAAAACCTCGTTGCCCGCGGCGATCTGGTCCGGATGCAGCACCCACTTGCCGTCGTAACCCAACGCCGCGGACCGGCCGGCGACCCGGCGGAAGCCGTCGACGTCGCGGACCTTCAGGTACGGCCCGTCGATCGCGAGCACGCCGTGGGCGCGCGCGGCGACCAGGATGCGCATCAGCACGTGGTGGTGCGCATCGCCGACGTCGTAGCCCTCCGGTTGCTCACCGACCTCCAGCGTGCGCATGTTCAGGCTGGCCGCCATGTCGGCGGGTCCGAGCACCAGCGCCTGCAGCCGGGGCGCCACCGCGATCGCGTCAATGTTGGTGAGGCCCTGGGCATTCTCGATCTGCGCCTCGATGCCGATGCGGCCGGCCGGCAGACCGTGCATCGTCTCGAGCTGGGTAAGCAGCAGATCCAGCGCGTGGATGTGCGTGGCGTCGGTGACCTTCGGCAACACCACGATGTCCAGTGCCGCGCCGGCGGTCGAGACCACCTCGATGAGGTCGGCGTGCGTCCACGGCGTCGTCCAGTCGTTGACCCGGACACCGCGCAGTTGACCGGCCCACCCGGGCCCGGCCAGCGCGGCGGCCACCCGCGTGCGGGCCGCGGCCTTGGCGTCCGGTGCGACCGCGTCCTCGAGATCCAGGAACACCTCATCGGCAGCCAGGGATTTCGCCTTCTCGATCATCTTGGCGCTGCTTCCCGGTACGGAGAGGACCGTTCGGCGGGGTCGATACCGGTTTTCCACAACCACACTCTCTACCCTTTCAGTCATGGCGGCGGTGAACAGGGTCTATACGGCCCGACTCGCGGGAATGGTGGTGTTGGGCCCCGACGGGGAGTCCATCGGCCGTGTCCGTGACGTGGTGGTCAGCATCAGTCTTGTCCGCCAACAGCCGCGCGTACTCGGCTTGGTCGTCGAATTGCTCACGCGGCGAAGGATTTTCGTTCCGATACTGCGGGTGACATCAATCGAGCCCGGCGCCGTGACACTTGCCACCGGCAGCGTGTCGCTGCGCCGGTTCGCGCAGCGTCCGGGCGAGGTGCTCGTGCTCGGCCAGGTGATCGAGACGCGCGTGCGCGTCGACGATCCCGACCTGCCGGAGCTGGCCGGCCTCGACGTGATCGTGGTGGACCTCGGCATCGAGCAGACCCGCACCCGCGACTGGATGGTGACCAAGGTCGCGGTGCGCCCGCACCGGCGGCTGGGCCGGCGCAGCAACATGCACGTCGTCGACTGGCAGCACGTCCACGGTCTGACACCGTCCGGCTTGGCGATGCCCGACCAGGGCGTGGCGCAGCTGCTCGAGCAGTTCGAGGGCCAGCGCGCGGTCGAGGTCGCCGAGGCCATCCGCGAGCTGCCGGCCAAGCGCCGCTACGAGGTCGTCAACGCCCTCGACGACGAGCGGCTGGCCGACGTGCTGCAGGAACTTCCCGAAGACGACCAGACCGACGTCTTGAAGCGCATGCCGGCCGACCGGGCCGCGGACGTCCTGGAGGCGATGGATCCCGACGACGCCGCCGACCTCCTGGGTTCGATGACGCCGACCGACGCCGAGCAGTTCCTGCGTCGCATGGATCCCGAGGACTCCGAGGACGTGCGGCGCCTGCTGTCGCACTCACCCGACACGGCCGGCGGGTTGATGACGTCCGAACCCGTGGTGCTGGCCCCGGACACCACGGTTGCCGAGGCGCTGGCCCGGGTCCGCGACCCCGACCTGACGCCGGCGCTGGCGTCGCTGGTGTTCGTGGCGCGCCCACCGACGGCCACGCCGACCGGCCAGTACCTCGGTTGCGTGCATCTGCAGCGGCTGCTGCGTGAGCCGCCCGCCGACCTGGTCAGCGGGATGGTCGACACCGACCTGCCCAATCTCGGCCCGGAGGACTCCCTGGCGGCCGTCACCCGCTACTTCGCCGCCTACAACCTGGTCTGCGGACCGGTCGTCGACGAGCAGAACCACCTGCTCGGCGCGGTGTCGGTCGACGACGTGCTCGACCACCTGCTACCCCACGACTGGCGCGAGACCGAAGAGCCGGAGCTCACCGGCGCCGAGGGGGCCACATGACCGACCGCAGCCGTCTCGACACGCCGCTGGAGTCGCGGCGGCGGTTCTCGTTCAACGTCGACCCCGAGGCGGTCGGCAACTTCAGCGAGTCGATAGCCCGGTTCCTCGGCACCGGGCGGTATCTGGCGTGGCAGACGATCATCGTGATCGTCTGGATCTGCCTGAACCTGTTCGCCATCGGACTGCAGTGGGACCCGTATCCCTTCATCCTGCTCAACCTTGCGTTCTCCACGCAGGCGGCATACGCCGCGCCGCTGATCCTGCTGGCGCAGAACCGTCAGGAGAACCGGGACCGGGTCTCGCTCGACGAGGACCGTCGCCGGGCCCTGCAAACGAAGGCCGACACCGAGTATCTGGCCCGGGAACTGGCGGCGCTGCGGCTGGCGGTCGGCGAGGTCGTCACCCGCGACTACCTGCGGCGAGAGCTCGAGGAGATGCGCGAGATGCTGGCCCAGTTGCAAGCTCCTACGCACGATGCGGCCGACGACCGGGGCGGCCGGACGGAGCCGAGCGAGCGCAGGACGAGAAAGTCGAGCGCAGGCAGCTAACGAATTGCGGTAACGCTTCGATTACTTACTGGGTATGGTGACTTGGTTCACAAGCGATCGCAGACTCTAGGACGGTTGAGTGCACATCAGGGGAGGAGCCGCCCTCAGGGCCGCGCGGCGCCGAGCGGGTCGGGCCATCGCCGCTTCGGGGCCCACACTGCAGAACCTCGGTTCAGCTAACCGCATGCGCGCCGGCTTCGGGTTGGCGATCATCGCGCCGGTCGTGTTGGCCGGCAGCGTCGGGGCGTCCGCCCCGTCGCCACGCACAGCGGTCAGCGACGCCGCGGTGACCCCGCTGGCGGCCGTCGAACCGTCACCGGGCAACCGATCCGGCGCTTCGGTCGTCGCAATCACCAAGACGCCGTCGGCGTTCCACATCGCGGCCTCCACGGTGTCCGCCCCTCCGCCCGCAGCCGTCGTGAATTCCCCTGGCACACTTGGCATTCCATCAATGGCCCTGGCGGCGTACCGGAACGCGGAGCGGATGATGGCCGCGGCCTACCCGGGCTGCGGCGTGAGCTGGAACCTGCTCGCCGGAATCGGACGAATCGAGTCGATGCACGCCAACGGTGGTGCGACCGACGCCCAGGGCACGGCGATCCGGCCGATCTTCGGCCCGGCGCTGGACGGCACGCTGCCCGGCAACGAGGTCATCGTGCAGAACCGCACGGCCGACCGCGTCACCTACGCCCGCGCCATGGGTCCCATGCAGTTCCTGCCCGGCACGTGGTCGCGTTACGCCTCCGACGGCGACGGCGACGGCAAGGCCGATCCCCAGAACGTCTACGACGCCAGCCTGGCCGCAGCCCGGTACCTGTGCAGCGGCAACCTGAACCTGCGCGACCCGTCGCAGGTGATGTCGGCGATCCTGCGCTACAACAACTCGGTGGCCTACGCCCGCAACGTGCTGGGCTGGGCGGCTGCCTACGCCACCGGCGTGGTGCCGATGGACCTGCCGCCGATCAACGGTCCGGTTCCCACCCTGGGCGAGACCACTGGCGGTGACGTTCACCTGACCCAGTTGGCCGACTATCAGGGCCTGGGCCCGGGCTTGCCGATCAACGCGCTCGGCCTACCGGCCAACGACCCCATGGCGCTGATGCCACTGCTCGAGCGCGACTCGGTCGCCAACCAGATGGGCGCGCCTGGCCAGCGGCTCGGGCCGCTACCCGGTCCGGTCCCGCAGGGGCCCATGACGCCGCAGGCACCGCCGCAACCGCCGCCGTGGACACCGCCCTGGATGCAGCCGCAGCGGCCCGAGTGCGCGGTGTTCTGTATCCAGGACAACCCGGCGCCGCCGCTGCAGCCCGCGCTCGGAGGTGCTCCGGTCGCCCAGCCGATCGTGCCGCCCCCTGCGGCTCCCCCGGCACCCCCGGCTCCGATGGCACCGCCTGCGCCGGCACCCGCCGCGGCCCCACCGGCACCGGCGGCCCAGACACCGCCGGCCCCCGGACCCGCGCCGGCCACACCCGCGCCCGCCGCACCTGCCGCGCCCGGCCCCGTCGCGCCTGGACCTGCGCCCGGACCCGTCGGTTAAGGACGGTCGTCGGGTCGGCCTAGACTCGACCGCGATGTCTCAATCACCCGCTGACCTGGAAGCCGCGGTTCGGCGCGCGCTGAGCAAAGTCATCGACCCCGAGTTGCGGCGGCCGATCACCGAACTCGGCATGGTCAAGAACGTCACCGTCGAGCCCGACAGCGCAATCCACGTCGAGGTCTACCTGACCACCGCCGCCTGCCCGAAGAAGTCCGAGATCTCCGAGCAGGTCAGCCGCGCAGTGGCCGACGTTCCGGGCACCGGCTCGGTGCGGGTCAGCCTCGACGTGATGAACGACGAACAACGCACCGAGCTGCGTAAGCAGCTGCGCGGCGACTCGCGCGAACCGGTCATCCCGTTCGCCCAGCCCGGCTCGCTGACGCGCGTCTACGCGGTGGCCTCCGGCAAAGGTGGCGTCGGCAAGTCCAGCGTCACCGTCAACCTGGCCGCGGCGATGGCCGCGCGCGGGGTGTCGGTCGGCGTGCTGGACGCCGACATCTACGGGCACTCCGTCCCGCGCATGATGGGCACCACCGACCGGCCCACCCAGGTCGAGTCGATGATCGTGCCGCCGGTCGCCCACGACGTGCGCGTCATCTCGATCGCGATGTTCACCCAGGGCAACACCCCGGTGGTGTGGCGCGGACCGATGTTGCACCGTGCGCTGCAGCAGTTTCTCGCCGACGTGTACTGGGGTGACCTGGACGTCCTGCTGCTGGACCTGCCGCCGGGCACCGGCGACGTCGCGATCTCGGTGGCCCAGCTGATCCCGGGCGCGGAGATCCTGGTGGTGACGACGCCGCAGCTGGCCGCCGCCGAGGTGGCCGAACGGGCCGGCGCGATCGCGCTGCAGACCCGTCAGCGCATCGTAGGCGTGGTGGAGAACATGTCGGGTCTGCTGCTGCCCGACGGCACGACCATGCAGATCTTCGGCGAGGGCGGCGGCATGCAGGTTGCCGACCGGCTGTCGCGCGCGGTCGGCGCCGACGTGCCGTTGCTCGGCCAGGTGCCGCTCGACCCCGCCCTGGTGGCCGCCGGCGACGCCGGCGTCCCGCTGGTGCTGTCCGCGCCGGATTCGGCTGCGGGC
>NZ_LZKP01000091.1 GCF_001672895.1 Mycobacterium sp. E740
CGCCGGTATCGCAGCGAGCGCGGCCGCTCCGCCTGACTGCCGCTCCGTCTGACCCGCAGACAACAATGCGGCGCACGCTACCGAAAGACGTGCGCCGCATTGATGCTGGATAGCTGAGATTAGCCGGCCGGGATGTTGAGACAGCCGACATTGGGCAGGCATCCGCTCGCGCCACCGGGACCGGCCGTACCGCCGGGACCGTTCGGGCCCAACGAACCGCTGGCGCCCCCGGGACCGGCCGAGCCGCCGGGGCCGTTCGGGATCACGCCCTGGGCGCCGCCACCATCGGCGGTGCCCTGCGGGCCGTTGGGGACGTTGACGTTCGCACCACCGCCGGGACCGGCGTTGACGCTGCCGACACCGGCGCACGGCGTGCCGTCGGCGTTCAGACATGGCGGCTGGGCACCGGCGATGGGCGCAGCGGCGATCGCAGCGGCCGCAGCGCCGGCGAACAACAGGGGCTTCATCTTCGTCAGTGTCACGTTCATGTCGTAACGGCTACCACGACGCCAAATTGCTTAAACCTGCGAACCAATCTGCTGTCACAGCCTGCCGACCCGCCGCAAACCGGAAACGGTGTCCGCCAGCGTCTCCTGCGGGTCGCGGTAGCTGATGCCGAGTTCGGTCTCGCTCGGCGAGTCGTCCGACGACGGCATCTGCGTGTAGTACTGCATCGCCGCGCTGGTCACCGGGGAGTCGAACGGCAGATAAGGCCCGACCACGTCGGCGACTCTTCCGATGTTGCGCAGCAACACGTCTGGCAGCGGATACACCCGAAGCGTCTGGTCTGCCGCCTGTCCGATCATCGACGCCAGCTCCGCGATGCCGACTCGCTTGCCGCCGGCCATGTATCGGCGCGGTCCCTTTCCGGGCTCGAGCAGTGCCGCGTGCAGCGCGGCCAGGTCGCGAACGTCGACGACGACCCAGCCGCCGCCGCGCCCCGGCACCCCGCGCATCTGAACTGCCGCCTGAACACCTTCGGCCGCTTCCCCGAACTGGTTGCCGGCGGGCGGGCCGAGCACCATGCCCGGATACGTGATGCTGACCGGCGCGCCCGCATCCTGCAGGCCGCGTGCGTACTTCTCCACCTCGGCCTTGGACTTGCCGTAGCCGTCGCTGCCCCCGACGACGGGGAGGTCGGCGCGCAGCACGTCGAGCCCGGGACGGAACAACGCGGTGAAACTCGACACGTGGACGATCGGATCGAGGCCGCGCTCAGCAGCGGCCCCGAGCACATTGCGGGCGCCGTCGAGGTTGGTCCGCAACATCTTGTCGGCCTGCCGCGGATCGGTGGAAACCATTGCAGCGGAATGAATGACAGCGTCGCAGCCGTCCATGGCCACAGCCGTCGCGTCGGCGTCGGCGATGTCGCCCACGGCGTAGTCGCCGGTGTCGACGCCGATCTTTGCCGCGCTGGTCGCCAGCCGCGCCGGATCGCGGACCAGAAACCGCACCTGATGGCCCGCATCGGCGACGGCCTTGGCCGTCCACGCACCGACGAAACCGGTTCCCCCGGTCACAAGCACCTTCATCGAAACCTCCAATAGGGACTAGCGCTGCGGTCTACCCCGTCGCGCCGCTTCCTACACGGCGCGCTACGCGAAGAGCTTCGTCAGCCGCGGCGGCAGCATCCGCATGACCGGAACCAACGTCGCCCACGGCCACCACGGCACCGTCGCGCGGCCCCGCTCGCGTTCGATCGCGTCCACCATCGCCCGCACACCGGTTTCGTTGTCCACCATCAACATCGTCGAGCCGGCCTTCGCTGTCATCTCGGACTCGATGTAACCGGGTTCGAGGACGGTCACCGCGATGGGGCCGCTCGCGTACTCCGCGCGCAGCGATTCACCGAGCGACGACACGCCGGCCTTGCTCGCCGCGTACGCGGCTTTCACACCTGGTACGCCCTTGTTGCTGAGTACCGAGGACACCAGGACCAGGTGGCCGCCGCCCGCCTGCTTGAACATCTCAAGCGCGGTCTCGATCTGCACAAGCGCCGCAACGAGATTGGTCTCGATGGTGGCTTTGTTCGCCCACAGCTTCCCCGACCCCAGCGCGGCGCCTTTCCCGACGCCCGCGTTGACGATGATGCGGTCGATGCCACCGAGCTCGTCGGCCAGTTCGGCGAACACCTTCGGCACCTGGTCGTGGTCGTTGACGTCGAGCGCGGCGACGGCGACCGTGATACCGGGATGACGCTCGCACAGCTCGGCCTTGAGCTCGTCGAGACGGTCCGTCCGGCGCGCGCACAACGCGAGGTCACGCCGCTTGGCGGCGAAGGCGCGCGCCATGCCGGCGCCCAGGCCGGAGCTCGCGCCGGTGATCAGGATCTTCTGCCGAGTCACCCCGACAGCGTAGGTGAGCGCGACGGAGGCCAAGATGGTCGCATGGCTTCTCTGCGCGCGGTCGCACTCCTGCTGGCGTTGGTCTTCGCGATGTCAGCGCCGGTGGCGCAGGCCCAGCCCGTCTTGCCCTTCTACCGGCTGGTGGACACCGCGGCGCAGCGGTTGGCCATCGCCGACCCGGTGGCGGCGGCCAAGTGGGTCAATGGCGGGTCGATCACCGACAAGGCCCGCGCCGACCAGGTGCTCGACTCGGTGGCCGCCGACGCGACCGGCAGGGGAATCGATCCGCAGTACGTGCGCGACGTCTTCACCGACCAGATCGACGCCACCGAAGGCGTCGAGTACACCCGGTTCGCACAGTGGGAATTCGACCGGGCCACCGCGCCCGCCGCGGCGCCCGATCTGGCCGCGTCGCGTTCGCAGATCGACGGCTTCAACAGGGTGCTCGTCGAAGAGATTGCGCTGCACTGGAATTTGCTGCACAGCCAGGGGTGCGCACAGGACCTGTCGGACGCGACGGCAGCGGTGGTGGCCGCGCGCCGACTCGACGTGCTCTATCAGCAGGCGCTGAAGTCGGCCACCCGGTCCTACTGCCGGCCTACTTGAGCAGGCGCGACATTCGACGATCGGCGAGCACCTTGCCGCCGGTCTGGCATGTCGGGCAGTACTGAAAAGACTTGTCCGCGAACGACACCTCTCGCACGGTGTCCCCGCAGATCGGGCACGGCAGACCCGTCCGCGCGTGCACCCGAAGCCCGGAGCGCTTCTCGCCCTTGAGCGTTGCGGCCTGCTGACCGACCGAGCGCGTCACCGCGTCGGTGAGCACGCCGATCATCGCGTCGTGCAGCGCCGAAAGCTGCGCATCGGTCAGCTTGGCCGCCGTCGCGAACGGGGAGATTCGCGCGACGTGCAGGATCTCGTCGCTGTAGGCGTTGCCGATGCCGGCGATCACCTTCTGGTCGGTGAGCACTGTCTTGATCCGGCCGCTGTTGCCCGCTAGCGCCGCGGCAAGGTCGTCGGGGCCGAGCGAGAGTGCGTCGGGGCCCAGGGTGGCGATGCCGGGCACCTTGCCCGGGTCATCGACGAGCCACACGGCGAGCCGCTTCTGGGTGCCGGCCTCGGTGAGGTCGAAGCCCGGAGCCTCTCCCGGCGTGCCCAGATGGACCCGCAAGGCGATCGGACCCTTGCCCGGCTTCAACGGCGCAGGCGCCAGCTTGTCCGACCACCGCAACCAGCCCGCCCGCGACAGGTGCGTGATCAGGTGCAGGTCGCCGGCCTGCAGGCCGAGGTACTTGCCCCAGCGGTTGGCATCGGTGACGGTCTGGCCGTGCAGGGCCGACACCGGGGGGTCGAACGTCTTGAGCACCGAGAACGCCGACACGTCGACGCGGCCCACCGGTAGCCCGACCGCATGGCGACGCAGATGATCGGCGAGCGCTTCGACCTCGGGCAGTTCGGGCATGGTTCCAGTGTGCCGGTCAACCCCGTCGGCCGAGGCCGCCGGTCACCAGCGACAGCAGCCAGCTCACGACCGACAGCACGATCGCCGCCCAGATCGCGGTCCACCAGAAGTGGTCGATGACCAGGCCCCAGTGTGTGGTGTGCTCGGTGATCCGCGACGTGATCCACAACATCAGCGCGTTGACCACGACGTGGAACAGGCCCAGCGTGACGATGTAGAGCGGGATCGACAGGAGCTGCACGATCGGCTTGATGAACGCGTTGACCAGACCGAAGATCACCGCGACGACGAAGACGATCCCGACTTCCTGCAGCGCCGAATCGCCGCCGACGAACCTGATGCCGGACACGATCTGCGTCACCACCCACAGCGCGACACCGGTCAGCGCGGCACGAAGCAGGAAGCCCACGCGGTCAGTGTGCCACGCAGCCGCCACGAGGTTCCGGTACGCGACGGCCGAGTTGACTGGTTGATTCCATGCAGTATGTGCGGGCAATCAACCAGTTAGCCGCGTCGAACCCCCGGACGCAGGAGGTAGGTGTCCATGATCCACCCGTGGCGCGCCCTGGCGTCGGCACGCAATTGCGCGATCTGCGCGCCGACGTCCCCGACCGTGCCCGACATCAGCAACTCGTCCGGCGTGCCGAGGTAAGCGCCCCACCAGATCCGGGTGGCGGGCGGGCAGGACAGAAACGAGCAGTCGCCGTCGAGCATCACCACCGCGCTCCCCGACAGCCCATGCTCGCGCAACTGTCGCCCGGTGGTGATCAGCACCGGCTCGCCGACGTCGTTGAGTGGGATGCGATGCCGCGCGGTCAGCGTCTGGATCGCGGTGACGCCGGGGATCACGTCGTAGTCGATGTCGACGTGGCGGGCGACGGTGTCGAGGATGCGCAGCGTGCTGTCATACAACGACGGGTCACCCCACGCCAGAAACGCGCCGACGCCGTCGGGCGCGAGCTCTCTCTCGATGGCGTCGGCCCACACCCGCGCACGGGCGGCATGCCAGTCCGCGACGGCATGGCGGTAGTCGCCTTCGCGGGCGCGCGGCGGATCGGGTAGTTCGACGAACCGGTATCCGGGCTCGCGGATGAACCGCCGGCAGATGTGTCGGCGCAACGCCACCAGATCGTCCTTGGTGTCGCCTTTGTCCATCGCGAAGAACACCTGCGTGTCGTTGAGCGCGGCCACTGCTTGCGCCGTCACCTGATCGGGATCGCCCGCGCCGATGCCGATGACGTGAATTCGACGGGTCACGCCCGCAGTATGCCTTCAGCGCTTGCGGCCACGCGAAAAGCGCAGCCGCCGGGCGAGCTTCTCGTCCTTCTTGTCCGCGGCCGCTTCCTTGAGCAGGTTGCGGGTGTCCTTGGGGGGCAGCTGCAGCTCTTCCTCGGCGGGCAGGCCGGCCTGGAGCTGTCGGCTGCGTTCGAGTTCGGCGTCCACTTCGGCGCCGAACAGCAACGCGAGGTTGGTGATCCACAGCCACAGCAGGAACACGATGACACCGGCCAACGCGCCGTAGGTCTTGTTGTAGCTGCCGAAGTGCGAGACGTAGATGCCGAACCCCAGGGACGCGATGATCCACACCACGATCGCGAGCGCTGCGCCGCCGCTGATCCAGCGGAACCTCGGCTGTTCGACGTTGGGGGTGACGTAGTACAGGATCGCGACCGCCGCCACCACGAACAGCAGGATCAGCGGCCACTTGGCGACGTTCCATACGGCGACCGTGGCGTCGCCCAGCCCGATCACGTCGCCGACCGACTGCGCGATCGGACCGCTGATCGCCAGCATCAGCATCACCGCGCCGGCCAACACCAGACCGGCCAGCGTCAGCAGCAACTGCACCGGACGCAGCTTCCAGACCGGGCGCCCTTCTTCGACCTCGTAGATGCGGTTCATGGCCCGGCCGAACGCGCCGACATAGCCCGAAGCCGACCACAGCGCGCCGAGAATGCCCATCGCCAGGGCGATTCCGGCCGAGGGTGAGTTGACGAGTTGCTCGACGGTGGGCCGCAGCGTGTCGAGCGCGGACGCGGGCGCGACGCCGGCGGCGATCTCGAGCAGCGCATCGACCGTGCGCCGGCCCTGGCCGAAGACGCCGAGCAGCGACACCATGACCACCAGCGCCGGAAACGCCGACAGCACCGCGTAATACGTCAACGCGGCGGCGAGGTCGGTGCACTCGTCCTGCTGGAACTCCCGCACCGCCTTGCGCATCGCGTAGCGCAGCGACGGCCGCGTGAGGTCCGTCGGGGACTCGGGTTTGCGGGGATCGTCCGGGTCAGGGGGCCGAGTCGTGTTGTCGGCCTCGTCAACTCGCATACCAATCGATACCCCGAGCCGCCGGAGTCAAACGCCGTCGTTACCGCAAGTATGCAGTACCGCGGGTATTGACATGTGTCTGATGCGTACTTACCTTCCTATCTATGAGTACGCCGGTCAGTGCATCCCGTCCGACGCGCGAGAACATTGCAGAGCGCCTGCTGAAAGGCTCGGCCAAGAAGTCGTTTGCGCCCGCGGTCGACATCGACTGGGACGCCCCGCTGGACCCGGACAAGTTCTTCCTGCCACCGCAGATGGTGACCCTCTACGGCACGCCGATCTGGGACGAGATGTCGCGCGAGCAGCAGATCGAACTGTCCCGGCAGGAGTTGGTGAACATTCTCTCGGCGGGCATCTGGTTCGAGAACATCCTGAATCAGGCGCTGCTGCGGGACCTGATGCACAGGGACGTGAGGGCGGCGTCGACGCACTACTCGTTGACCGAACTCGGTGACGAGACACGGCACATGGTCATGTTCGGCAAGGTGATCGAACGGCTCGGCGCGGAACCGGTGCAGCCCCGTCGGTGGCAGCGGTTCACCATCAACTCGCTGCCGCTGCTGTTCCGCGGCCCGATCCTGTGGGGCGCCGCGCTGGTCGGCGAGGAGATCTTCGACGCACTGCAGCGGCAGATTCTGGAGGACCCGGATCTGCAGCCGATCGTCAAGCGGCTCATGCGCATTCACGTGACCGAGGAGGCGCGCCACATCCAGTACGCGCGCGACGGGCTGCGCCGGACCAGGCCGCACATGCGCTTCTTCCAGCGGTTCGTGATGAGCAACCTGCACGGTGTCGGCGGGCCGTTCTACCGCTACCTGCTGGCCATCCCGGTGCCGTACCGGCGCATGGGTCTGGACGCCCGTGCTGCCCGGCGGATGGCATTGGAGAACAAGCACCACCAAGATGCCAAGGTCGCGGGGTTCGCGCCGCTGGCCGCGTTCTTCGAGGAAGTCGACCTGATGGGTCCGATTGCGCGACGCATGTGGCGGCGAAGCGGATTCCTGCCGGGATGAGCGCGATCTACGACGGGCCCGCCGCGCTGCGGGTGCGCGAGGTAGACCACGGCGTGCGGGTGCGGTTGACCGGTCACCTCGATCCGATCGACGGCCGATATCACTGGCGCGGAATGGTTTTCGATCTCGCACCGGATTTCCGCATGCCACAGACCGTGCACATCTCGATCGGCGATCGCACGGCTGAGGGCCAGTTGACCGAGGTGACACCCTGGGGCACGCACAGCGTGGCGGGCGTCGGCACTCCCCCGTACCTGTCCGACGCCGACGAGTGAGCGGCTAACGCGGGTCTTCGTCGGTCAGCGCCTGAAAGCCCTTAGCCTGCGCGCGGGCCAGCGCGGCTCGGATCAGCCCGACGATCAACCCGTGCACCGCAGCTGCGACGAAGGCCTCGCGCGTCGAGCGCGACAGGTCCTGCGGTTCCGGCGGTTCCTGATCCGATGAGCTGACCCGTTGCCAGACCTCCGTGAAGATCTTGCCGGCCAGCAGACCACCGGCGATGCTGCTCGCAATGGACAGGGGTTTGTATAACGCCTTGGCCGCACTCACGGCGTTCAAGTTCCCTACGTGCCAATCGCTAAACCTATTATTGCGGCGTGCGGTTCACCTACGCCGAAGCGATGACCGACCCGACGTTCTACCTGCCGCTCGCTCAGGCGGCGGAGGGCGCCGGCTACCACGCGATGACGATCGCCGACAGCGTCGCCTATCCACTCGAGTCGGACTCGAAGTATCCGTACACACCCGACGGGAGCCGCGAATTCCTGGACGGTAAGGCGTTCGTCGAGGCGTTCGTACTCGCGGGTGCGCTGAGCGCGGTCACCACGACGCTGCGGTTCAACTTCTTCGTGCTCAAGCTGCCCATCCGGCCGCCGGCGCTGGTGGCCAAACAGGCCGGATCGCTGGCCGCCTTCTTCGGCAATCGCCTCGGGCTGGGCGTCGGCACGAGCCCGTGGCCCGAGGACTACGAGCTGATGGACGTGCCGTTCGCCAAGCGCGGTCGGCGGATGGACGAGTGCATCGCGATCATCAAAGGGCTGACCACCGGCGAGTATTTCGAGTTCCACGGCGAGTTCTACGACATCCCCAAGACGAAGATGACACCGGCGCCCACCAAGCCGATCCCGATCCTCGTCGGGGGCCACGCCGACGCCGCGCTCAGGCGGGCGGCTCGCAACGACGGCTGGATGCATGGTGGCGGTGACGCGGCGGAACTGGATCGACTTCTCAAGCGGCTCAAGCAGTTCCGCGAGGAGGAGGGCGGCAACGGGCCGTTCGAGATCCACGTGATCTCCGCCGACGCCTATTCGCTCGACGGCATCAAACGGCTCGAAGACAAGGGCGTCACCGATGTCATCGTCGGGTTCCGCGTTCCCTACATCATGGGTCAGGACACCGAACCGCTCGGCAAGAAGATCCGCCACTTGGAGAAATTCGCCGAGAAGGTCATCGCCAAGCTCTGAGCCGGCCCGGCCCACCAGGCGTAACGTCGGGAGGTGGAAAGGGGTTACCTGTTCCGGGGTACGGGTAACCGGTGTGCAATGGCAAGCACAGGGTCAGGGCCTCGCGAGACCCTGCCAGGCGTCGTGGCGGTCGGCGCATCCGCCGGCGGCGTGGAGGCGTTGACCCAGTTCGTCGCCGGCCTGCCGCCCGACCTGCCCTACGCCGTGCTCATCGTCCTGCACATGCCGCCGAGTGCGCCGAGTGTCCTGGCCAAGATCCTCGACCGCAGCGGACCGCTGCCGGCCCACACCGCCACCGACGGCGCCGCGATGGAACCCGGCCACATCTACGTCTGCGCACCCGACCGCCATCTGCTGGTTGCCGACGACCATGTGATCTTGTCGGAAGGCCCCACGGAGAACGGCCATCGGCCCGCGATCAACGCGCTGTTCCGTTCTGTCGCATTGAGTTACGGCCCGCACGCCCTCGGCGTACTGCTCTCCGGCGTGCTGGACGACGGCGTGCTGGGCGCCGCTGACATCCGGTCGCGCGGTGGGGCCACCGTCGTTCAGACACCGAGTGATGCGCTGTTTGCGGCCATGCCGCTCAACGCAATTCAAGCGGGAGCCGCCGATCACCAAGCCGCGGCAAGTGACATCGGCACCGTCCTGACAAAGTTGCTCGAACGAGAGATCGAGGTTCGGGAAATGGAACCTGACAAAACCATGGAACTGGAGAACCGCATCGCGATGGGACGCAAGTTCTCGACCGCTTTCGACTCGGAGGAGTTGGGTGAGCATTCGGGCTACATCTGCCCGGATTGCAACGGCTCCCTGCTAGAGGTGAGCACAACCAGCTACCGCTGCCGCGTGGGGCATGCATGGACGGCCGATGCCTTGTTGAAGGCCCGCGACGAGGAGGTCGAGGGGGCGCTCTGGGTGGCGTTGCGCAGCCTGCGCGAAAAGGCCAAGCTGTCCCGCAAGCTGGCGGACACCGTCGGGGCCGGCTCGGTGCGTCAGCGCTACCTCCAGACCGCCGAGGAGGCCGACCGCGCGGCGCTCGTCCTCGGCGAGCAGTTGTCCAGCGCACCGCCCGGAGAGTTCGGTGACCGCTGAACCCAGCCCGTTGACGGTGCTCGCAGAGCCACTGGGCAATGTCGTGACGCTGCGACCGCGCGGTGTGCTGGACAGCCGGTCATACCGTGGTTTGCGCGACACGATCATCAAGGCGGCCCTCGACCAACCGCGGGCCGTCATCGTCGACATCAGTGACCTCGAGGTGCCCGCCGAATCTGCGCTGGCGGTGTTCACCAGCGCCCGTTGGCACGTCGGCCGCTGGCCTGAAGTACCCATCCTGCTGGTGTGCGAAGTCGAAGCCGTCCGAAAGGCGCTCACCCGCAACGGCATCACCCGCTATGTGCCCTCCTACGACAGCATGCCTGCCGCGATGGAGGCATTGGCCGAGGCCCATCCACCGAAAGTCCGTCGCCGCGCCCGCGCCCAACTGCCGAGGACTGCGGCAAGCCTGCAGCGCGCACGGGAGCTCATCGTGGAGTGGTTGACCGCGTGGTGCCAGACCGAGCTGATCCCGACGGCCAAAGTTGTGGCCACCACGCTCGTCGAGAACGTACTGCAGCACACCGACAGCCGACCGGGGTTGCGGATCGAGTCCTACAACGCGGCCGTGACCGTCGCCGTGACCGATGCCAGCAGGCAGCCTGCGGCGCTGCGCGAGGAGTCCGCGCGCAGCCGGGCACCGTCGGGCCTGCAGATCGTCGCCGCCCTGTGCCGGACGTGGGGTAATGCGCCGAACACGGACGGCAAGACGGTGTGGGCGGTCATCGGCCCGGAGAACGCGCTTCAATGAGTATGTTCGACGTGCAGCGAACGCGAACGAACGGACACCGAAGTGAGCCAACAGACAGAAGAAGCGTTCGAAGCGCTGCTGCGCTACATGCGCGACTCCCGCGGATTCGACTTCACCGGCTATAAGCGCGCGTCGCTGATGCGGCGTGTGCAGCACCGGATGGGTCAGGCTGGTTTCGAGTCGTACGAGCAATACCTCGACTATCTGCAGGCCAGCTCGGACGAGTTCAACGCGCTGTTCAACACGATTCTGATCAACGTCACCGCGTTCTTCCGGGACCCGCCCGCGTGGGACTACCTGCGCGAGGACGTCGTACCCGCCCTGCTGGCCGAGCGCGCGCCCAACGACCCGATCCGGGTGTGGAGCGCCGGATGTGCCTCCGGTCAGGAGGCTTACACGCTCGCGATGGTCCTGGCCGAGGCCCTCGGCGCGGATGCGTTCCGGCAGCGGGTCAAGATCTATGCGACCGATGTCGACGAGGACGCGCTGACCGAGGCCCGGATGGCGTCGTACGACGAGAAAGCCGTCGAGTCGGTACCGGCGGAGTTCTTGCGGACCTATTTCGACCAGGTCAACGGCCGGTACGCGTTCCGCAAGGATCTGCGCAGGGCGGTCATCTTCGGCCGCAACGACTTGGTCAAGGACGCCCCCATCTCCCGGGTCGACCTCCTGGTCTGCCGGAACACGCTGATGTACCTCAACGCCGAGACGCAGCGGAACGTGTTGAGCCGCTTGTACTTCGCGCTCGCGCCGCAAGGGACCCTTTTCCTCGGACATGCCGAGATGCTGCTGAGTCACAGCGACCGATTCGCGCCAATCAACCTCAAACACCGCATCTTCCGCAAGGTGGCCGGACCATCCGACGGTGCGGAGAGGTTCGACAATGCAGAACCCGTCATCGAGCGGCAAGGTGATCTGACCGGGCTCGATCCGATCGGTGAACTGGCCTTCCGCGCCGGGCCCGTCGCGCAGATCGTCGTCACCAGCGACGACACCGTCGCGATGATCAACCAACAGGCCGAGTCCCTGTTCGGGTTGTCGGCCCGCGACATCGGCCGCCTTCTTCGTGACCTCGAGGTGTCGTATCGACCCGTCGAGCTGCGCGCCTACCTGGAGCAGGCCAAGGTCGAACGGCGGTCGGCCCGCATCCAGGACGTGCAGTGGCAGCGCCCCGGTACGGACGCGGTGTGGTTCGAGATCCATGTCAACCCGCTGGTCGACACCGACAGAGGGTTACGGGGTGTGTCGATCGTCTTTTTCGACGTGACCGCGACGCGCGCGCTGTTGGACAAGGTGGTGCAGACGAACCGTCAGCTCGAGACGGCCTACGAGGAACTGCAGTCGACCAACGAAGAACTCGAGACCACCAACGAAGAACTGCAGTCGACGGTCGAGGAACTCGAAACCACCAACGAGGAGTTGCAGTCCACCAACGAAGAACTCGAGACGATGAACGAGGAGCTGCAGTCCACCAACGACGAACTGCACACGATCAACGATGCGCTACGCGAACGCAGTCTCGAGCTGGACGAGGTGCGGCGGTTCCTCGATTCGCTGGTCAACTCGATCCAGTTCGGCATGGTCGTGGTGGACCGGGAGATGCGCGTGGTGCTCTGGAACCGTGGCTGCGAGGAACTCTGGGGACTGCGGGCCGACGAGACCGTCGGCGGGGCGCTGACCGCTCTGGACATCGGGTTGCCCACCGAGGAGGTCAAGCCGCTGATCGGCCAGGCGTTCGTCGATCCGGGCATCACCACGGAGGCGACGCTGGATGCCGTCACCCGTCGGGGCAGACAGGCACGCGTGCGGATCACCTGCACCGGGTTTCGCTCGGCTGAGGAGACCGTCAACGGCGCGCTGCTGCTTATGGAGGTGCTGAACTAGCCGCGGGTGTCCTCGGCCTCGAGCGCCTCTTCGTCCAGTGCCGCCTGTTCGTGGTGCCGGGCGGCCTCGCGGTGGCGTTCGGCGGCGTCCTGATGGGGTTCGACGTCCCGGTCGTCCGCGCGTATCGCGGCCTGCTCGTGGGCAGCCGCCGCCCGCAGGTGAGCCCGCTTGGCATCGTCGTGGCGTTCTGCGGCACCGTGGTGAGCGCGGCGGGCGCGCTCCAACGCCTCCGAGGCACGCCGCTGCGCGCGCGCCACCGACTCCGGGGTCGCGGGAACTCCCCGAGCCAACTCGCTCTGCCGCTGACGAAGCTCAGCCGCCCGGGCGCGGGCCAACTCGCCGCGCGCGATGGGCTCGGGCGTGTCGTCGTCACTCATAGATCGCTCCGGGCCGATGTTCGGGTCTACAGAGCAAATTTACGCCCCGCCGCGTGTCCGCACGCCACGTTGTCGACTATGCGCGCAGCGTCGTGTGCGGGCTCTGGCCGTAGGTCTGGCGGTAGAGCACAGCGAACCGGCCGGTGTGGGCGAAGCCCCAGCGCGCGGCGATGTCGGTCACCGTGTCGCTGTTCCGGTCGGCGGCCAACAGTTGTTGATGGGCGTAGTGCAACCGGAGCCGACGGAGATACTGCAGCGGCGTGGTGTCGAGGTGATGGCGGAACATGTACTGCACTGCCCGCGGCGTGACGTGGATGGCTTCGGCGATGTCGGCGAGCGCAATGTCGTTGGTGGCGTTGGCGTCCATGAACTCCATCGCGCGGCGCAGGAGCACGGGCTTGTGGTCGGTGCGATCGTGTGGACTCGGCCCGGCTGCCCCGGTGTTCGGGAAGGCCGCGAGCGTCACCGCCGCCAGCAACCGGCTCACATGTCCGACGACCAATGGGGTGGCGAGCACGTCGTCGCTCAGCACGGTGTCCCGGATGTAGCGGACAGTGCTCTTCCACATCTGCGCGGCGTTTTCGTCCGTCGGCGAGTAGCTGGTGAAGCGAATCGGCAGCGGAGCCTGCCCCCGGGGCAGACCGGTGGCCACACCGGACACGACGGCAGGATCGAGCAGGAGCACCGTGGCGTTAGCGTCTTCCGACCACGCCCGGTGCGGAAGGTGCGGTTGGGTCACCATCCCGATTTCGCCGGCCGACACCTCGGACCGCGTGCCGTCGCAGGCACCCGACACCCGGCCGGCCCGCGGCCAGACGGTGAGCACCCGATTCAGCGGGTCGGGGCGGACTTCGACTTGACCTGCGACATAGATCTCGTCGAGCGTCAGCGGTCCGACGGTCGCGCGAGCATGGGTCAGTAGGGAGCCCTCCCGGTGGGGCGACGGCTTGCGGGACAGCCTCAGCTTGGCGCCGTAGGCGTCTTCCAGGAACTCGTCGGCGTCGGCGGGATCGGTGATGTCGACTTGCGTGCGTTCCAGCCGGCGCGCCTCGAACGTTGCGCTACTGATGGGGCTCACCTCATCGGGTGACGCAGTGGCGAGGCTGGTGGCTCAGCCCCATTGCGACCAGCGTACCCGGCCAACGCCTCCCGAAACGAAAAGAAGGCCACTTCCAACAGTTCCTTGCCCCGAGGACAGAAAACCCTTCCCTCGGCGCCACAGAGTCTGGCTCTTCAGGTGATTACGCAAAACCGCGGCGCTGACGACGATTTGTGTCGTCCCTGCCGGAAGCGCACCGACCTCGAGGAAGAGCGATGACGATCACTGCACCAACCCGAACCTACTGGCCCGCTCCGGACGAAACCGCGCGACCGCGGCCGCTGCCCGGCAAATGGGAGATCGCGCGGCTGGCGCTGGTGCTGCTGCTGGCGGCGATGCCGATCCTGGGGATCTCGGTCGACGTCTTCGACCTCGTGAACCAGAACGTCACCTCGATCGTCCTCATCGCGCTGTGCGCCGTGCTGGCCACGCTCATCACGTTCGCGCCGCACCGGATCGACATGATCGTCGGCCGCGGCCTGATCGCCGGCATGGTGGCCTGCATCGTCTACGACGGCGCCCGATTGTTCGCGGTGCACGTCCTGGGCTTGATGGGCGACTTCATCCCGGCGATGGGGTCGTGGGTCACCGGTGAGCCGGACACCGCGGGAAGCGCGGCGGTCGGCTACGTGTGGCGCTACATCGGTGACGGCGGCGGCCTGGGCGTCGCGTTCTTCGTCGTCGCATTCGCATTGGGCATCGACCGATGGAAGAACGTCCATGCGGTGTCGGCCGCGGTGGTCTTCGCGGTGTTCCCGACGTGGACCGGGCTGATGGCGACGGTCGCGCTGGCCCCGCACGGCGAGGAGGTGATGTTCCCGCTGAACGTCGCGACGGTCACGATCACCTTGATCGGCCACCTGATCTTCGGCCTGATCCTCGGACTGGCTTTCCTGAAGGCGCCGCGCGGCCGGGACCGCAGCGGCTGGCCTTGGCCGCCGGTGCTGGAATCCGCCTACCAGAGGTTCGCCTACCGGCGGTGACCGTTCGCCGACCAGGGACCTCCTGTCTGGGCCAGAATTGCCCCGATAGGAGGTCCCATGTCTTCGCACCTGGAAGTCTCGAAGCCCTCGGGGCGAGAACTGGTCGCGCTCAACGGTGATCGGGTGACGGTCGGCAAGGCCTCGACCAACACGGTGCCGCTCGAGCACGACGAGACCGCCTCGCGGTTGCACGCCGTGCTCGAGAACCTCGGATTCGCGTGGTCGATAAGGGATCTGGGCAGCCGCAACGGCACCTATCTCAACGGCGAGCGGATCTCCGCCGAACGGGTGCTGCGCTCGGGCGACGAACTGCGCATCGGCAAGTCCCGACTGATCTTCTGGGAGGTCAGAGACGGCGTGAACGGCAAGCTCGACGAGGAGACCGTCACGGTCGCACCGATCGAGGCGCCGCCGCGGCTCACCCGTCGCGAACTGGACGTGCTGATCGTGCTGTGCCGCCCGTTGGTCTCCGACGACCCATTTCCCGAACCCGCATCGGTCCGCAGGATGGCCGGCGAGCTGTTCGTCACCGAGGCGGCCGTCAAGCAGCACCTGCAGAACCTCTACGACAAGTTCGCCATCCCCGCCGAGGGCGACCGCCGCGTCCGGTTGGCCAACGAGGCGTTGCGGCGCGGCGCCGTCACGCTCGCCCAGCTGCGCGATACCTGACGTCGCGTGTCGCATTCCGGGCGCCTCGACGCGGCGCCTATCCTCGGCGCATGCTCGCGCCTGCTGACGCCGTGATAATCCACACCGACGGCGGATGCCGACCCAACCCGGGCCCAGGCGGCTGGGGGGCGGTGTTGCGCCACCGTGAGCACATCCGCGAGATGTGTGGTGGCGAGGCCGGTCCGACAAGCAACAATCGGATGGAACTGACGGCGCCCATCATGGCGCTCGAAGCGCTCACCAGACCCGTTGCGGTGCAGCTCTATACGGACAGCACCTATGTCCGCAACGGCATCACCAAGTGGGTGCACGGCTGGCAGCGCAACGGCTGGCAGACCGCGGGCAAGCAGCCGGTGAAGAACGTCGACCTCTGGCAGCGGCTCCAGCTGGCCTGCGCGCGGCACCGCGTCGAATGGTTCTGGGTCAAAGGGCATTCGGGAGTGGCCGACAACGAACTGGCCGATGTGCTGGCGACGCGCGGACTGCAGGCAGCGCTGTCCGCTACTCCCAGCTGACGTCGGCCGGTTCCTTGTCCGGGCGCAGCCCTCGCCAACTCGGTTGGCGCAGCCGGTCATCAGACGTCCGTTCGCTGTAGCGCACCTCGCCGACGAGTTCGGGCCGGACGAACGTGACGCCTTTCGCATCGGCTCGCGGAAGCCTTTCGTTGAACGGGCTGTCGGTTGTCTCCAGCGGCTTGAGGGTCTTCTTGAGTTCGGCGAGCGCCTTGTCGGTGAAACCGGTACCGACGCGCCCGACGAACTGCAGACCGCCGGCTGGATTCTTCGGGTCGGGGATGCCGAGCATCAGCGAGCCGATGCCGCTCGAGCGCCCACCCTCGCCCACCCGCCAGCCACCGATCACGACTTCCTGGGTGTTCCACAGCTTGTCCTTGATCCACGACGAGGACCGCCGCCCCGGTTGGTATGTCGAGTCACGTTTCTTGGCGACGACGCCTTCCCAGCCTTTCTTGCGGGCATGTTCGAGCGCCTCGGGCCCGTCACCGGGCAACAGCTCCTGCATGATCAGCCCGCCCCCCTCGGCGAGCGTCTCGAGGATGCGCCGGCGGTCGGAGTACTTGGCGCGCAACAGCGACCGGCCGTCGAGGTGCAGGACGTCGAACGCCCAGAACTCCACCCGGGTGGAGCGGGCCCGGTTCTGCATTTCGGAGAAGCTCGGCACGTTCGACTCGTCGAGCGCGACCGCTTCGCCGTCGAGGATGACGTGGTGGTCGGCGAGATCGGCTGCCAGCGCCTCGAATTGGGGAAACTCTCCGGTGACGTCGCGGCCGCGTCGTGAGCGGACGGTGAGCCGGCCGTGGTCGGCGTCGATGATCACCCGGTAGCCGTCGAACTTGCCGTCGAACGCCCACTGGCGGCCCTTGAGGTGGGCCACTGACCCCTCGGTCGACAGCATCGGCGCGAGATCGCCTGCGTGCGGGCGGTTTTGCTCCTTCATCCGGTGCGCGAGCCAGTTCTTGCCGTTGGTCTGGATCAGCGCGTACCGACCGTCGACCTTGGCGCCGCGCAGGTTGATGATGACTTCGCCGCCCTCTTTGGTGCTGTCGGGCGGCACGTCGTTGAACTTCTCGGCCTCGTAGGTGCCGGTGTCCCAGATGATCATCTTGCCGCCGCCGTACTCGCCTTTCGGGATCTCGCCGTGAAAGGTCAGATACTCCAGCGGATGGTCTTCGGTGTGCACGGCAAGGTGGTTGACCGACGGGGTGTCGGGCAGGTTCTTGGGCACCGCCCAACTCACCAGCACGCCATCACGTTCCAGCCGCAGGTCGTAATGCAGCCGTCGGGCGTGGTGTTCCTGGATGACGAACTTGTCGTTGTCCCCGGTTGTCGGCGGCTTGCTCGGCACCGGTTCCGGTGTTTTCGCCGCGTCGCGCATGCTGCGGTAGGTGGTCAGCCGGTCGGGCACCGGCACCGCCTCGTCGAGCGGCGCCAGCAGGTCGCCCATCTCGTGGACGCGCTCGAGCACCTCGTCGAATCGCAGATGCCGCAGCTTGGGGTCGCCGATCTCCTCCCAGGTCCGCGGAGCCGCGACGGTCGGATGTTCGCGTCCCCGAAGGGAATACGGGGCGATCGTGGTCTTGGCGCCGTTGTTCTGGCTCCAGTCGAGAAAGACCTTGCCTGCGCGCAGACTTTTGGTCATCGTCGCGGTGACGCGCTTGGGCATCGTCTTCTCCAGCTGCTGAGCAACCCGCCGCGCGAGCACTGATGCGCCCTGTGAACTGATCGGCTCCTCCAGCGGCACGTAGAGGTGCAGGCCCTTGCTGCCGCTGGTGAGCGGGTAGGTGGTCAGGCCGATGTCGCTGATCAGATCTCTTACCTCGTGGGCGACCTCGCACAGCTGACGGAAGGTGACTCCCTCGCCGGGGTCGAGGTCGAAGACGATGCGGGTTGCGGGACCCGGAGTCGGTGGCCCGTCATCCGTTGTGATGAACCGCCATTGCGGCACATGCACTTCGAGCGAGGCCTGCTGCGCGATCCACGCCAACCCTTCGGCGGTGTCAATGAGCGGATAGGTCGTCGTCCCCGACCGGTGGGTGACCGATGCGCGGTCGAGCCACTCCGGCGCCGACGATGCGAGCTGCTTCTCGAAGAACGACGGCTCGTCGACGCCGTTGGGCCACCGCTTGCGGGTGACGGCGCGACCGGCGATATGCGGGATCATCGCCTCGGCGATGCCGACGTAGTAGTCGAACATCTGAGCTTTGGTGGTGCCCGTCGCGGGGTAGAGCACCTTGTCCGGGTTGGTGAGCTTCACCCGGCCGAAACGATCCACAGTGTGAACGTATACCCGCTGCTACGTTGGATTCGTGACGACAATGCTGGCGGCGTTGCTGGTCACGGCGGCGGCTCTGCTGGCGGCGCCGCATGCGGCAGCCGATCCGCAGGATCTCGTGCCCTATTGTTCGGGTGACCAGACGCCGATCGACGACAACTGCCAACCGATCGCGCACCAGGAGTTCACGCACGGCCCGGGCTTCGATCCAGACCTGTCGAGCGGGTTGGATCCGTCGAACGAACCGCTCACCTGAGCAACCGGTCGCGGTCGTGCCGCGGGGTTGTCATGCGGCGGCGGGTGTCGGTCCTGCCCGGCTTTCGGTTTCGTCGTCGGGTGGTTGGTGGAGTCGCTCGGGGCGGTGGTATTCGTTGATGCGGGATTGTCCGGTGTCGAGCTGCGGCGGTGGTATCCATTCGACGTCGTTGTCGTCGTTGATTTTGGTGGTCCAGCCGCCTGGGCCGACCATGCGGTTGTCGGGCCCGCACGCCAAGCCGAGTTCGTCGACGTTGGTTTGTCCGTCGTGGGCCCAGTCGCAGGCCGCGTGATGGACTTGGCATCCGTAGGCGGGCACGGTGCAGCCCGGCTTCGTGCAACCGCCGTCGCGGGCGATGAGCATGATCCGCTGCGCCGGTGAGGCCACCCGCCGCGCACGAAACAAGTCCAGCGCTGATCCGGTGGCCTTGTCGAACACCGCCAAATAGTGGTTGGCGTGGGCGGCCATGCGGATGACATCGGCGATGGGGACGACGGTGCCGCCACCGCTGACGCCGACACCGGCGCGGCTCTCGAGGTCCTGCAAGGTGGTGCGCACGATGATCGAGGTCGGCAACCCGTTGTGCTGACCCAACTCACCGCTTTCCAGCACACTGCGCCCGACCGCGACCAGGGCATCATGCTGGCGCTGCGCCACACTGCGGTGATCTTGGTCGATCTGCGCCTGTGACGGTGAGCCGGCGACGCAGGGATTTTCGTCGTCGGGGTTGCACATGCCCGGCGCGGCCCACTTCGCGAAGATCGCCTCGTAGATCGCCCACGCTTCGGGAGTCAGCAGGCCCCGTACCGGGATCATCTTGTCGAGTCCCTGGGGCCCCTTGGACACGCCGCGACGCCGCGCACGCTCGCGCTCGTCGGGTTCGGGGCCGTCCTGATCGAGCAGGAACAGGATCCGCTCGGCGTTGTCCTTCAATTGCTTTGGTCCCACGCCGATCGCGGTGCGCACCAGATCGACTTCGATCTGAGCCCGCGTGCGGGCATCGACGGCGGC
>NZ_LZKP01000092.1 GCF_001672895.1 Mycobacterium sp. E740
GCGACGCCGTTCGCGCCACCGCCCGCGCCGTTCGCGCCGCCGCCCCCGCCGTCACCCCCGGCGCCGGTCAACCCGTTCGCGCCGCCGCCGCCGGCACCGCTGCCGCCGGCCTGACCGAAGCGCGCGCCCGGCTAACCTCTGCGGCGTGATCGTGCTGCTGCCGCCATCGGAGACCAAACAAACAGGTGGCGACGGGCCGCCGCTGCGCATCGAGTCGCTCAGCTTCCCCAAACTCGGGCCGCTGCGCACCGAGTTGGTCGACGAGCTGGTCGAACTGGCAGCTGACCCGTCAGCATGCCGGCGCGCGCTCGGGTTGTCGGCCTCGCAGGACGCCGAGATCGAGCGCAATGCGAGCCTGCGCAGCTCGCCGACCCTGCCCGCGATCCAGCGCTACACCGGCGTGCTCTACGACGCCCTGGATATGGAGTCGCTCCGTGGCGCCGCCGCCGGTCGCGCGCGAGCCCGCCTGGCCGTCGGTTCGGCGTTGTTCGGGCTGTTGCGCGCCGACGACCCGGTGCCGGCTTATCGACTCTCGGCGAGCTCGAAGCTGCCGGGCCGGCCGACACTGGCGACGCGGTGGCGTCCGCTGCTGGAACCCGTGCTGGACCGCTTGGCGGCTGACGAACTCGTCGTCGACCTGCGGTCAGGGTCGTATGCGTCGCTCGGGCGGTTGGCCGACGCAGTCCGCGTCGACGTCGTCGCCGAGCGTTCCGACGGCCGACGTAGCGTGGTGACCCACTTCAACAAGGCGCACAAGGGTCGGCTCGCCCGCGCCCTGGCCACGACCAGATCCGAGCCCGACGGGGCGGCCGGTGTCGCCGCCGTCGCGCGACGCGCCGGTATGCGGGTGGAGCGCCGGGGCGACGAACTGACCGTCGTTGTTCCGGCTTGACGGGTCGGCCCGTCAGACGTCGGCGAGCCAGTCGCTGGTGTAGAACTCCGCGGGATTCTGGGAGAACGCGTCGGGGCGGCTGATGAACACCCACACTCCGGTGGCGCCCGGTTGGACGGCGTCGTGGAGCGTGATGGCGCCGTGGCCCACTCCGTCGATCTGCATCACACCCGCTGCCACCCCCGGATCGCCGGCGTGGCAGGTGGCCGCCGACGAGCGTGGTGCCTGGATGAGGCGAACGTCGTATCGCATGTTCGGTATCGCGGTGTCCATCGTGACGTCCGCGGACACATCAGAACCATTGGTGCGGACGACGCTGGTGGCCCGCGCGTAGCCGGTGGGCCCGTTATAGGCGGTGACGGTGTAGTCGCACCGGCGCAGGCCCTGGTTCAACGGTATGAACGTGCCGCCCTGCCCTGCGCTGACAGGGCCGTCCGCGGCAGCGGTGCCCGTGCTGGTGGTCAGCGTGAGCGGCGCCGCGAGGGCGATCGCCGCAACCAGGGTCGTCAACCGAATCGATCGGCGCATGTCGTCTCCCCGTTCCTCGTCCGCTTCACCGCACTTTGCTGCAGGATTGCCCTCCGTCGCTACGGTAAACCACCGATACGCCGGACCGTTGAGCTATGACGGTGTTTGCTGGGTCTGACGGCGCGTCGCCGGTCAGTCCCGGCACTCGACGACGTCGTAGGCTCCGTCGGCGTAGCTGGCCCTGATGAGCTTCTTGTCGAACTTGCCGACGCTCGTCTTGGGCACCTCGTCGACGAACACCCACCGTTCGGGTAGCCAGAACCGGGCTACCTTGTCGCTCAGGTACTTCCGCAGTTCCTCTGCGGTCACCGACGCGTCGTCGTGCACGACGACAGCCGCCAACGGGCGCTCCTGCCAGCGGTCGTCGGGCACCGCGACGACCGCGGCCTCGAACACGGCGGGGTGTTCGGCGATGCACAGTTCCAGCTCGACCGACGAAATCCACTCGCCGCCGGACTTGATCACGTCCTTGGCGCGGTCGGTCAGGGTGATGAACCCCTGCGGGTCGATCCTGCCAACGTCGCCGGTGCGCAACCAGCCTGAGTCGAACTTCGCCGGGTCGGCATTGCGATAGTACGAGCCGGTGATCCACGGACCGCGAATCTCTATCTCGCCCACGGCTTTACCGTCGGCGGGCAGCACGGCGCCGTCGTCGTCGACGAGGCGCACTTCTACCCCGCTCATGACCCGCCCCGCCGAGGCGCGCAGCGCCCAGTGCTCGGCTTCACCGGCCTCCGGCGGCGGGCTCGCCAGCGCGGCCAGCGGCGAGGTCTCGGTCATCCCCCAGCCCTGCCGGATCATGACGCCGTAGCGCTGCTGATACTCCTTCATCATTCCCAGCGGCACTGCCGATCCGCCGCAGGTGACCAGTCGCAGGGACGAGATGTCTCGGTCCGGATGCGCGTGCAGGTGATGAAGCACGTCGTTCCAGATCGTCGGCACCGCAGCGGCGATCGTGGGCCGGTGGCGTTCGATCATGTCGACCAGCGGGTCGGCCTGCAGGAAACGGTCGGGCAGCAGCAGATCCGCTCCCGCCATCATCGCCGCATACGGTTGGCCCCACGCGTTCGCATGGAACATCGGCACGATCGGCAACACGCGGTCGCCGCCGACGAGACCGACGCAGTCGGCCATGCACAGCGCCATCGAATGCAAGTAGGTCGAGCGGTGGCTGTAGACAACACCTTTCGGGTCGCCGGTCGTCCCGCTGGTGTAACACATTGCGGCGGCGCTCTTCTCGTCGAGATCGGGCCAGTCGTACTCGGGCGGCTGGCCGGCGATGAGCTCGTCGTAGCGGATCACCGCGCGGCCCCCGGCGGCGAGTTCGGAGACATCGCCTTCACCGACCGCCACCACGGTGTGCACCGTCCTCAACTCCGGCAGGATCGGGGCGAGCAGCCCGGCGAGTGACATATCCACCAGCACAACGGAATCCTCGGCCTGGTTGGCGATGAACGCGATCTGCTCCGCGGCCAACCGGATGTTGAGTGTGTGCAACACGGCGCCCATGGCCGGCGCGGCGAAGTACGTCTCCAGATGCTCCTGGTTGTTCCACATGAACGTGGCCACCCGCTGTCCGCCTGTCACACCGAGCGAGCGCAAGCCATGTGCCAGCTGCGCCACCCGGGTTCCGAGCTCGCCATAGCTGACCTCACGGTGTCCGCCGGCCGTCGCCGTGATGGCCTTACGGTTGGAGTGCCAGCCGGTGCCGTGCCGGAGAATGCCGGTTATGGTCAGCGGAAAGTCCTGCATCGTGCTGTCCACGGCGCCTCCCCTGTTCGATAGCGCCATGATGGTCGATGCCGCCGCGATTGGGCGGGAAACGGCTTCAGACAGGAGTGCCGCGTGTTGCGTGATATCCGGGAGCTGACCGATTCGCCCGAGGAGTACGCCGAGGAACTGCGCAGGCGCTGGGGTGGGCTGCTCAGCTACCGCTACATCGGGCGAAGCTACGCCCAGATGGACCTCGTCGACGAGGACAACACCGTCGCCGTCCGCCGCGACATGCGCGACGCGGCCGGCGGACTGCTGTTCGCCGTGCTCGGCATCTCGGCGCCCGAGAGCGGCCACATGTCCGACCTGGAGGCGGTGCCCAACCCGGTCATCCACTCCTGCCAGATCGTCGACCCCGGCATCGACGTGCGCCGCATCGAAGTGGTGTCCGAAGAACTGCGGGTGGGCCGCCAGATGGGTTACAGCCGGGCCAAGATCGTCGACGCCGACGACTCCACCCGTGTACTCGCGCTGATCGAGGGCCAAGGTGTCAGCATCGGCACGCCCCCGGACGGCCTGGAACGGATGGAAGCCAACCCCCTGGAGGTGGTCGACTCCCCCGACCTTCCGCCACTGTGGCAGGTGTTCGGCGGTCGCCGCAGGCCCGACGGTCGCTGGGGGCTGCCCGAACTGTCAGCCGAGGTCGCCTCGCCGGATGCCGCGCTCCACGTGGGACCGCAGTTCGTCATGCTCGAGACCGCGGCGATCGATGCCGCGGCCGATCTCGCGGGCACTGATCGCCTGCACGGGGTGTCGTGCCATGTGATGTTCATGGCCCGTGGCAAGGCCGGCCCGTTCCGGCTGGACGCCGAACCGGTACGCGGGCCCGCCGGCACCGTCGCGGTGCGGGTGCTGATGCACGACGAAGGCGTCGACGACCGGGTCATCACCTCGGCGTCGTACGTGTTCCGGGCGGTATAGCGCGAAATCGCCCACGGGCCCCATGAGACACTTCGGTCATGGTTGTCGCAATCGCCCGCCCCAAGCTCGAAGGGAACGTCGCCGTCGGTGAGGACCGCCGCATCGGCTTCGCCGAGTTCGGTGATCCGCAAGGCCGCGCGGTCTTCTGGCTGCACGGCACCCCCGGAGCCCGACGCCAGATCCCGATGGAGGCGCGGGTTTACGCCGAGAAGGCCAACATCCGGCTGATCGGTCTCGACAGGCCCGGTATCGGATCGTCGACCCCGCACCG
This sequence comes from Mycobacterium sp. E740, assembly GCF_001672895.1. Taxonomy (GTDB): domain Bacteria; phylum Actinomycetota; class Actinomycetes; order Mycobacteriales; family Mycobacteriaceae; genus Mycobacterium. The sequence continues at coordinate 4,386 of NZ_LZKP01000092.1, forward strand.
ATACGACACCGTCGTCGCGTTCGCCGAAGACCTGCGCACCATCGCGGACACGCTCGGCATCGACAAGATGGTGGTCGTCGGACTGTCCGGCGGCGGCCCGTACACGCTCGGATGTGCCGCGGCGATGCCCGACCGGGTGGTCGCAGTCGGCGTGATCGGCGGTGTCGCCCCGACGGTGGGGGTGGACGCGATCAAGGGCGGACTGATGGGCAACCTCGGCACGCGGGTCGCGCCGCTGCTGCAGTACGCGGGCACGCCCATCGGGTTGGTGGCCTCGGCGCTCATCCGGTTCATCAAGCCGGTTGCGTCGCCGGCCGCCGACCTGTACGGCCGGGTGTCGCCGGAGGCCGACCGTCGCCTGCTGGCGCGCCCGGAGATCAAGGCGATGTTCCTCGACGACCTGCTCAACGGCAGCCGCAAGCAGCTGGCCGCGCCGTTCTCCGACATCGTCGTGTTCGCCAGAGACTGGGGATTCCGCCTCGACGAGATCACCGTGCCCGTGCGCTGGTGGCACGGCGACGCCGACCACATCGTCCCGTACAAGCACGGAGAGCATGTGGTGTCCCGGCTCGCCGACGCTCAGCTCTACCCCATGCCGGGTGAAAGCCACCTCGCGGGTCTGGGCCGGGCCGAGGAGATCCTCGAGACGATGATGAAAGTCTGGGACGAGTACGGCGACTCTTGACGGTCGGACCGCGCTCAGCGGTTCAACCAGCCGGACACCGTCGCCAGGTCCCGGCTGTATGCCATCAGCATGTCGTCGTGGTAGAGCGCGCCCCCGCTGATTGCATCGGGCCCCTGCCAGATCACATGCACCCGCACCGGAGCGCGGGTGTAGTAGTCGGTGCGGTCGGCGTCACGGCGATGCCATCCGGCCTGCGTGGCGCGTTCGGACATCTCCTCGCGCGCGTTTGCGGTCATCGGGTAGTACCTCCTGTGTCGCGAGTACGTTAGCCGACCGGCCCAGCGCGGCTGCAACTGCCGTCAGCTCAGCGCGCGACGGAGCATGTGCATCGCGACGGTGGTCGACCGATCGCGGATGTCGGCGCGGTTGCCGGGCAACCGCAGTGTCCTGGTGACGGTGGGACCGTCGGTCAGCTTCAGGCTGAAACACACTGTGCCGACCGGTTTTTCGGCTGTCCCACCGCCCGGGCCCGCGACGCCGGTGATCGCGATCGCGGTGTCGACGCCGAACCGGTTCACCGCACCGTCGGCCATGGCTTCGGCGACCGGTTCGGACACCGCGCCGTGCGCTTCGATCAGCGCCGGATCCACTCCGAGCAGCCCCACCTTCGCGTCGTTGGCATAGGACACCACCGCGCCGGCGACGTAGGCCGACGACCCCGCGAGGTCGGTCAGCCGGGCGGCCAGCAATCCCCCGGTGCAGGACTCGGCGGTCGCGATGCGCCGGCCGCTCAACAGCCGGGCGACCTGCTCGTCGACGCGCGAGCCGTCCTCGGAGAAGATCGCCTCACCGTGCCGGTCACGCAGCAGGACCATCAGCTCGCGGTAGGTGTCGGCGGCGTCGGGCTCGTAGCGGGTGACCACCTCGAGTTCGCCGCGCCGCAGACACGTGGTGATCTCGAGTCGCTCGAAACCGCGGATGCTTCGTTCGGCGTCGCGCAGCGTGTCGGCAAGCCCGGACTCCGGCAGCCCGAACATCCGCACAGTCTCCTGCTGATACGCCGTGCGGCCCGCGATCGCCTCCTGCACTGCGGCGGTCTGCAGCGCCAGCGGCCACATCGGCTGCAGCTCGCGGGGCGGGCCGGGAAGCACGACCACCGTCGGCGTACCCGGCACCACGACACCCGGTGCGGTGCCCACGGGATCGATGACGTCGGCGCCTTCGGGGATGAGCGCCTGCTTGCGGTTCGAGGCCTGGATCGCCTCGGCGTCGACGTCGGGGAATCGCGCCATCAGGCGTGCGACGATGTCGGCGATCTTGGCTTCAAGTCGCTTGTCCAGCACCAGGTTTCGGCCAGTGAAGCGTGCCACTGTCTCGACGGTCATGTCGTCGGCGGTGGGGCCGAGACCGCCGCTGGTGACGATCAGGTCCACGCCCTCGGCGGCCAGGAACCGCAGCTGTGCCTCGATGTCGCCGGGCCGGTCGCCGCAGAGCGTGATGTGCGCCAGCTCGACGCCCAGCTCCAGCAGTCGATCGGCCAGCCAAGGTCCGTTGAGGTCCTGCACCCGGCCGGTCAAGACCTCGGTGCCGGTGACGACGATGCCCGCGCGTGCGCTCACGACCTACGACACTACGGGTCGCTGCGGTGGCGCCGCAGAGCGGTAATGTCGTTACCCATGACCGCGCCGAAGTCGCTTCGCGAGTTGTTCGATCAACTCGGCCTGACCGAGGTGCCGTCGGCCGAGGGCACCGTGACGATGGAGATGCCCGTCGACGAGCGCACCGTCAACACCGCGGGCGGTCTGCAGGGCGGGTTGATCGCGACGATGGCCGACGTCACCGCGGGCCAACTGGCCGCGCGGGCCACCCCGTTCGGGCACGGGATCGCCACCACCGATCTGTTCATCCGCTACCTGCGGCCGATCAAGGTCGGGCCGGCCCGTGCGGTCGCGCGCATCTTGCGCACCGGAAAGCGCTCGGCCGTCGTGCAGGTCGACATCTACCGCGGCAACGACGACGAGGTCGGCGCCACGGCGACCGTCAACTTCGCCGCCGTCGACTGACGTTGGCGGCGCCGCTATTTGTGCGGGACGTCGTTGGTGAGGCCGCCGTCCATGACGTACTCGGCGCCCGTCGAGTACCGCGACTCGTCACTGGCCAGGAAAACCACGAACGTCGCGACTTCCTCGGGCTGACCCGGGCGGCCCAGCGGGATCCGCAGCATGTTGTCGGGAAAGTGTTTGGTCATCGGCGTGCGGATGAAGCCCGGGTGCACAGAGTTCACCCGGATGTTGTGCGGGCCCAACTCGAGCGCCGCGGACTTCGTCAGCCCACGCACCGCCCACTTCGAGGCCACGTACGGATGCACCATGATCGCGCCGCGCAGCCCCTCGATCGACGAGATGTTGATGATGGAGCCGCCGCCAGCCGCCTTCATCGCCTCGACGGAGTGCTGCATCCCGAGGAAAGTACCGGTCAGATTGACGTCGATGACCTTCTGCCACTTGGCCATGTCGAACTGGCCGATCTGACCGAGCGCCACCGTGCCCGCGTTGTTCACCAGCACGTTGAGCTTGCCGAACTCGTCGACCGCGGTGGCGACCGCGGCCTCCCACTGGTCGGCCTGGGTGACGTCGAGATGGACGTAGCGGGCCGACTCGCCGATCTCGTCGGCCAGCGCCTTGCCCTTCTCGTCGAGGATGTCACCGATCACGACCTTGGCGCCTTCGGCGACCAGAGCCCGGGCGTCGGCGGCGCCCATCCCTTGCGCGCCGCCACTGATCAGTGCCACCTTGTCGTCCACGCGTCCCATGGGGCGTCAGGCTACCGCACCACCCTGAGCAACTAGAACCTGTTCCAATTTCGGTGCGTACCACGCATACTGCTCGCCATGGCTATTCGTGTGGCGCTCATCGGGACCGGCAACTGCGGCAGCCTCGCGCTCCGGCAACTCGTCGACGATGCGCGGTTCGAGCTGACCGGGGTGTGGGTCTGCTCGGATGCCAAGGTCGGCAAGGACGCCGGCGAGTTGGCCGGACTGGACGTCACCACCGGCGTCACCGCGATCAGCGACCTCGACGAGATCATCGCAGCCGAGCCGCAGTGCATCGTGTACTGCGCGATGGGCGACACACGGCTGCCCGACGCGATGGCCGACGTGCGCAAGATCCTGGCCGCCGGCATCGACGTCGTCGGGTCCGGGCTCGGCGTGCTGCAGTACCCCTGGCAGGTAATTCCGGAGAAGTACATCCAGCGGATCGAAGATGCTGCGCGAGAGGGTGATTCGACCGTCTTCATGAGCGGGGTCGATCCAGGCTTCGTGACAGACCTGCTCCCCTTCGCGCTGGCCGGAACCTGTCAGAGCATCGAGCAGATCCGCACGATGGAGATCGCCGACTATGCAAGCTACGACGGTGCGACGGTGATGTTCGATGTGATGGGCTTCGGCAACGAGATCGGCGACCTGCCGATGCTCTACCAGCCGGGTGTGCTGAGCATTGCCTGGGGCACCGCGATCCGCCAACTGGCTGCGGGCCTTGGCATCGAGATCGACGCGATCCGCGACCGCGTCGAGCAGGAGCCGGCCCCCGAGGATTTCGACGTCGCGGTCGGCACCATCAAGAAGGGCACGGTGGCGGCGGTGCGCTTCGAGATCGAGGGCATGGTTGCGGGCAAGCCGGTCATCGTCGTCGAGCATGTGACGCGGCTGCGCGGCGATCTGCGGCCGGACTGGGCGCAGCCCGCGCAGCCCGGCGGTTCATATCGCGTCGAGATCACCGGCGAGCCGTCTTACACCATGGACATCTGCCCGACGAGCCGCAACGGGGACCACAACTACGCCGCGATCCTGGCCGCCGCCGGGCGCATCGTCAACGCGATCCCCGACGTCGTGGCGGCCGCGCCCGGTATCCGCACGACGCTGGACATGCCGCTGGTCACCGGCACGGGGCTGTACGCGGCTGGCTCGCATCAGTAGTCGCACCGATCGACGTTCGCCAGCAGAGTTGCGAGAAGCGCGCGATAAAACGTCGATCGGTGTGACGCGCAGGCAGTCGACATGTGCGGGTTGCCGTCCGGCGGCAAGAATCGCCGGTGGCTAGGCTGATCGCGTTATGAGCGTGCAACCGGTGGCGCCGGACCCGGTCGCCGAAATCGCCGCGAGCCCGGAGGGGCCGCAGGTGGGTGCGTTCTTCGACCTCGACGGGACGCTTGTCGACGGGTTCACCGCCACCGCGCACGCCGCCGACCGCATCCGGCGCAGGCAGGCGCGCATCGGCGAAGTGCTCGGCGTCGTCGAGGCGGCGCTGCGATACCGGTTGGGCCGCATGCAGTTCGAGCGGTTGCTGACCCGGGCGGCGGGCTATCTTCGCGGCGAATCGCTGGCCGAACTCGACGAGCTCGGCGAGCGGCTCTTCGTCGAGCGCGTCGCGGCGCGCGTGTTTCCCTACATGCACGAGATCGTGCAAGCGCACCAGCAGCGTGGTCACACCGTGGTGCTCAGCAGTTCGGCGCTGACCATCCACGCCGAACCGGTCGCGCGGTTCACCGGCATCGACCACGTGCTGTGCAACCACTTCGAGCTCGACGAGGCTGGGCGGCTCACCGGCCGGATCGTCAAGCCGGTCATCTGGGGCGGCCGGAAGTCCACCGCGGTCCAGGATTTCTGCACGGCCAATGACGTTGTGTTGCAACGCAGTTACTTCTATGCCGACGGCGACGAGGACGCGGTGCTGATGGCGGCAGTCGGAAACCCCAGGCCGGTGAATCCCCGCCCCGGCCTCGCCGCGATGGCCGCCGAGCGCGGCTGGCCGGTGCTGCGGCTGGAGGGGTCGGGTGCTCGGCGGCGCATGTCGCTGCGCCGCCTGATCGGATACGACTGAGCCAGGCCCGCCGATCCGGGCCGTGTACTAAACTAGAACACGTTTCAATTTGTGGCGGCCCACGAAGGAGCAGGCATGCGCACCCCTATCTGTGACGACCTCGGCATCGAGTATCCGATCTTCGCGTTCACCCACTGCCGCGACGTGGTCGTCGCCGTGAGCAAGGCCGGCGGCTTCGGCGTGCTCGGGGCGGTGGGCTACACCCCCGAACAGCTCGAGATCGAGCTCAAGTGGATCGACGAGAACATCGGCGACCACCCGTACGGCGTCGACATCGTGATCCCCAACAAGTACGAGGGCATGGATGCGGCCGACCTGTCGCCCGAGGTGCTCAAGAAGACGCTCAACGACCTCGTGCCGCAGGAGCACATCGACTTCGCCAAGAAGGTCCTCGCCGACCACGGTGTGCCGGTCGAGCACAGCGACGACGATGCGTTGCAGCTCCTCGGCTGGACCGAGGCGACCGCGACCCCGCAGGTGGAGGTCGCGCTGCAGCATCCGAAGTGCACGCTGATCGCCAACGCGCTGGGCACGCCGCCGCCCGACATGATCAAGCACATCCACGCGCAGGGCCGCAAGGTCGCCGCGCTGTGCGGTTCGCCGTCGCAAGCGCGGAAGCACGCCGACGCGGGCGTCGACATCATCATCGCGCAGGGCGGCGAAGCGGGCGGTCACTGCGGTGAGATCGGCTCGATCGTGCTGTGGCCGCAGGTCGTCAAGGAGGTGGCTCCGGTACCGGTGCTGGCCGCCGGCGGGATCGGCAGTGGCGAGCAGATCGCTGCGGCACTGGCGTTGGGCGCTCAGGGCGCCTGGACCGGTTCGCAGTGGGTCATGGTCGAGGAGTCGGAGAACACGCCGGTGCAGCACGCCGCCTACGTCAAGGCCACCAGCCGCGACACCGTGCGCAGCCGGTCGTTCACCGGTAAGCCCGCGCGGATGTTGCGCAACGACTGGACCGAGGCGTGGGAGGACCCGAACAACCCCAAACCGCTGGGGATGCCGCTGCAGTACATGGTGTCGGGGATGGCCGTCGCCGCGACGCACAAGTACCCCAACGAGTCCGTCGACGTGGCGTTCAACCCGATCGGCCAGGTCGTCGGCCAGTTCACCAAGGTCGAGAAGACGTCGACAGTGATCGAGCGCTGGGTGCAGGAGTATCTCGAGGCGACCGGGCGGCTCGACGCGATCAACGAGGCCGCGTCGGTCTGATTCCCGTCTCGCCGCGCGGGAGACACCTTTGAAATTGCCCACGTAGCGAGCGACAGCGTTGCAGTCGGTCCTAGGCCCCCGACGTTGTCGCTCGCTACGTGGGCATTTCCTGTAGACACTCCGGGAGCGGCGTTAGCAGGCGGCGCCGGTCCCGGTCGAGCACTGAACATTCGCGAAGTGGTGGCTCGCCGGCCCGCGGTTATGTAAGGTGACATACATAGCTGGAGCGGAGGGGTCGGAGCATGGGCAGTCATCGGGAGCGGATGGTCGCCTCGGCGGCACTGCTGATCCGGGAGCGCGGCGCACACCCGACGGCGATCGCCGACGTGCTCGCCCACAGCGGCGCACCCCGCGGCTCGGCCTACCACTACTTCCCTGGCGGCCGGACCCAGCTGCTCTGTGAGGCCGTCGACTTCGCGGGCGACTACCTGGCGTCGCGTATCGAAAAAGCGGGCAGCGGCGTCGAGGTGCTCGACGCGGTGGTCCGGGGCTTCCGAAAGCAGCTCGTGGGCAGCGACTTTCGCGCCGGATGCCCGGTCGTCGCGGTCGCCGTCGAATCCGGCAGCAAGGACGATTTCGCCCCAGTGGTCGACCGCGCCGCCGCCGCGTTCGCGCGCTGGACCCGGCTGATCGCCGAACGGCTGACGGCCGACGGCGTGGGCGCGGGCCGCGCCGAGGAGTTGGCGACCCTGATCCTCACCGCGCTCGAGGGAGCCATCGTCGTCGCCCGCACCTCGCGCGAGGTGAAGCCCCTCGAACTCGTGCACCGTCAACTTCGGGAACTTCTCGAGGCCGCGATACCGGAAGGGAAGTCCGAGCGATGAGTGAATGGCAGCCGACGGCATGCATCCTGTGCGAATGCAATTGCGGCATCGTCGTGCAACTCGACGACCGCAAGCTGGCCAAGATCCGCGGTGACAAGGCGCATCCCGCGTCGCAGGGGTACACGTGCAACAAAGTCCTGCGCCTCGACCACTATCAGAACAACCGCGCTCGCCTGACATCTCCGATGCGGCGCAGACCCGATGGAAGCTACGAGGAGATCGACTGGGACACCGCGATCGCCGAGGTCGCCGCGGGCTTCCGGCGCATCGCCGACACCTACGGCGGCGACAAGATCTTCTACTACGGCGGCGGCGGGCAGGGGAACCACCTCGGCGGCGCCTACAGCGGCGCCTTCCTCAAAGCGCTCGGCTCGCATTACCGGTCAAACGCCCTGGCCCAGGAGAAGACCGGTGAGGCGTGGATCGACGCGCAGCTCTACGGCGGGCACACCCGCGGCGAGTTCGAACACGCCGAGGTGTCGGTGTTCGTCGGAAAGAACCCGTGGATGTCGCAGAGCTTCCCGCGGGCGCGCACCGTGCTCAACGAGATCGCAAGAGACCCTGCCCGTTCGATGATCGTCATCGACCCGGTGGTCACGGACACCGCGAAGATGGCCGACTACCACTTGCGGGGGCGACCGGGTACCGACGCCTGGGTGCTGGCGGCGCTCGCGGCTGTCCTGGTGCAGGAAAACCTCTGCGACGAAACCTTTCTCGCGCAGCACGTGCACGGCGTGCAGCCGGTTGCCGACGCGCTGCGCGACGTTCCCGTCGACGACTACGCGCTGCGGTGCGGCGTCGACGCCGAACTGATCCGGGCGGCGGCGCGACGGATCGGCGCAGCAGCCAGTGTGTCCGTGTTCGAGGACCTCGGCGTCCAACAAGCGCCGAACAGCACGCTGTGCTCCTATCTGAACAAGCTGCTGTGGATCCTCACCGGTAACTTCGCCAAACCCGGCGGCCAGCACCTGCACTCGTCGTTCGGGCCGCTGTTCCGCCACACCCCAGCCGTGGGCCGTACACCGGTCACGGGTGCGCCGATTGTGGGTGGTCTGATCCCGAGCAACGTTGTGCCACAGGAGATTGCGACCGACCACCCCGACCGCTTCCGCGGGATGATCGTCGAGAGCAGCAACCCGGCGCATTCGTTGGCCGACTCCGCCGCCTGCCGGGAGGCGTTCGTCTCACTCGAATTGATGGTGGTCATCGACGTGGCCATGACGGAGACGGCGCGGCTGGCGCACTACGTGCTGCCCGCGGCGAGCCAGTACGAGAAGTGTGAGGCGACGTTCTTCAATCTCGAGTTTCCGCACAACACTTTTCACCTGCGTCATCCGCTGTTGCCGCCGCTCGACGGCACGCTGCCCGAACCCGAGATCTGGGCTCGCCTGATGCGCGCGCTGAACTTCGTCGCCGAGGCCGATCTGCAACCGCTTCGCGCGGCCGCAAACGAAGGCCGAGAGGCTTACACGCAAGCCTTCCTGCAAGCGGTCGCCACCAGCCCCGCACTTGCCAAAGTCTTGCCGTTCGTACTCTACGAGACATTGGGGCCGACTCTGCCGCAGGGACTTTCGGGCGCCGCGGCACTGTGGGGGCTGGCGCAGAAGGCCGCCATGAGCTATCCGGACGCGGTGCGGCGGGCCGGGCACGCGGACGGCAACGCGCTGTTCGACGCGATCCTTGCGGGTCGGTCCGGGGTGACGTTCACCGTGCACGAGTACTCCGACGACTTCTCCTTGATCAGCCACGCCGATGACAAGATCGCGCTGCACATCCCCGAGATGCTCGACGAGATAAGGGCTTTGCAAGCCGAGCGCACGGAGCTGGTGAGCCCGGAGTTCCCGATCGTGCTTTCGGCGGGCGAACGGCGCGCCTACACCGCCAACGACATCTTCCGCGACCCGACCTGGCGCAAACGTGACGGTGACGGGGCCCTGCGGGTGAGCGTCGAGGACGCCGAGGCGCTCGGGCTGGTCGACGGCGGCAGAGCGCGCATCACCACCGCCGCGGGCAGCGTCGAGGCGAGCGTGGAGGTCAGCGAAGCGATGCTGCCCGGACATGCGTCCCTGCCGAATGGATTCGGGCTTGATTTCGTCGACGACGACGGACATCGGCGCGTCCCCGGGGTCGCGCCGAACTCACTCACGTCGAGCGACTGGCGCGACCCCTACGCGGGTACGCCGTGGCACAAGCATGTGCCCGCGCGGATTGCCGCCGTCGAATCTGAAGCTCTGCTCGGGTAATTCGAGCAAAGCCCGACAGCAGAGGGTTACCGTGCCGGTGCAGGCGCCGGCGGCGGTCCTGCGGCGGGATGCGCAGGCGCGGGCGGCGCAGGCGCAGGCACAGGCGGCGCTGGTGGCGGCGGCCCCGCGGGGGGATTGCCCGGCGACATCGGCACGTTCGGCCCCGGCGCCTGCTGCGGGTACGGCGCGTTCAGGCGGCGCTGCGAGAGGCCCATGATCAACGCTTCTTTACCGCTGATCTCCTGGTTCTGCACGGCGTGCCACAGATCCTTCAGATAGTTGACGTTGGGGCGGTCGTTCGCCCGCACGCTGGGGTCCATCGTGGTGCCCGGCGGCAGCGAGTCCGGGCTCGCGAGGTGGGACACGCCCTGCGGCGGCGGTGGTGGTGTCGGCGCTCCGGCGGGCGCCGGCGCATCGGCTCCCGGGGCGGGCGCCGGTGCCGAAGCCGCCACGACGGCAACTGGGGCGCTCGGGGCGGCCGGCGGTGGCGGCGGTGGAACCGGCACGGGAGGCTCGGCAACCGCCTGCGGAGCGGCGAACAGCGCCGCGGCGATACCCGCGCTGAGCAACGACACTTTCCTCGGGTCGATGACGATCCCCACGCGGCCTCCTCTCCGGGTCGCCGTCCCGCAACCGCACTGGTACTGCGACGGCGTCATTCTGGCATCGAACAGTGTCGCAGATTTGTTACGCCTGCGCTCGTTGTGACGAAGCCGTCAAAAACCGCGTCGTGGAGAACACGTTCCACTTCGGCATTTGCGTGGAGTTTCCTCAACCCGCCGCACCGCCCTCAGCTGTGGTGTAGGTATGCGGGAGGGGCACTAGACCACGTCATGCAAGGGATGCAACCATGCCGATTCCGAACCTTCCGCCCGGCTTCGATTTCACCGATCCCGACATCTACGCCGAACGGCTTCCGGTCGAGGAACTCGCGGAGATGCGCAAGGTCGCGCCGATCTGGTGGAACGAGCAGACCAAGGGCAACCTCGCCTTCGGCGACGACGGCTTCTGGGTGGTGACCAAGCACAAGGACGTCAAGGAGATATCGCGGCGCAGCGACGTGTTCTCCAGCAACCAGAAGACGGCGTTGCCGCGGTACCGCGACGAGGCCGATCCGGCGTCGCTGGAGGGAGGCAAGGTCGTCCTGCTCAACCAGGATGCCCCGCATCACACGCACCTGCGCAAGATCGTCTCGCGCGCGTTCACCCCGCGTGCCGTCGAGTCGCTGCGCGAGGAACTTCGCGCGCGGGCGGCCAACATCGTCAAGGTCGCCGCCGCGGAAGGTTCCGGAGATTTCGTCGAAGAGGTCGCGTGCGAGTTGCCGCTGCAGGCGATCGCCGGGCTGATGGGTGTGCCGCAGGAGGACCGCAAGAAGCTGTTCGACTGGTCGAACCAGATGGTCGGCGACCAGGATCCGGAGTACTCGCGCAACGACCCGACCGCCGCTTCTGTCGAGCTGATCATGTACGGCATGCAGATGGCGGCCGAGCGGGGCAAGAATCCCGGCGACGACCTGGTCACCAAGTTGGTGCAGGCTGACGTCGAAGGACACAAGCTCACCGACGACGAGTTCGGATTCTTCGTCATCCTGTTGGCCGTGGCCGGGAACGAGACGACCCGCAACTCCATCACCCAGGGCATGATGGCGTTCACCGAATTCCCCGACCAGTGGGAGCTGTTCAAGAAGCAGCGTCCGCCGACGGCCGCCGATGAGATCGTGCGCTGGGCCACGCCGGTGACGTCGTTTCAGCGCACCGCGCTCGAAGACACCGAGCTGTCCGGCGTGAAGATCAAGAAGGGCGACCGGGTGGTGATGTTCTACCGTTCGGCCAACTTCGATGAGGACGTGTTCGACGACCCGTACACGTTCAACATCCTGCGAGATCCCAACCCGCACGTGGGATTCGGCGGTACGGGTGCGCACTACTGCATCGGCGCAAACCTGGCGCGGATGACGATCGATCTGATCTTCAACGCGATCGCCGACGAGATGCCGAACCTACGTCCATTGGAGAAGCCCGAGCGGCTCCGGTCTGGCTGGCTCAACGGCATAAAGCACTGGCGAGTCGACTACGCCGGAGCCGGCACCTCGGCCTAAAGCGGCGCTTGTCGCATCGCCATCTGCGCGAGCTGCACTCGCGAGGTGACTCCCAGCTTCGAGAAGACGTGGCTGAGGTGTGCCTGCACCGTTCGTGGTGAAACGAAGAGACGCTCGGCGATGTCCTTGTTGGACAGGCCTTCACCGGCAAGCCGTACAACGTTGAGTTCGGCTGGAGTCAGTGATTCCCAACCGATGTCGGCACGCTTGCGTGCACCGCGACGGCGTTGCGCGTAGGCGATCGCCTCTCGGGTGGAAAGCGCTGCGCCTTGCGACCAGGCTTGCTCGAACTCCTTGTCGCCCAGGGCGTCACGCATGGCGATGAGTCCGACTTCGTAAGCATCTTCGTAGATCTTCAAGCGCACATACCCTGTCGACCCGCGTGCGGAATCCGCGGCGCCGAGCAAGCGCGTCGCTGCCGTCGGATCTCCCTTGGCTGCTGCGAGCACTGACAGGCACTCGAGCAGTTCGGGCACGACGATCAATCCGTTGAGGTCGACCGCCATGGTCAACGATTCATAAGCATCGCGCTCGGCCTGGACCATGTCGTGCTGGGCGATCGCAATTCCTGCACGAGTCGCCAGCGCCATCATCCGATGCATTCCGCGGGCCACCTCGATCGCAGCGTCGGCCCAACGTCTCGCGGTCTCCAGATCGCCGCGCGCGAGCGCAACCTGCGCGAGGGGGATGACGTTGACTGCGGTCAACTCGGGTTGGACGCTCATCAATTCCCACGCCTCTTCGGCAGCTTGCGCGGCTCCGTCGACATCACCCGCGGATAGTCGGGCGACCGCCAACGAGGCATATCCAAAGCCCTGATTGAACCCTCCGAAGTCTGCCGCCGCCTCCACTGCCGCCAGCCCCGCGGTCACAGCCGCCTCCGAATCGCCGAGGCGGGCAAGCATGTGGCCCAGACTGACAAGGCCGCCCCCCTGCCAAACCGTGTCGTGCGCATTCTCAGCTTCCGCCACCACATCGCGGAACCCGGCGACGGCTCCCCCGAGGTCGCCCCGCATGCACTGCGTCATTGCGATCGACCATCGGCACATCCGTGAGCTGTAACCGTCACCGATCGAGTCGGCGACCTCACGGCCCTCTTCTGCCGCCTTGCCGGCCGCGATCGGGTCACCGCCGCCGGTGATGCAGGCGTACGCCCGCCATGCGAGCACCTGGCTCAGTCGCCACTTGTCGTCGAGCGCGCGGGCGAGATCGAGCGCCTCGGCGAAGTACGCGTCTGCGGCTGTGACATCGAAGGCGTGGATGCCCGCGCAAGCCGTGAGCGCCCGCAGCACCAATACCGAGTCGTCCAGTTCGCGGGCGATCGCAAGGGCTTCGAGCGCCTCGTCGACCTTGAGGCTGTTTTGCACGGCCTCGAGCGAGGCTCTGTCGGCCAATGCTGCGGCGCGAACTGCGGGCGACACGTCGACGTTCACCGCCCCGACATCCGGTAGTGCGGCGTCGAACCACGCCGCACCCTCCTGCACACGGCCGCGGGTGAGCCACAACGGCTGCAGCGCAGATGCGAGCTTGAGTGCGATTGCGGTGTCGGCGTTTTCGCAACTCCACGCGAACGCGGCCCGCAGGTTGTCCATCTCGAGTTCGGCTTGTTCGATCTGCCGCAGATAGTCGGAACGGCCGGGGGCGTTCAATACCGCGGTCATCGCGGTGTAATGGTCGCGGTGGCGGGTCCGTACAACGCCGGCCTCGCCCGATTCGCCGAGCTTCTCCGACGCATACTGACGAACAGTTTCCAGCATCCGGTAACGCGTGCCGAACGGGCTGTCGTCCGCAATGATGAGCGACTTGTCGATGAGCAGTGTGAGTTGATCGAGGGTCTGATAGCGCTCGACGTCGGTGTCGCCGCAGACGGACTGGGCGGCGTCGAGGTCGAACCCGCCCATGAACACCGACGCCCGCCGGAACAGGGTCCGCTCCGAGTCGGTGAGCAAGGCATGCGACCAGTCCACCGACGCCCGCAGCGTCTGTTGGCGGCGCACGGCTTTTCGCGCACCGCCCGTCAGGAGTCGGAACCGGTCGTGCAGGCTGTCGAGAATCTGCGGCAGCGACAGCGCCCGAACCCGAGCGGCCGCGAGCTCGATCGCCAGTGGTATGCCGTCCAGACGCCGGCAGATCTCGGTGACTGTCGCTGAGTTGTCGTGGGTGACGGTGAAATCCGGCCGAACGTGCCGGGCGCGGTCGGTGAACAACGCGATCGCCTCGTCGGTCAACGAAAGGGACGGCACCTGCCAGGCGATCTCCCCCTCGACTCGAAACGGTTCACGACTGGTTGCCAGCAGGATCACCGCTGGACACGCTGCCAGGAGGTCGACGGCCAGCGCAGCGCACGCGTCGATCAGGTGCTCGCAGTTGTCCAGCACCATCAGCATGTGTCGGCCGGCGATCACCCGCGTGAGCGTGTCCATCGTGGACCGCCCCGCTTGGTCGGGCAGGCCAAGCGCCCGCGTCACCGCCACCGGAACGACGTCAGGTTCGGTGATGGGTGCAAGATCGACGTACCAAACGCCGTCGCCGAACGAGCTGTGCATCCGGGCGGCGACCTGCATTGCCAGGCGCGTCTTACCGACACCGCCTGCCCCCGTCAGTGTCACCAACCGGTTATCCGAAACGGCGCGCCGCACCGATTCGATCTCTGCGCCTCGTCCGACGAAGCTGGTCAGCGGTGCCGGAAAGTGCTGTGTCGCAGTGCTGTTGGGCGCACGTAGCGGCGGGAAATCGCTGCGCAGGTCCGCATGACTCAGCTGCACCACGCGCTCGGGCCGCGGGAAGTCCCGCAACGAGTGTGAGCCCAGGTCGACTATCCATGTGCCAGGAGGCAGCGCATCGATGAGCAGGTCGTGCGTCGTCGCCGACAGCACCGTTTGGCCGCCGTGCGCCAGGTCGCGTAGCCGTGCAGCGCGATTGATGGTGGGTCCGATGTAGTTTGCCTCGTCGCGGAGTTGCACCTCACCGGTGTGGATTCCGATCCGCAGGCTGATCGGCGACAGCGGCGCCAGTTGCAACTGCAGGGCGCACGCGGCGGCGTCACTGGCGCGAGCGAAGGCGATCACGAAGCTGTCCCCTTCGCCTTGCTCGACCGGGCGCACCCCATTGTGTGCGGGAACTATGTCAGCGAGGGTTCGGTCGAGCCGTGCGATGGCCGCGCTCATGTCGTCCGGCCGCGTCTGCCACAGCCGCGTCGAGCCTTCGACGTCCGCGAGCAGCAGCGTCACCGTTCCTGTCGGCAGCACACTCACGCCAAGGTCGCTCCCGTTCAACGGCGGCGTATCCGCACGTCGGCCGGTCTCGGGCATGCTGACCAGCATGCGGCCGCCACCGCCGGCGAACATCCGCCAAATGGCCTAGATAATCCTGCGACAGCGCATCGCTGCTTTTAGGTGCTTTGGCGAATGCTCTCCGCCGCGACGAATCCCAGAGTTGGTTCATCCGACTCGAGGAGGTTCCGATGATGAGCATCGCCGACAGCCATCCCGCGATCGACGCCCACTTCACCACCGGCGTCCTGCACGGGCACTACGACAGCAGATTCGAGGACGTCGTCGCCGCACTGGCCGAAGAGGTCAGCAGCGGCGGTGAACTCGGCGCCGCCATCGCCATCGACATCGGCGGCGAACTCGTCGTCGATGTCTGGGGCGGATATGCGGACGAGGCCAAGTCGCGCCCGTGGTCGAAGGACACGATCGTCAACGTCTTCTCGAGCACCAAGAACGTGACCGCTCTGGCCGCGTTGATACTGGTCGACCGTGGACTGATCGATCCATTCGCTTCCGTCGCGACGTACTGGCCGGAGTTCGCCGCCAACGGAAAGCAGGACATCGAAGTGCGGCACATCCTGAGTCACACGTCGGGGGTATCCGGGTGGGAGATGCCGTTCACGCTCGAAGACATCTACGACTGGGAGAAGTCGACCGCGCAACTCGCCGCCCAGGCTCCGTGGTGGCCGCCAGGAACCGCCTCGGGCTATCACGTGATGACGACCGGACACCTCATCGGTGAGGTCGTTCGCCGGGTCGCCGGCAAGTCGCTGAAACAGTTTGTGCGCGAAGAGATCGCCGAGCCGCTCGGGGCCGACTTCCAGATCGGTGCACGGGATCAAGACACCGCCCGCATCGCCGAGCTGATCCCTGCTCCCCCGCTCGACGTGCCGCTCGATGCGGTGCCTGAGGACCATCCGATGCGCAAGACGTTCGCTGTCACACCGCCCACTTCGGACGGGGCGCTGACGGCGATGACGACCGGGTGGCGGCACGCGGACATCGGGTCTGCCAACGGCCACGGGAACGCTCGGTCACTCGTCCGCGCGCTGTCGCCGGTTTCGTTGGGCGGCATCGTAAACGGCACCCAGTTGTTGAGACCCGAAACCATCGACCTGATTTTCGCGGAGCAGGCCAACGGCATCGATCTGGTGCTGTTCATGCCGTCGCGATGGGGCATCGGCTACGCGCTGCCCTGCCCCGAGGCGGTACCTGACATCCCCGACGGAAGGATCTGCTACTGGGGCGGTTGGGGTGGCTCGATGGCAGTCATGGACACCGACCGCCGCATGACCTTCGCGTACGTGATGAACAAAATGGGCCAAGTGACCCCGGCCGGTACCGAGCGGACGCAGAAATACACGAGGCTGATCTACCAAGCACTCGGCTAGTAATCGACTAGCGATCGCCAATACTCCTCGGACGGCCGACTGCTGACGTTCCTGTCCACACTGATGACCTTCGGCACCGCGCTCGGCGGAACGACCGCGGACGTCTTTTCTGCGCACCGCGTTGGACACCGAGCTCTCCGGTGTGAAGATCAAGAAGGGCGACCGGGTCGTGATGTTCTGCCGCTCGGCCAATTTCGACGAGGACGTCTTCGACGACCCGTACACGTTCAACATCCTGCGAGATCCCAACCCGCAGGTGGGTTTTGGCGGCACTGGCGCGCACTACTGCATCGTACGAACCTGGCGAGGATGACAATCGATCTGATCTTCAACGCGATCGCCGACGAGATGCCGAATCTACGCCCATTGGAAAAGCCCGAGCGGCTCCGGGTGAGCTGGCTCAATGGCATCAAGCACTGGCGCGTCGACTACGCCGGTGCGGGGTAGAACGACTGGTCTGGGCGCTGAGACCGCCGACGATTCGGTCGGCTCAAACGGCGACCACCAAGACGGTGTCATCGAGGGTGTTGGTGACGTAGATGCGCGTTCCGTCGGGGCTGACGGCTACGCCGTCCGGCGAATTCCCAACTGCGATGGTGGTCAATACGGTGTTGGTCGCAGTGTCGATCACTGCCACGGTTCCGGTGTTGCCGCTGGTGACATAGGCGCGCGTGCCGTCGGAACTGATAGCGACGTCGTGGGCGCTGTCGACGCTGATCTGTGTCAGCAACTCGTTTGTTGTGGTATCGAAAACCTTCACCAGACCGACTTGAGAACTCACAGCGTAGACGCGAGTGCCGTCCGGTGTCACCGCTACTCCCTCGTCGCCTCCATTGGGGATCGAGGCAATAGCGGTCTCAGTGGTTGTGTCAATAATCGCCAGTTGGCGGGGGCCGGGAGGTCCGATGAACCCACCGACGTCGGTGGTGACGTATGCCCGGGTTCCGTCCGGGCTGAAGGCGATCGAGTGACCACTTGTCGAATCGACCGTAAACGGGATTACGCCGGTCGACGTGTTGCTTCCCGTGTCGATGACTTCCACGGCACTTTTGACCGATGGTCCCGAGGAGGCGACGCCGACGTATGCATAGCTCCCGTCGGGGCTCACCGCTACTCCGATCGGAAACTCACCGGTCAATGGAATCGTGGTGACAACGCTGTTGTCTGTCGTGTCGATCACCGTCACGGTGTGGTCGAAGAAGTTGGTCACGTACGCCCGAGAGCCGTCCGGGGTGACTGCCACGCTTCGCGGACCTTCACCGACCGGAATTGTCGCGACCACCGCGCGCGTCGTGGTGTCGATCACCGACACACTGTCACTGCCCTCGTTGGCGACGTAGGCCCGCGAGCCGTCAGGGCTGATGGTCACTGACTCCGGGTAGTCGCCCACTGGGGTCGGCGATTCCGCGGGGATGCGGGTGGTGTTGACGACGGTGATGGTGTCGGCATTGGCGTTAGCCACGTAGAGGCGCTTGTCGTTGGGACTGAGAGCCAACCCGAATCCGCCGGATGGGGTCACCGATCCAACTCGGAGCGTGGTGATCCGGGCGTTGGTGGCAGTGTCGAAAGCCGATACCGCACCGATCCCGTTGGTGACGTACAGCCGTGTCCCGTCGTCGCTGACCGCCACCCCGACGGGCACGGCGATGCCGTCCGTGATCGTGGTGAGCACTGTGTTCGTGGCCGTGTCGATCACCGACACGCTGTTGGAGGTGGTGTTCACCGTGTAGACACGGTCCCCGCCGGGACTGATTGCCAGACCGACCGGGCCGTCACCCACGCCGGGAATGCTGGTGACCACGCTATTGGTGGAGGTGTCGATCACCGCCACCGTGTTGTTGTCGAGTGTGACGTACGCACGAGTGCCGTCAGGATGCACCACTACGGAGCCTGGGGCGGCACCAAGGTCGGGGATAGTGGTCAATACGGTGTTGTCGGCGGTGTTGATCACGGAAACAGTGCCGCTGCCGGCGTTGGTGACATAGGCGCGAGTGCCATCCGGAGTGAAGGCTACTGCGCCCGGGGCGACGCCGACGTCGATCGTTGTCAACTCAGTGTTGGTCGAAGTGTCGATCACCGAGACCTTGCCGGCGCTGGTGCCGTCGCCCAGGTTGGTGACATATGCCCGGGTGCCGTCTGGACTGACCGCCACCCCATACGGGATGCCTCCGACGCCGATCGTCGTCAACTCGGTGTTGGTCGACGTGTCGATCACTGAGACGGTGCCGTTCCCCGTCGAGTCGCCTGCGTTGGTGACGTAGGCCCGCTTACCGTCCGGGCTGACCGCCACGAAGAACGGTTGATCGCCCACACTGACCGTGCTGACCAACGGCGCCTCCGGTGTGACGGTGATCATCACGGTGGCGGTGTTGCTGTCGACCGCGCCGTCGTTGACTTTGTAGGTAAATGAATCCGGGCCGTTGAAGTCGGCGTTCGGGGTGTAGGTGAAGGTGCCGTTGTCGTTGAGGTGGAAGCTCGCCGCGTTGGCGGGTCCGCTGACCAGGACAGCCTTCTTGGTGTCGTCGTCGGCGTCGGTGTCGTTGGCCAGCACCCCTCCGGCGTCCACAGTCAACGGTGTGTTGTCTTCCTCGATGCTGTAAGCGTCGCTGTTTGCGACAGGTGGATGGTTAGGGGTGACGGTGACCGTCACCTTGCCTCTTGCGGTGGCGGTTCCGTCGCTGACTACGTACCTGAAGGTGTCAGTGCCGATGAAGGAGGCTTTGGGGGTGTAGGTGAATGAGCCGTCGGGGTTGAGTGTGACGGTGCCGTTCTTCACTTTGCCCGCCAGCGCCGCTGTCAGTGGGTCGAGGTCGGCGTCGCTGTCGTTGGCCAACACTCCCGGGCCGGCCACTGTCAGCGCCTTACCCGCGGTGGTGTAGCTATCAGCACCGGCGACCGGTTTGATGTTCTTCGGCGGCTTGACTTTCGTGGCCGCGGCTGCGCTTCCTTTAGCGGCCGTCAGCGAGGCGAGCGGCTCGCTCACTGTCTGTGTTGGCAACGTGGTTTCCAGTAGTTTCACCTCAGCGGTTTCCTCGCTGAGGCCATGTTGGGTCTGGCGACGCGCCCATGCCAATGCGGCCAACAACGCCGGCGAGTCAGTCGGCACGCCGGGAGCACCCGGCAACGCGAAGGGTGCTAACGCCGTGGCGAGGAGGCTGCCGACTGCGACAAAAGTCGAATCAACGATCACCGGTCGCGGCGCACTGGCAAACGACACCTCCGGCTCCGAACTTGAGGACAGTGGCGACGTATTCCTGGCGACCTGACCGCGATCCGACCACGGCGTGTCCACCGCAGTCTCGGTCGGCTCGCTTCTCAGCGACACAAGCGTGGTGGTCGCTTCGGAGGCCCTCTTGGGCGGCTCGCTGGGCTCCGCCTTCTTCGCCACGGCCGCCTGCGGTACAACCGGCGCAGACTTGGTCTTTTTGTTCGAATGTCGGCTGCTTGGGGGCGTGCCCTCGGGGATAGTCAACGCCGAAGGTTCTGTGACCGTGGGCGCGGCCTCGGTTTTTCCTGACGGCGCCGTCTTGTCGTTACGGTGTTCAGTCGCCGTGGGCACCGTGTCGGCGTCCGATGGCTCAGATTGCTTCTTGCTGCCGCGCGACGTGTTTTGGGCGCCAGCCCGGTGCGAGGTGAGAGCGCCGCCGGAACTGCCGACCACCATTTCCGGGACCCGCTGGGTCGGCGTCGACGCCGGCGGGGAGTCAGCCGGCCTGCTCGCCGGTGTGTCCGACGGCGTAACCGAGTGCAGATCATCATCAGTGTTTTCTGTCGATGAAGCGGGTGGCGCCGAATCCGACGCTGCGTCGGCTGACGGGGAATCATCGGCGCGGGCCAGGCCCACGTTCTGGCCGCAGACGACGGCCGCCCCCACACCCAACGCCACGGCCAACGCCCCTACCCGACCGACATACCGTCCGTAACCCATGGCAGAACTCCCCGAATCTCCGCGCTCCACTTCACAGCTAACTGCTTGAGTATCACCTGAGAGGTGCCTGAAAGGAATCAGGGATTTCCCTTGCTTCAGCATGTAGATCTCGCACCACCAGGCGACATGCAAGCAGATTGTTGCATTCGAGACGGCTCAACAGGCCGCGCCGCGAAGGCGCCGGACACACCGCGAGCAACATGATGAATCAGGCCGCTGAGGACTCACTCACCCCACAGAGTTTCTCCGGGAACGGCGTTGGACGCTTGGTCGGACAGCAGTCGCAAGCGATCCTCGCAAAGCTTGTTAGTAGTCGATTATCGAGCGCCAGAACTCCTCTGGGACTTCGGCATTCGACCGCAGGACCATGGCCAGGCCCGCGGCCATGGCGATGCCGAGCAGCCCGAGGCACAGACCGAAGAATCCGATTAGCGCCCACAGCATGGTGGTGGCCGACGGCCACGGGGACAACACGGCCAATACGGGCGCGAAGAAGAACCCGGTGCCGACGTACCACGCGGAACCGGCGCGGTCGGAGACCAACACAGAGCGCAGCCACCGCGGAATCGATGTCGAGCCGGGCCCGTCGGTTCCCATAAAGACATCCTTCGCGGGGGTGACACCTTCAACCCTGCTCCTCAGATAGACCTCGGCGCAATACCGCCTTCCGGCGGAACCGCACGTGCACGGCGGCGAACACCAATAGAGTCTGGCGACATGGACAACCGACTCGTTGCGGCGGCTGCCGTCATGCTGGTCGTCGGCGCCGTGGGCTGCTCCTCGCAGGAGCCTGCGCTCGGCGGAACGACTGCCAAGGTGACCATCAACGGCCAGGGCACAGGTGGCCCACACCCGGTGCGCTGCACCCAGACCGGCTGGACGTGGACCATCGAGACGCCCAACGATGC
This sequence comes from Mycobacterium sp. E740, assembly GCF_001672895.1. Taxonomy (GTDB): domain Bacteria; phylum Actinomycetota; class Actinomycetes; order Mycobacteriales; family Mycobacteriaceae; genus Mycobacterium. Next base: position 25,764 of record NZ_LZKP01000092.1, read on the forward strand.
CAAGGGTTTCAGGGCCAGCATCGGAACCGGCGACAAGGTCGTCGTCCAGTCGGTGACGTTCCACGACTTCGGCGGTTTCACCGGCAATTTCTGGAAAGGCAACATCGGTGAGGCGCAGGTGAAGAGCAACGGCGGCACGTTCACGATCACCGGATCGGCCGACGGCTCGTTCACCGCCAACCCGAGCAACGCGGTCACGGCCGACTTCCGCATCGAAGCCGACTGCTAGGCAGCCGTGGCACACGAATTCCGGCGTGCGGTCGAAGCGGCCGACCTCGACGCGGTCATCGGCCTGTGCCGCGAAGACGTCGTCTTCCGCAGCCCGGTGGTCTTCACGCCCTATCAAGGTCGAGATGCGCTTCGGCAGATCCTCGCGGCCGTCATGGAGGTGTTCGAGGACTTCCGGTACGTGCGAGAGATCGGAGCGCCCGACGACCGCGACCATGCGCTGGTGTTCCAGGCGAAGGTCGAAGACAAGGAGATCGAGGGCTGCGACTTCCTCACGCTCGACGAGCACGGTGCGATCAAAGAGTTCACGGTGATGGTGCGCCCGCTGTCGGCGATGCTGACGCTGGCCGGGAAGATGAAAGCGCGATTGGCGGCCGGCTAGCAACTGGTCAGACCACTTGACCTCTGGCCTGTGGTCGGGCATCCTGGGCGGCATGGCCCTACAACCGGTGAATCGGCGCTCCGTGCCGGAAGACGTGTTCGAGCAGATCGTGGCCGAGGTGCTCAGCGGCGAGATGGAGCCCGGCACGTCGCTACCCAGTGAGCGCAGGCTGGCAGAAGTGCTGGGCGTGTCCCGGCCCGCCATCCGCGAGGCGCTCAAGAGGCTCAGCGCCGCAGGACTTGTCGAGGTGCGCCAGGGCGACGCCACCACGGTTCGCGACTTTCGGCGCCATGCCGGGCTGGATCTATTGCCGCGCCTGCTCATCCGGGCCGGCGAACTCGACCTCTCCGTGGTGCGCAGCATCCTCGAGACCCGGCTCCACAACGGGCCCAAGGTCGCCGAACTCGCTGCACGGCGTGGCGGGGCGGCAGTGGCTGATTCGCTCGACCAAGCGGTGACCGCACTGGCCGCCGAAGATGAGCCGGTCGAAAAGCAACGGCACGCACTCGCGTTCTGGGACCACATCGTCGACGGCGCGGACTCCATCGCGTTCCGCTTGATGTACAACACGCTGCGGGCCACCTACGAACCGGCACTGCCCGCCCTGGCCGCCGTGATGGCCGACGAGGTCGGCAGGCCGCAGGCATATCGAGAGCTTGCCGACGCGATCACCGCGGGTGATCCTGCGCAAGCCCGGACCGCGGCGCAGAACCTGCTCGAACCGGCGACCACAGCACTGCTCGGCGCCCTCGACGATCTGGAGAACGAGCGATGACGACAACGGTGAAGCGCAGTCCGCGAAAGGGATTCACGCTCGTGCAGGCGCAGCGCGAGTTCTGGAAACACCCCTCCCCGTGGATGATCGGCGCCACGCTCGTCGCGGCGGTCGTGGCCCGCGTCGCCGTCGGCGACTGGCAGGTCACCGATGCCCTGGTCCCGGTGGTGATGCTCGCGTTGTTTCCATTCTTCGAGTGGGTCATTCACGTCTGCGTGCTGCACTGGCGGCCGAGGCGACTGGGCCGGTTGACCATCGACCCGCTGCTTGCCCGTGAGCATCGCGCGCACCACGGCGATCCACGCAGCATCCCGCTGATCTTCATCCCGTGGAAGTCGTTGGCCACCTGGGTGTTACCGCTGACGGTCGCCGTCGGTCTGCTGGCATTCCCCCGGTTGGGTATCGGGCTCACGTTTGTGGTGTGTCTCGGAGTCTTCGGCTTGGCCTACGAGTGGACGCATTACCTGATCCACAGCGACTACAAGCCGAAAACCGTCTTGTACCGGGCGATCTGGCGCAATCACCGGCACCACCACTTCAAGAACGAGCACTACTGGTTCACGGTGACCAGTTCGGGCACCGCCGACCGGGTGCTCGGCACTTACCCGGACCCGGCCGACGTGGAGAACTCACCGACCGCCAAGAACCTGCACGCCGAAACTCAACCGGCGTGAGCGCTACTACTGGACGATGACCGGATCGCCGATGCTCACGGTGTTGTAGTACCAGTCGGCGTTGTCCGGGCTGAGGTTGATGCAGCCGTGGCTCACGTTCTCGTAGCCTTGCGAACCCGTCGACCACGGGGCGCTGTGGACGTACACCCCGCCCCAGTTGATCCGGACCGCGTCGTAAACCGTCAGCTTGTAGCCTTCCGGGTCGTCCAGCGGGATACCAATGGTCCGAGAGTCCATAATGACCGGATTCTGCTTCTCGAGCACAGTGAACGAGCCGGTCGGCGTGGGGTGCTTGGGCTTGCCCATCGAGGCGGGCATTTCGCGCTCGACCACCCCGTCGATGCTGACGGTGAATGTGTGGGCCTCGATGTCGGCGACGCCCAACACCACGGCGCCGGTCTTGAAGCTGGCCTTGGCGTTGCCCGCCGTCACGCTGATGGTCGAATGCGCGGGCCAGAACTCACCCGGGTTCCACTGCAGCACACGGTCGTTGACCCAGGTGAAGCTGCCGGGGGGTGTGCCGGCGGGCATGGCCGGCGAGGAGACCTGGAAGGTGCGCTCCGCCGCGCCCCGGTCGTCGATCGGCCGGTTGAAGTTGACCGTGATCGGATGCGCCACCCCGACCGTCTGTCCAGCCGGTTGGATGCTGGCGACATCGGTCGGCGTCGTCACGCCCGCCGCGCTGGTCGCGGCGGAAGCCGCCACGGTGAGCACCGCGAGGCCCGCCACCGCGAGCATTTTTCGAAGCTTCAGCACACTTGCATCCTAGTTCGTCTCGCGCGGTTGACCCGCCAACTGCAGTTCGGGCCCGCACGAGCATCTTGTTGCACGGACCGAAGTGACCTTCAGTGGCTTATCGAACGCCCTGCTCAGAATGTTTCACTCGCAGGTCACGGGACGGCCGGGGCCGGCGGCACCGCTGCGGGAGCGACCCCCGGTTCGGCAGGGGAAGGCGCGGGTGCAGGGCCGTTGTCGCCGATATTCGACAGTCGATCCCTGATCCGCTGCAGGAAGCCTCGGTGCTCGGGCACCGGCGTCGGGACGGCAGGCACCAGACCGGGCGCCATCGACGCCGGTGGAAGCACCGGCGCTTCCGGAACCGCCACCACGGGCGCTTCGGGAGCCGCTGCTGTCTCAGCGGGGGACTCGGGAAGCGCGGCGACTTCGACGGGAGCGGCAGGCGGCTGGGCGGGCGGCTCGGCGGGCAGAGGCACCTGGGCTGGCGGTGGGGCGGGCACTGCGGCTATCGGCGGAGCGGCCGGGCGGGCCCCCACCGCCACATCGGGTGACGACACCGCAGCCGGTGCCGGCTGGGGCGGTGCGGTGTCCTTCGCCGGGGCCAACTGCATGCTGATCGCCGCCGATGCCGACGCCACGAATGTGGCGGTGCCGATGGCCAGCATCGCCAACGGGCGACCCTGCGGACGGTGGCGACGGTGCTTCGGGCCGCCGCCCTGGGCCGCAGCGGCGGTTTCGGACAACATCTCGGGGTGCTGCGCCGAAGCCAGTGCGGCGCCGCGGGCCAGCGCGACTTGGGCCTCTGACGGCGCGAGCACCGGCACCGGCAGCCTGGCTTCCAGGCTGGGCATCACGGCGTCCAGGTCCCCGTCCGATCCGACCATGACCAACGCCTGCGGCGGCCAGTCAGCCTTGGCGAACACTGCGCTCAACCAGCCGATCAACGACTCGACGCTGTCGATCGAATCGTTGGTCGCGCTCTGCACCGCGCCTTCTCGCGCATTCACCACGAGAGCGATCGCCCTGTCGGAGTCCAGCACGCAGACGGCGGTGACGTCGTCACCCATCACATCGGCGACCCCCCATGCCAGCGCCTCCGACGCGTCAGACAGCTCGACCGGAGCCACGTTGTCGAACCCGCACTCATTCAATGACTTGAGCAGCAGAGAGGCTTCCAGGTCGGCATCGGCGCCCCAGGTCACGCCCACGCTATGCAACCGCAGCCCAAGGTCGGCCGCGATCGCCTCGGCGCGCAGCACCGCAGCTGCGGCCTCGTCGGAGGCCTGCCGCGGCGACGACCACGGCGTCCTACAGAATTCGATCGCGTTGCGGTCCACGGTCGCCCCGTCGCCGTCCCGCCCTTCGACGAGGACGAGGCCGACGGCAGCACGTGTCACCGATAAGCCCAGTACGGCGTCCACTCACATCCTTTCGGACGTCGATTCACCCGGGCGACGGTAACAGCAGCCCGCGTTGCCGACTGCCCGGGGTCTGGAGCTTGGCTCTGTGCGCGCCGATCGGCCTCCGAGCCGAAATATGCTGTGCCACTTGAATCTCCTGCAAGCAAGGGCCGTTGTTCTTTGCCGTTATCGGACACGGGCGGCGGTCTCGTGGCAGGGTGACGTTCCATGGCGACAGTCGAACAGGCGGCGGGCGCGCCCAGTGGGCGCACCGTATTCGGGCATCCGATCGGGCTGGCCAATCTGTTCGGAGTCGAGTTGTGGGAGCGGTTCTCCTTCTACGGGATGCTCACGATCCTGAGCTACTACCTCTACTACTCGGTGACCGACGGCGGTCTGGGACTGCCGCAGAGCACGGCCACCGGCATCGTCGGCGCCTACGGCGGCCTGGTGTACCTGTCGACGGTGCTCGGCGGATGGATCGCCGACCGCGTGCTGGGGATGGAGCGCACCGTGTTCTACGGCGGCGTGGTGGTGATGTTCGGCCACGTCGCCCTCGCGGTCCTGCCGGGGCTGGCCGGGGTGGGCGCAGGCCTTGTACTGGTCGCGCTCGGCTCGGGCGCACTGAAAGCCAATGCGTCGTCCTTGCTGGGAACGCTCTACGAGAAAGGCGATCCCCGTTGTGACGGTGGCTTCACGCTGTTCTATCTCGGCATCAACCTCGGCGCGTTCACCGGCCCGCTGCTGACCGGGCTGCTCCAGACGCGCCTCGGATTCCACTACGGGTTCGGGGCGGCGGCCGTCGGCATGGCTATCGGGCTGGCGCAGTATGTCGTGTTCCGGCGAAACCTCGGTGAGCACGGCCGCCGGGTACCCAACCCGATGCCTCGGCGCGGATGGGTACGGATGGCCGCCGTGGCGCTGGCGGCCGTCGTGGTCGTGGTCGTCGCGTTCGCGACCGGTGCGGTGAAGTTGTCGAATCTGTCGCAGGTCACGACGGGTGTGCTCCTCGTGGCGTCGGCCGCCTACTTCACGGTGCTGTTGACCAGCTCCAAGGTGGCCCCCGTCGAACGGACCCGGGTGCGCGCATTCATTCCGCTGTTCGTCGCGAACGCGGTGTTCTGGTCGTTGTTCCAGCAGATCTTCACCGTGCTCGCCGTCTACTCCGACGAGCGGATGAACTGGTCTGTATTCGGTTGGACGGCGCCGTCGAGCTGGATCGGGTCCATCGAACCCATCTGGATCATCGCGCTCTCACCGCTTTTCGCGCTCTTGTGGACCCGGCTCGGCGACCGGGCCCCCACCACGCCGCGCAAGTTCGCCTACGGCGTGATCGGGATGGGGCTCGCGTTCCTGCTGTTTCTGACGATGGCCGGAACCACCGGCAGGGCGGTGCCGGCGCTGTTCGTCGCCGGTGTCATGGCGGTGTTCGCGATCAGTGAGCTGCTGTTGTCACCGATCGGGCTCTCGGCCACGACAAAGCTTGCCCCCGAAGCGTTTCGAGCCCAGATGATGGCCCTGTACTTCTTCTCGGTGGGCCTGGGCACGTCGATGTCGGGTGTGCTGGCCGGTTACTACGACCCAGCGCGCGAGTTCGCCTACTTCGGCATCATCGGCGCGGTCGCTGTGGCCGCCGGGGTGGTCGTGTTCGCCATGGCGCCGTGGATCAGCCGCCACATGGAGGGTGTGCACTGACACGCCCTCATCCGGCCAGAATCTCCTGGAGCGCGGCGGGCTCGATGTTGCCGCCGGACAAGACGACCGCGGTCCGGTCCGCCAGGCCGGACATCTTGCGGTACGCAGCGAGCGCCACCGCCCCGCTGGGTTCACTCACCAGCCGGGCGCGGTAGACGAGTTCCCTTACTGCCGAACGAATCTCGTCTTCGGTGACGGTGACCATCTCGTCGACCACCCGCTGAAGGTGGGAGAAGGTCAACTCCGAAGGCTGGGAGCGCAGCCCGTCGGCGATGGTGCGGTTGCGCTCCTCGATCGGCCAGTCCACCCGATGGCCGGCTCTGAGCCCCGCTGCGGTGTCGGCCGCGAGTTCGGGCTCCACGCCTATCACTCTTGCGTTGGGGCACAACGCCTTGACCGCCGTCCCGACACCCGAGGCGAGACCGCCGCCGCTGACCGGCACGAGCACGGTGTCGACGGTCGGCAGATCCTCGGCGATCTCGAGTCCGACCGTGCCCTGGCCGGCGATGATGTCGGGGTGGTCGAACGGCGGTATCAGCACTGCACCGGTGTCCGCGACCACCTCGGCGGCGACGCGCTCACGTTGTCCGGTGCCGCACAACACCACTCGCGCTCCGTGGTTGCGGGTGGCGGTCACCTTGACGCTCGGCGTTTCCTCCGGCATCACGATGTGGGCCGGCACCGCGTACACCGCCGCCGCGTATGCGACGGCTTGGGCGTGGTTTCCGCTCGAGTAGGCCACCACTCCCCTGGTGCGCACGGACTCGTCGAGCCTGCCGATCGCGTTGAACGCGCCGCGCACCTTGAACGCCCCGGTCGACTGCAGACTCTCCGGCTTGATCCACAGTGGCCGCTGCCCGTCCGCCCACGGCGCGGGCAGCAGCGGTGTGCGCAGCACGAAGGCGCGGATGCGCGCTGCCGCGGCTTCGATGTCGTCGAGTGTCACCAGGTTCACAAAGAACAGTCTGCTCTCGACCGGTCACCGGGTGGACAATGGCAACATGGCTGGGAACATGAGCGGAACCCTGTACTTCGATGGTAACTGCGGAATGTGTACCCGCGCGGTGTATTTCGTGGTCAAGCTGAACCGGACCGGAAACCTCCGGATAGCAGCATTACAGGGCGACGGCGTTGCGCAGCGGCTGGGAATCCCGCAGTCGCAGATTCTGGACGCGGCGCGCTGGCTAGATGACTCCGGCGCCGTGTACGAGGGTGCGGAGGCGATGAACGCGGCAGTCGCGACAGCGCTCGGCAACCGGTTGCCGCTGCTGGTGTATCGCATCCCCGGCGTCCGCGCCCTCGAAGACGCTGTCTATCGGTATGTCGCCGGGCACCGCTACCGCTTCCCCGGTACCACTCCGTACTGTGAGTCCCGTCCCGTCGGCTGTGGATCCGTAGCGGGGGCTTAGAACGCGACTTCGGTCCACACCGGGTTGTCGTCGCCGTGGTCGCCGCCGACGCGGCATTCACCGTAGAGCCGTAACGTTGCGGACCGGGGCTGGCGCGGCGCTCTGTTGAGCACCGCCGTCAGCCCGGGTTTGGTGAGCTTGACGCCGAAATGCTCGGCCTGCGCCGCACCCTTCGACCAGCCGTCGGCGACCAGCGCTGCTGTCACCGTGTCGAGATACTGTGCTGGCTGATGCTGCGGCACAACGAAACTCATGTACATGACCACCTGGTAGGGCGGCCCGTCCTCAGAGTCGCACGACATGAACGCATATCCGCCTGCCGGCTGTTGCAAGTGCGCGGCGGCCACCACTTGTCGGGCCGCCGTGACGACCTGTGACGTCGCCTGGTCGTCACCGAGCGTGCCGGCGTTGCCGTCCTGCGACTCAGTGCCGGCGATCAGCGCCACGGCCACACCGAGCACCAGGCACATCACCAGCGCGGCCCACAGCAGGCGCCGCGCCGCCCGGGAGCGCAACCAGCCAGCCATCGCCGAACAGTTGCGGGCCGGCTAGCCCTTCGCCAACGTGAATTGGCAGATGTCGGTGTAGCCGTCGCGGAACAGGTCGGCGCATCCGGTCAGATACCTCATGTACCGGTCGTAGACCTCTTGCGACTGAATCCGGATCGCTTCGTCCCGGTGGGCTTCCAGAGCCGCCGACCACGTGTCGAGGGTGCGTGCGTAGTGCAGCCGCAGTGGCTGCACCAGCTTGACCTCGAATCCGGCCTTGGTCGCATGCTTCTTGACCGTCACCGGCTGCGGGAGGTCTCCACCGGGGAAGATCTCGTCCATGATGAATTTGAAGAAGCGCAGCTTGGTCATCGTCAGGGGCAGACCCCGGGCGGCGAACTCGTCGTCGTCGGGCTTGACGATGGTGTGCAGCATCATCACCCCGTCGGCGGGCAGCGACTCGTAAGCCATCTTGAAGAATTCGTCGTAGCGGTCGCGGCCGAAGTGCTCGAAGGCGCCGATCGAGACGATGCGGTCGACCGGCTCGTGAAACTGTTCCCAGCCCTGCAGCAGCACGCGCTTGGCACGCGGGCTGTCGATGCCGTCGAGCACCTTCTGGACGTGAGCCTGCTGGTTCTTGCTCAGCGTCAGCCCCACGACGTTCACGTCGTAGCGCTCCACCGCGCGCTTGATCGTCGCGCCCCAGCCGCAGCCGACGTCGAGCAGCGTCATCCCGGGCTGCAGTCCGAGCTTGCCGAGCGACAGGTCGATCTTGGCGATCTGTGCTTCCTCGAGCGTCATGTCGTCACGCTCGAAATAGGCGCAGCTGTAGGTCTGGGTGGGGTCAAGAAAGAGCCGGTAGAAGTCGTCGGACAGGTCGTAGTGCGACTGGACGTCCTCGAAATGCGGAGTGAGATCCTTGGCGGTGTCGGATTTTTCTGGCACGGTCAGCCTCTGGCGTCGAAGTGGTCAGGTTCGAAGCTCCGCACGTTTCGAGAGCCTCCCCCGTGGAGGGCAGTTTACGCACAGCGCCTGGCTACAAACGCAATGCCCTGGTCAAAGCGCTGCTGCCGACCGTCGGACGGGTTTCTGGCGCCTCTCGCGAATCACCTGTCGCGGCGTGCGCAGTGGTAGTAAGCATGAGGACACGGACCGGCGTGCCGGTCAGAACGGCGGATTACTGAAACGCTCGAGAGGGTGAGGTATCGGTGGACGGAGCGGTGACGGTTTCGATGGCGGCGCCGGCTGAGCGGATCTGGGAGCTGATCGCCGATGTGCGCAACACCGGCAAGTTCTCACCCGAGGTGATGGAGGCCGAGTGGCTCGGCGGTGCGACCGGCCCGGCGTTGGGCGCCCGGTTCCGGGGACACGTCAAACGCAACGAGATCGGGCCGGTGTACTGGACGACGTGCGAGGTGACCGCCTGCGATCCCGGCCGGGAGTTCGGCTTCGCGGTGCTGATCGGCGACAAGCCGGTGAACAACTGGCATTACCGGCTCGACCCGGCCCAGGGAGGTACCGACGTCACCGAGTCGTTCCGGTTGAACGATTCGGTGTTGATGAAGCTGTTCTCGGTGTTCGGCGGTCAGCTGCGGCGCCGGCGCAACATCCGCGACATGCGCAAGACGCTCGAGCGAATCAAGGCGGTGGTCGAGTCGTCCTCGGCCGGCACATCGCCGTAATGCATTGTGCCGCTGCCCTATTGACTTGGTGAATTGGAGGAGCCTGCGATGAGTCGATGGTCACGCAAGGAACTGACCGACGCCTTTCAGACCTATCAGGACGTGGTGGCCGACATCGGGCAGACGTGGAACTGGGCGAGCTATGCCGATCAGTTCACCGAAGACGCCACCTATGTCGAGCACGCGCTCGGCAACCTGTCCGGCCGTGCGGCGATCCGCGACTGGATCGTCTCGACGATGAACATCTTCCCCGGTAGTGAGATGCCGTTCTACCCCGTCGAGTGGTTGTCGATCGACGTCGACGAGGGCTGGGTCGTCAACCGCAACGTCAACACGATGAAGGACCCCGGCGACGGCAGCGTGCACGGGACACCGGTCATCACGGTGCTCAAGTACGCCGGTGACGGCAAGTGGAGCTACGAAGAAGACGCCTACAACCCGATGAACTTTCTGGTGATGGTGCAGGGCTACATCCAACGCTGCCATGAACTGGGCACCATCTCCGACGACGCGCGGGTGTTCGCCGAGAACATGAACTGGCAATTGTCCTAACGATTTCCGCTTCTGCGGCCGGACACCGGCCTACGCTCGGGAGGGTGGATACCGCGACGCCGAGCATGCAAGAGGCTGCACTGGTTCGGGTGAACGGAGCCCCGCCGCCCGAGGTCCCGTTGTCCGACATCGACCTGGGCTCGTGGAAGTTCTGGGTGCAGCCCGACGAGTACCGGGACGGCGCATTCACGACGCTGCGACGTGAAGCGCCGGTGTCGTTCCATCTGCCGCTGGAGACGCCCGGCGTCGAGGAGGGGCCCGGGCACTGGGCGATCACCAGGTTCGACGACGTCTGGTATGCGAGTCGTCATCCGCACATCTTCAGCTCGAGCCCGAGCATCACGATCAACGACGCCAACTCGGAGGTGTCGGAGTACTTCGGCTCGATGATCGTGATGGACGATCCCCGACACCTGCGGCTGCGCAACATCGTCAGCCGGGCGTTCACCCCGCGCGTCGTCGCGCGCACCGAGGAGTCGGTGCGGGACCGGGCCCGCCGCCTGGTCGAGACGATGATCGCCGAAC
>NZ_LZKP01000093.1 GCF_001672895.1 Mycobacterium sp. E740
GTGGACGACGGTGTTGGGCGGGTCGTCGGGCGACGCGCCGCCGTCGCTGTCGTCTCCCGAGCCCGTCTTGCGACGACGGCGCCGCCGGCGGCGGCGGGTCGCGCCCTCCACGCCGGCGTTCTCGTCGTCGCCGCTGTCCTCGTCGGAGTTGTCCGACTCGTCGCCGTCCTGATCGGAGTCTTGGCTGTCGTCGCAAGACGGGCTCGGGAGACGACAGCGACGGCGGCGCGTCGCCCGACGACCCGCCCAACACCGTCGTCCACGAGCGGGAACCGAGGAAGTCAGCCAGAAGCGACAAGTCCGCGCAGGGCGGCGACGGCGAGATCCAGGGCATCAGCGGCTCGACGCGGCTGGAGGCCAAGCGGCAGCGCAGACGTGACGGCCGCGACGCCGGCAGGCGCCGCCCGCCGATCCTGAGCGAGGCCGAGTTCCTGGCCCGCCGCGAGGCCGTCGAGCGGATGATGGTCGTGCGTGACAAGGTGCGCACCGAGCCGCCGCACGAGGGTGCCCGCTACACGCAGATCGCCGTGCTCGAGGACGGCGTCGTCGTCGAGCACTTCGTCACGTCCGCCGCGTCGGCCAGCCTGGTCGGCAACATCTACCTCGGCATCGTGCAGAACGTGCTGCCGTCCATGGAGGCCGCCTTCGTCGACATCGGCCGGGGCCGCAACGGCGTGCTGTACGCGGGGGAGGTGAACTGGGAGGCCGCGGGCCTGGGCGGGCAGAACCGCAAGATCGAGCAGGCGCTCAAGCCCGGCGACTACGTCGTCGTCCAGGTCAGCAAGGATCCCGTCGGCCACAAGGGCGCACGGCTGACGACGCAGGTGTCGCTCGCCGGGCGGTATCTGGTCTACGTGCCGGGGGCGTCGTCGACCGGCATCAGCCGCAAGCTGCCCGACACCGAGCGCCAGCGGCTCAAGGAGATCCTGCGTGAGGTGGTGCCGACCGACGCCGGGGTGATCATCCGCACCGCGTCGGAGGGCGTCAAGGAAGAAGACATTCGCAACGACGTCGACCGGTTGGCCAAGCGGTGGACGGAGATCGAGGCCAAGGCCGGCGAGATCACCGCGAAGAAGGCCGGCGCGGCGGTCGCGCTGTACGAAGAGCCCGACGTCCTGGTCAAGGTGATCCGCGACCTGTTCAACGAGGACTTCACCGGGTTGACGGTGTCCGGGGACGACGCCTGGAAGACCATCAACGATTACGTCAATTCGGTTGCGCCCGAACTGCTTCCGCGGCTCACGAAGTACGAGCCGGTGTCAACGGACGGGCCGGACGTGTTCGCCGTGCACCGCATCGACGAGCAGCTGACCAAGGCGATGGACCGCAAGGTGTGGCTGCCGTCGGGCGGCACGCTGGTCATCGACCGAACCGAGGCCATGACGGTCATCGACGTCAACACCGGCAAGTTCACCGGCTCGGGCGGCAACCTGGAGCAGACCGTCACCCGCAACAACCTCGAGGCCGCCGAGGAGATCGTGCGCCAGCTGCGGCTGCGCGACATCGGGGGAATCGTCGTCATCGACTTCATCGACATGGTGCTCGAATCCAACCGCGACCTGGTGCTGCGCCGGCTGACCGAGGCGCTGGCGCGGGACCGCACACGTCACCAGGTCTCGGAGGTGACCTCGCTGGGGTTGGTGCAGTTGACGCGCAAGCGGCTGGGCACCGGCCTGGTGGAGGCGTTTTCGACGTCCTGCACCCACTGCGGGGGCCGCGGCATCGTGCTGCACGGGGACCCGGTCGACTCGACATCCGGGGGCGGACGCAAGTCCGACGGCGGTGGCGGTCGCAGAGGTAAGCGCGGTAAGCGCAACGGCAAGTCCGACGACGTGGCGGTGGCGAAGGTGCCACCGCATCCCGCAGGCGAGCATCCGATGTTCAAGGCGATGGCGGCGGCCAACGGCAAGCACGACGACGAGGACGAGACCGAGACCGACGAATCCACGCAGGCAGTGCAGGTCGGGGAGGGCGACGCCGAAGCCATCCGCGAGGCGGTCACCGCCGACGAGGATGACCTCGAGGATGAGGACTACGACGAATCGGAGGACGACTCGGACGAGGACGACTCCGACGAGGACGAGATCGACCTCGATTCCGACGACGAGGACGACGACATCGACGACGACATCGAGGTCATCGGCGCCGACTCCGGGGAAGAGGACTCCGAAGAGGACTCCGACGCGGACGACGACACCGACGCGGACGACGAAGACGACGACGAAGACGACTCCACGGACGACGAGGATGACTCCGACGACGACTCCGATGACGACTCCGACGACGATGACGACTTCGAGGATGACGACGAGCCCGCGGCCGTCGCCGCCCCGCGGGGCCGGCACCGTCGCCGCGCCGCTGCGCGCCCGGCCGGTCCGCCGACCCATGACGGACCGTGACCTGCGGTGATTTGACCCTCCCGCGGCTGCTCAAGTAGCCTTGAGCAGTTGTCGCCAGGCTCTGGATTGTCGAGTCGGCGGCAGTCGGGAAACCCAGACATGCGCAGCAGCAATTCGCGCGCGCCCAGTGAACGACGTAGGAGTTACAGCACGATGGCGACATACGCAATCGTCAAGACCGGTGGCAAGCAGTACAAGGTCGCCGTCGGTGACGTGGTGAAGGTCGAGAAGCTCGATTCCGAGCCCGGCGCCAATGTCTCGTTGCCGGTAGCCCTCGTCGTCGACGGCTCGAACGTGACCACCGACGCCAAGGCGCTGGAGAACGTCGCCGTCACCGGTGAGGTGCTCGAGCACACCAAGGGCCCCAAGATCCGGATCCACAAGTTCAAGAACAAGACCGGCTATCACAAGCGGCAGGGCCACCGTCAGCAGCTGACGGTGCTCAAAGTGACGGCCATCAACTAGGAGTCGTTTCAACATGGCACACAAGAAGGGCGCTTCCAGCTCGCGCAACGGTCGTGACTCCGCCGCGCAGCGGCTCGGCGTCAAGCGGTTCGGCGGCCAGATCGTCAAGGCCGGCGAGATCCTGGTCCGTCAGCGGGGTACTCATTTCCATCCCGGGACCAACGTCGGCCGCGGCGGCGACGACACGTTGTTCGCCACGGCTCCCGGCGCGGTCGAATTCGGCTCCAAGCGTGGCCGCAAGACGGTCAGCGTCGTGCGACCGGCCCCGCAGGAGGCCTGACTTCTGCCGCGAATGTGAAGCTACGGCGAATTCTCGGCTGAATTTTCGCACCAGCTTCACACTCGTCGTGGAAAGGAAGCCCGATGCCCCGGTTCGTCGATCGCGTCGTGATCCACGCACGGGCCGGCAACGGCGGTAACGGCTGCGCCTCGGTCCACCGCGAGAAGTTCAAACCGCTCGGCGGACCCGACGGCGGGAACGGCGGTCGCGGCGGCAGCGTGATCCTGGTCGTCGATCCGCAAGTGCACACGCTGCTCGACTTCCACTTCCACCCGCACGTCGTCGCCCCGTCCGGCAAGCAGGGCGCCGGCAGCAACCGCGACGGCGCAGCGGGCGCCGACCTCGAAGTCAAAGTTCCCGACGGCACGGTCGTCCTGGACGAGAACGGCCGACTGCTCGCCGACCTCGTAGGTGCGGGCACCCGGTTCGAGGCCGCGGCCGGCGGTCGCGGCGGTCTGGGCAACGCCGCGCTGGCGTCCCGGGCTCGTAAGGCGCCAGGGTTCGCGCTGCTCGGGGAGAAGGGTCAGGTCCGCGACCTGACGCTGGAACTCAAGACGGTCGCGGACGTGGGGCTGGTCGGTTTCCCGTCCGCGGGAAAGTCGTCGCTGGTCTCGGTCATCTCGGCGGCCAAGCCGAAAATCGCCGACTACCCGTTCACGACGCTCACGCCCAACCTCGGTGTGGTGTCCGCCGGGGGAAACACGTTCACTGTCGCCGATGTGCCCGGCCTGATCCCCGGCGCCTCAGAGGGCCGTGGCCTCGGCCTGGACTTCCTGCGGCACATCGAGCGCTGCGCCGTGCTGGTGCACGTGGTGGACTGCGCGACCCTCGAGCCGGGACGCGATCCGGTGTCCGACATCGACGCGCTCGAAGCCGAGTTGGCCGCCTACACGCCGACGTTGCAAGGTGATTCGACGCTCGGCGACCTCGCCGAACGTCCGCGTGCGGTGGTGCTCAACAAGATCGACGTGCCCGACGCCCGGGAGCTCGCCGACTTCGTGCGAGACGAAGTCGCACGGCGCTACGGCTGGCCGGTGTACGAAGTGTCCACCGTCACGCGGGAGGGTCTGCGGCCGTTGACCTTTGCGTTGTGGGACATGGTGTCTGCCTATCGCAAAGCCCAGCCCGAAGTCGTGCCGCGCCGGCCCGTGATCCGCCCGGTCGCCGTGGACGAGAGCGGCTTCACCGTCGAACCCGACAGCCACGGCGGCTTCGTGGTGCACGGTACCCGCCCCGAACGATGGGTTGCCCAAACGGACTTCGACAACGACGAGGCCGTCGGCTATCTCGGCGACCGGTTGGCGCGCCTCGGCGTCGAAGACGAGCTCCTCAAGCTCGGCGCCCGGCCCGGATGTGCCGTCACCATCGGCGACGTCACGTTCGACTGGGAACCGCAAACCCCGGCCGGGGTGGACGTGCCGATGACGGGCCGCGGCACCGATGTGCGCCTCGAGCAGACCGATCGGGTCGGCGCCGCGGAACGTAAAGCCGCACGCAAGGAGCGGCGTAAACCCGGCGGCGAGTCATGACCGAAACCGCGCACCGGGACGCGATCCGTACGGCGCGCAGCGTCGTCGTCAAGATCGGCACCACCGCGCTGACGACGCCGGCGGGGGTGTTCGACGCGGGCAGGCTGGCGACGCTGGTCGAAACCATCGAAGCGAGGATGAACGCCGGCTCGGACGTGGTGATCGTGTCCTCCGGCGCGATCGCGGCCGGCATCGAACCGCTGCGGCTGAGCAGGCGGCCCACCGATCTGGCCACCAAGCAGGCCGCTGCCAGCGTCGGTCAGGTGGCGCTGGTGAACGCCTGGAGTGCGGCGTTCGCCCGCTACGGCCGCGCCGTCGGCCAGGTGTTGCTGACGGCGCACGACATCTCGATGCGGGTGCAGCACACCAATGCGCAGCGCACTTTGGACCGGTTGCGCGCGTTGCACGCCGTCGCGATCGTCAACGAGAACGACACCGTGGCCACCAACGAGATTCGGTTCGGCGACAACGACCGGCTCTCGGCTCTGGTGGCCCATCTGGTCGGCGCCGACGCGCTGGTGTTGTTGTCGGACATCGACGGGCTCTACGACTCGGATCCCCGAAAAGGGAACGGGCGCTTCATTTCCGAGGTGGCCCAGCCGGAGGACCTCGACGGTGTGGTGGCCGGCCGGGGCAGCCATCTCGGTACGGGCGGGATGGCGTCGAAGCTGTCGTCGGCGCTGCTGGCCGCCGATGCCGGGGTGCCGGTGCTGTTGGCGGCCGCCTCCGATGCGGGCGCCGCGCTGAGCGACGCGTCGGTGGGTACGGTGTTCGCCCCGCGGCCCGAACGCATGTCGGCGCGCCGGTTCTGGGTGCGCTACGCCGCCGAGGCGGCCGGTGCGTTGACGCTCGACGACGGCGCGGTGCGTGCGGTGGTGCGGCAGCGGCGCTCGCTGCTGCCGGCGGGCATCACCGCGGTCGCCGGCCGCTTCTACGGCGGTGACGTCGTCGAGTTGCGGTCGCAGGACGCGAGGATGGTCGCGCGCGGCGTGGTGGCCTACGACCACAACGAGCTGGCGACGATGCTGGGCCGGTCCACCTCCGACCTGCCGCCTGAGATGCGTCGCCCGGCAGTGCACGCCGACGATCTGGTGGCCGTCTAAATCGCGATTCGGGTGTCCGTACGGTCGCTACGCGATGGTTCGGACACCGAAATCGCCGGTAGCTCGGCGGCCAACAACGCCAGCATCGGTGAGCAGCCGTTGTCGAGCTTGACGGTCGCCAGGTCGTCGCCTCGGGTGGGCCCGCGGTTGATGATCGCGATCGGCATACCTTCCGCCGCTGCGTGCCGCACGAAGCGGTAGCCGGAGAAGACTGTCAGTGACGAGCCAGCGACTAGCAGCGCATCCGCCTCGTCGACCATCGAATACGCCTGCTCCACACGCTCTTTCGGCACATTCTCACCGAAGTAGACGATGTCCGGCTTGAGCATGCCGCCGCATCTCGGACAGTCCACGATCCGGAACGCCGTAGTGTCGCCGACCACGGCGTCGGCGTCCGGGGCGACCGCGATACTGCCCACGGAATTCGCGGCCCGCTCGGCGAACCCCGGATTGGCGGCCTCGAGCAGCTCGGCGAGTGCGGCCCGCGACATGGTGTGCCCGCAGTCCAGGCAGGCCACCCGTGCGTACGTGCCATGGAGGTCGACGACGTTGCCGCTGCCCGCCTTGGTGTGCAACAGGTCGACGTTCTGGGTGACCACCCCCGACACCGCGCCCGCGGTTTCGAGTGCGGCGAGCGCTCGGTGGCCGGCGTTGGGCAGCGTCGCGTCCATGTGCCGCCAGCCGAGGTGATTGCGTGCCCAGTAACGCTGACGGAACACCGGGTCGGACGTGAACTGCCGGATGGTCATCGGATTACTCGGCGGCGAGTCCGGCCCGCGGTAGTCGGGAATCCCGGAGTCGGTGGACATACCCGCGCCCGTGAGCACCGCGATCCGGCAGCCGCGCAGCAGGGCGACGAGCTCGGGGGCTTCCACGTCACCGAGGGTAGCGAAGCTCAGTTCATCAGCGCCTGCGGTGAGAGCTCTTTGAGCATCGCATTGGCCCACCGCATCTGCCGCAACGCCTCCGGGTGGCACCGCTGGGCCAGTTCGAGCAGTTTCTCGTCCTTGGCCGCCTGCGCGCCCTGCGCCAGCAGCTCCCAGTCGAGCGAGACACCGGCGGCGTGTCGGTGCAGCCGCCGCAGGTCGGCGAGCAACAGCAGCGCGGGCTCGGGACGCCGCCCGAGGCGGTCGCTGACCCACTGCTGCAGGGACTCGGCGATCGCCGACGTGCGAGGGTGGGCGCGAAGCCGCACGTCGTAGCGCCGTCCTGCTTCGGCGATCAGCTCCACGTGCTCACGCGACCATCCGGCCAGACCGAGCGCCACATGGTAGATGGCGTGGTCACTGTGGTGGCGGGCGGCGACCGAGTCCAGCGATCGGGCCAGCCGCAGTTCCGAGCGGTGCAACTCTCGAAGCGCCATGCCGAGTTTCATCGTGTCTCCGCGGATGTCAGGGACTCTGTGGCCTCGGCCGTTGCCCCTCCGGTCGTCGCTTCCACGTCGGCGGAAACCGGGGCCGAAGCCGCGGTGGTCGGGGCGGGGGCCGGTGATGTCGAACGTGACACCCGGCGCAGCTGCGCAGCCGCGGTCTTGTAGATCGGCTGTTTGGACACCGGGTCCCAGTCGGTGATGGTCAACTCGTTGGCGGCGCGGTGGTGACCGTCGTGGTCGTCGACATCCCAGTAGCCGTAGTGGAACGGCAGGAACAGCACGCCCTTGCGAATCCCACAGATGCGTGTCTTGCACGTGACCGACCCACGCGGCGTGGCGACCTCGACGACGTCACCCTCGGCGATGCCGAGCCGGCTGGCGTCGGCTTGGGAAACCTCCACCCAGACGTCGGGGGCGGCCGCCTGCAGTTGGGGCGCGCGCGCCGTCTTGGTGCGAGTGTGGAAATGGTACAGCGTTCGGCCGGTGATCAACGCGAACGGGTACTCGCGCCGCGGCGACTCGTGCGGCGAGATGTATTCGGCCGCCTTGATTATCGCTTTGCCAAACGGGTTCATCGCGCGATATTCGGTAGGCTCCAGCGGCGCACCGGTGATCAGGTCCTTGCCGTACGCCTCGCAGTAGTCGGGGGCAGCCCAGAACTTGCCGTCGGCGTACAACCGCTCGGTGCCGTCGGGATTGTCTGCGTTGCAAGGCCATTGAACACCGCTCGAGTTCCGCAACTTGTCGTAGCTCAGGCCGGTGTAGTCACAGGGCCGGCCGGCGCTGCACTGCTTCCACGCCTCGAACGCCGACTCGGCGTCGGTCCACGAAGGCAACGGTGCACCGTCGTTGTCCCGGAAGTGCATCCGCCGCGCGTAGTCCAGGAAGATCTCGAGATCCGACCGAGCCTGCCCCGGGGGATCGATGGCCTTCTCCGAGAGGTGAACGGTCCGATCGGCATTGGTGAACGTGCCCGTCTTCTCACCCCACGCCGCGGCGGGCAGCACCACGTCGGCGAGTTCGGTCGTCTCGGTGCGGAAGATGTCCTGCACGATCACGAACAACCGGTCCTGGCCCAGTATCTCGCGAATACGATGCAGTTCGGGCAGCGACACGGCGGGGTTGGTGGCGCTGATCCACAGCAGGCGCAGCGTGCCCTGCTCGGCGTAGCGGAACATCTGCATGGCATGCGTCGGCGGTGCGTAGTGCGGGATCTGCAGCATGTCGATGTTCCACAGCCGAGCGAGCTCTTCGATATGAGAGTCGTTGGACCAGTTGCGGAAACCGGCCAGGTCACCGTCGGCACCGCACTCGCGGGTGTTCTCCGCCGTCGGCTGGCCGTTCATCTGCAGGATTCCGCAGCCCGGCTTGCCCAGCATCCCGCGCACGATGTGAATGTTGTTGACCTGCACCGCAGCTGCCGTCGCCTGGTGCGACTGGTAGAAGCCCTGCAGGACCGTCGACAGCAGTGTCTCGGCGGTGCCGATCAGGCGTGCGGCCTCGCGGATGTCCGCAGCGGGCACGTCGCAGATTCGCGCTACCCGGTCGGGTGGGAACTCGGCCACCCGCTTGCGGAGCTCGTCGAATCCCACCGTGTTCGCGTCGACGTAGTCCTGGTCGACCCAGTCGTTGCGCAGGATCTCGTGCAGCAGACCGTTCATCAACGCGACGTTGGTGCCGGGCATCGGCGCGAGATGCACTGCGGCGTGTTGTGCGACGGGCGTCGGCCGCGGATCGACGCACACGATCGCGGGCGGGTCGTCACCGGCCAGCCGGTCGAGTATTCGCATCCACAACACGGTTTGGGTCTCGGCCACGTTGTGTCCGAAGAGCGCGATGACGTCGGCGTGGTCGACGTCGGTGTAGGAGCCGGGCTGT
This sequence comes from Mycobacterium sp. E740, assembly GCF_001672895.1. Taxonomy (GTDB): domain Bacteria; phylum Actinomycetota; class Actinomycetes; order Mycobacteriales; family Mycobacteriaceae; genus Mycobacterium. Next base: position 9,027 of record NZ_LZKP01000093.1, read on the forward strand.
CCGTCGCAGGCGAAGGACTCTTTGAGCGCCTCGGCGGCGGTCGCCGTGCACAGCCGGGTGTTGCCGTCCACGTGGTTGGTCCCGATCGCGCCGTGGGCGATCACGCCCTGTGTGTAGTACTCCTCGAGGAACAGTTGGCCGCTGGTGTAGAAGCCGAACGCACTCGGGCCCAACGTGTCGAGGAGTTCCTTGCTGCGTCGCACGATCCGGTCCATCGCTGTGTCCCAGTCGGTTTCGACGAGCTTGCCGTTCTCGCGCACCAGCGGAGTGGTGAGCCGGTCGGCCGACGCGTTGGCCTGCCACCCGAACAGGTCCTTGGCGTCGACCCGGCCGTGGTTCACGCGGTCCTCGGCTCGACCGCGGATACCGACGATGCGGCCGTCCTTGACCGCGATGTCCAGGCCGTCGCCGTTGGAATGCAGCACTGAGGCCGACGGCACCCATCGGTCGACCGCCTCTGAGGTCACGCCGTCGGCAAGGTGGGAGTCGACCCGTTCCGGCCAGTGCCCGCCCTTTCCGTAGGGCGTACGCGCGCCCCACGGTTCGGCGATCCGATCGCGCTTGGTCTCACCCATCACACCACCCGTCGCCGATCTCGTCGCCGAAGCCCGGGTTACCCGCCCGTTGCTGAGTCAAACGCTTCGATCGCATGCCGTTCTGCCGGCGGCCACTATGACCGCAGACACTCTGCGACCGGGGTGATTTCGGCGCTCATGTTGCTCTTCATCATGGTCAGTGCCGCGTCGCTGAGTTCCGGGTCGATGTGCGCGACCGCGTCCGGTGGGACGACGACCGGGAAGTGCCGGACGTAGGCGTCCAGCGCGGTGTAGAGGATGCACTGCTCGGTCACCTGGCCGGTGAGGATCACCCGCTTTGGTTCCAGCTGGCCCAGCAGGTACGCCAGCGCGGTGGCGTAGAAGGCGCTGTGGCGCACCTTCGTCATCAATCGGCAACCCTCTTGAGGGGCGATCGGCTCGACCAGATCGGGCCGCTCGCCCTTCAGCGCGGCCTGCACGATGTCGCTGAACTCGGCGCTGAAGTCGCCGTAGTTGTCGTTGACGTAGATGAGCTCGACGTCGTCGCGCTCGCGGGCCGCGGTGACCAGTTTGGTCAGCGGATCGATGATCTCGGCGACGTGCGGCACCAATTTGTCGGCGTCGGGATGTTGGTAGGTGTTCATCATGTCGATGACCAACACAACGGTCTCACTCATGCGGTCTTGCATACCCCGTTCCGTTTTCGGGCAACAATTAGGCATGGACTTCTTTTCGGCGTACCGGCACGGCTTCGTTCGCGTCGCGGCTTGCACGCACCACACGGCGCTCGCGGACCCGGCTGCCAACGCCGAGTCCGTGCTGAGGATGGCGCGCGACTGTCACGACGACAACGTCGCGCTCGCGGTATTTCCGGAGCTGACGCTGTGCGGGTATTCGGTCGAGGACATCGTCATGCAGGACGCGCTGCTGGATGCGGTCGAGGACGCGGTGCTCGACGTCGTCGTGGCCTCGGCCGACCTGATGCCGATACTGGTTGTCGGCGCCCCGCTGCGCTACCGGCACCGGATATACAACACCGCTGTCGTGATCCACCGGGGGCGCGTGCTCGGCGTGGTGCCGAAGTCGTACCTGCCGACGTATCGCGAGTTCTACGAGCGGCGCCAGATGGCGCCGGGCGACGACCTGCGCGGCGCGATCAGGATGGGCCGCGGCGACGCCTGGGCGGACGTGCCGTTCGGTCCCGACCTGTTGTTCACCGCGACCGACATGCCGGGCTTCGTGCTGCACGTCGAAATCTGCGAGGACATGTTCGTGCCGATCCCGCCGAGCGCGACGGCGGCGTTGGCCGGCGCGACAGTGCTGGCCAACCTTTCCGGCAGCCCGATCACGATCGGCCGCTCCGAGGACCGCTGCCTGCTGGCGCGGTCGGCATCGGCGCGTTGCCTGGCCGCCTACGTCTATGCCGCTGCGGGGGAGGGCGAGTCGACCACCGACCTCGCCTGGGACGGTCAGACGATGATCTGGGAGAACGGCGAGTGCCTGGCCCAGTCTGAGCGGTTCCCCAAAGGCGAGCGCCGGTCGGTCGCCGATGTCGACCTGGAACTGCTGCGCTCCGAACGCATCCGGATGGGCACGTTCGACGACAACCGCAGGCACCACGCGGCTTCGACGGACCCGTTCCGGCGGGTGGAGTTCCAGCTCGACCCGCCGGCAGGCGACGTCGGGCTGCTCCGGCACATCGAGCGGTTCCCGTTCGTGCCGTCGGATCCCGAACGGCTGGAACAGGATTGCTACGAGGCATACAGCATCCAGGTGGCCGGCCTCGAGCAGCGGCTGCGTGCGCTCGACTACCCAAAGGTGGTTCTCGGGCTGTCGGGCGGCTTGGACTCGACCCACGCACTGATCGTCGCGGCGCGGGCGATGGACCGCGAACAACGGCCGCGCAGTGACATTCTCGCGTTCACGATGCCGGGGTTCGCCACGGGCGACCGCACGAAAGCCAATGCCGTGCGGTTGGCCGAGGCGTTGGGTGTGACGTTCGCCGAGCTCGACATCAAGTCGACCGCGGAACTGATGCTCAAGAACATGGACCATCCGTTCGGGCGCGGCGAGGAGGTCTACGACGTGACCTTCGAGAACGTGCAGGCTGGGCTGCGGACGGATTACCTGTTCCGACTGGCGAACCAGCGCGGCGGAATCGTCCTGGGCACCGGCGACCTGTCCGAGCTCGCACTCGGCTGGTCGACGTACGGCGTCGGCGACCAGATGTCGCACTACAACGTCAACGGCGGCGTGCCGAAGACGTTGATCCAGCATCTGATTCGGTGGGTCATCACCTCGAAGCAGTTCGACGACACGGTCAACGACGTACTGCAGTCAGTCCTCGACACTGAGATCTCACCCGAACTGGTGCCGGCCGGTGAGGACGAGGAGATCCAGAGCAGCGAAGACAAGGTCGGACCCTATGTGCTGCAAGACTTCTCGCTGTTCCAGGTGCTGCGCTTCGGGTTTCGGCCATCCAAGGTGGCGTTCCTGGCCTGGCACGCCTGGAGCGATCCGCAGCGTGGCGACTGGCCCACCGGGTATCCCGAGGACAACCGACCGTCGTACTCGCTGAAGGAGATTCGGCACTGGCTGCAGGTGTTCGCGCAACGCTACTACTCGTTCGCCCAATTCAAGCGGTCAGCGCTGCCGAACGGGCCGAAGGTGTCACACGGCGGGTCGCTGTCTCCGCGCGGTGACTGGCGGGCACCGTCGGACATGTCGGCGCGCACCTGGCTCGACGAGATCGAGCGGGAGATTCCCGAGGGCTAGCTACCTCGCAGCCCGCCCCACGCGCGGCACGAAGCGGCCTACGGCCGCGAGGTAGTCGCGGTACAGGTCGCCGTGGGTGTTCAGCAGGTGGGGCTCCTCGACGAGGCGCACGTGCGCCTCGATCGTCGCGACCAGTAGCAAGAAGCCGGCAAAAGCGACGAGATTCGGTGTGACCAAGGCGATTCCGAGGCCGAACACCATCATCGCGGCGAAGATCGGGTTGCGCACGCGTCCGAACACGCCGGTGCGGACCAGTGTCGTGGTTTCGCCGGCGTCCACGCCGATCCGCCAGGAGTCTCCCATGTCGAGCTGAGCGTAGAGGGTCGCGACGATGCCGAGCACCGCGATCACGATGCCGGCGATGTTCAGCCACGTCTGGTCCAGCGGCCGGAGTGGAGCGACCAGGCCGGCGGCTTGCAGGATCGGCCCGCACACCAGGGCACCCATGGCGACGACGAATCCGACGCCGGCGAACCACTCGGCCGACAACGGGCGACCACTGATCCCGTGGAATCCGGTAGAGCCTGTGCGGCGTTTCTGTTCCCAACTGCGCCAACCGAATCCGAGCACGGCGAACACCGCGTAGAGAGTCAACGAGACGATCGGCATGCTGCCTCCTGTTTCTGGTGCGGGACCGTCAGCAGCAGCCGTCCGCGGCGGTGCTGGGGCAGCAGGCCGGATCGACGTCGAGAACCAGACCGACCAGGTCGTCGAGCGCGTGCGCGATCCGGCGGTCCGCCAGTTCGTAGCGGCTGCGGCGTCCTTCGGGCTGCACGGTCACCAACCCGCAGCCGCGCAGGCATGCCAGGTGGTTGGACAGGATCTGGCGGGAGACGCCGATCTTGTCGGCCAGCTCCGACGGATACCCGGGGCCATCGCGCAGTGTCAACAGGATCTCGGCGCGGGTCTGGTCCGACAGCGCGCAACCGAACCGCGACAGGGCGTCGCTGTGGATGACCGTCTGCATGAGCAGACAGTACACCACGTCCTGTATTCAGCCAATGCTGAACCGTTGCGCTCAGAGGCGGCCGTCGACGCGCAGGTCGGGGTGCACCCAGTCGGGCGAGCGGCGCTCCTTGAACGACCGGAACCCCTCCATCGCCTCTGCCGAGGAGTAGCTGGCCTGCATCCCGATCCGATCGAACAGGCCCAGATAGTTGTCGATGCTCGACTTCACCACACCGCGGGCACCCGGGGCAGTCCGACAGCACTGGCCGAGCACCTCGCGCGCCGCGTCGAGCAGCTCGTCGTGGGCCACCACGCGCGTCACCATGCCCCACTCGAGGGCCTCCTGCGCGCTCAATGTCCGCCCGGTGAACATCAGGTCCCGCGTCCGAACCGGGCCGATCAGGCGCGCGAGCATCTGGCTGTAGTACGTGTCGGCGATGCCGCGCAGCAGCTCGGGCACCCGGAACGTGGCCCGCTCGCTGACCACCGTCATGTCGCTGCACAACGCGATCTGCAGGCCGCCGCCCTGGCACAGCCCGTTGACCGCCGACACCACCGGTTTGACCGACTGGCGCAGCGTCTCGAACGGTGTGACGTCCATGCCGAGTGCCGAGCCGAACGTGAGCCAGTTGTCGCTGCCGTCGCCACCGCCGAGGTCACCGCCGGGTGCGAAGACGTCGCCGGTGCCCGTGATCAGCAGCCCGGCCAGATCCGGATCGGCGTCGACATGGCGCACGGCGTAGCGGATCCCGAAGTACATCGCGGGCGTCATCGCGTTGCGCGCCTCCGGCCGGTCGAGCCTGCACACGCCGAAGGCACCCTCGCGGGTGAACTTCAGATACGGGGTGCCGAGCCAGTCTCCCTCGGGTGGTCGCGGAGCACTGGTGGTCGTCATAACTGCCTTTCCGTCGGTCGGTTGGATACAGCTTCGTCGATGGCGTCGGCGACCGGTGCGCAGTCGCCCGCGCCGGGCACGAGTGTGGACAGGGCCGCGGCGGCGCAGGCGCGACGCAGCGCGTTCTCATGTCCGTCGAGCCAGTGCGCGGCGAGCACTCCGGCGAACACGTCGCCCGCGCCGGTGGTGTCGACGGCTCGCACCGTGGGGGCGGGTACGACGAAGCGCTCGCCGTCGCCGAGGTAGCTCGCGCCGCGCGGACCGCGTGTGATCACCAGATGCGGTACGGGCCAATGCCATTCGGCAGCCTCGGTTTCGTTGACGACGACGACGTCGGCCGACTCGGACAGCGCGAGCAGGTCGTGTGGAGGGGCGCCGGCGGGCGAGGCGTTGACGATGACGACTGCACCGGCGGCGCGTGCGATCCGGGCGGCGGCGATGGCGGTGGCAACGGGGATCTCCAGCTGTAGCAACACCACATCGCTGTCGGCGATCACCGCACGGACGTCGGGGCTTTCGACACTCAACGCGGCATTGGCCCCGGGGGCGACGACGATCGTGTTCTCCGCCGACGAGTCCACCACGATGACGGCCGATCCGCTCGCGCCGGGCACCGTGACGAGCCCGTCGAGCCCCACCCCGTTGGCGCCGAGGTGACTTCGTAACTGCTCTGCCACACCGTCGTCACCGAGTGCGGCGACCAGTCGCACCGCCGCGCCGGCCCTGGCCGCCGCCACCGCCTGGTTTCCGCCCTTGCCGCCCGGCGCCACGGACAGGTCGGACGCCAGCACGGTCTGACCAGGACGGGGGAGGCTGCGCACGCTGAATGTGAGGTCGGCGTTGACACTGCCAACCACGCACACCCGGCTGCAGGACCGCGCCACCATGACGCCCAACGCTAATGCAGCACCGCTACCTGACACGTGTCGAACGCCCGAAGCACGTCCGATACGCTGGTTTGATGAGTGTGCAGGCACCCGCGACTGCCGGTCTTCGGGATCAGGTGCACGACGCCGCTCGCCGAGCCCGCGCGGCGGCCCGCGCGCTGGCCATTCTGAGCTCGGAAACCAAGAACCGCGCGCTGAACACCGCCGCAGACCACGTGCTGATGTCGACGCGGCAGATCCTCGAGGCCAACGCGCAGGACCTCGACGCCGCCCGCGCCGCGGGCACGCCGGACGCGATGCTCGACCGGCTCGCGCTGAACCCCAACCGGATCGAGGGGATCGCCGACGGGTTGCGCCAGGTGTCGCGTCTGCCTGACCCGCTAGGCGAGGTACTGCAGGGCCGGACGTTGCCCAACGGTCTGCGACTGCAGCAGACGCGTGTCCCGCTCGGTGTGGTCGGGATCGTCTACGAAGGCAGACCGAATGTCACCGTCGACGCGTTCGGGCTGACCTTGAAGTCCGGCAACGCGGTGCTGCTTCGCGGCAGCTCGTCGGCGGCCGACTCCAACGCCGCGCTGGTGAACGCGCTGCGCGCCGCGCTGGCCACCGAACTGCTCGACGTCGACGCCGTGCAACTGCTGCCCAGTCACGATCGATCCAGCGTCACCCACCTGATCCAGGCCCGCGGGCTCGTCGACGTCGTCATTCCGCGCGGCGGCGCGGGGCTGATCGATGCGGTCGTGCGCGACGCGACGGTGCCGACGATCGAGACCGGCGTGGGCAATTGCCATGTGTACGTGCACGAGTCGGCCGATCTCGAGGTGGCCGAACGAATCCTGCTCAATGCCAAGACGCGCCGGCCCAGTGTCTGCAATGCAGCCGAATCGGTTCTGGTAGACGCCGCGATCGCCGATCGGGCGGTGCCGCGGCTGACGAAGGCGCTGCAAGAGGCCGGTGTGACGGTGCACGGCGATCCGTCGGAAGAAGAGTTGCGTGCCGAGTTCCTGTCGATGGACATCGCTCTGGCCGTGGTCGACGGCGTCGACGCCGCGATCGCCCACGTCAACGAGTTCGGCACCGGGCACACCGAAGCCATCGTGGCCACCGATCTGGCTGCGGCGCAACGGTTCACCGAACGGGTCGATGCGGCCGCGGTGATGGTGAACGCGTCGACCGCGTTCACCGACGGTGAGCAGTTCGGGTTCGGCGCCGAGATCGGCATCTCCACCCAGAAGCTGCATGCCCGCGGGCCGATGGGCCTGCCCGAATTGACGTCAACCAAGTGGGTTGTGTGGGGAGACGGCCACACGCGCCCCGCCTGAACAGGAGAACGATGAGCGTCCCCGCGCGCCCCGCGCCGCTGTTCGCCGATATCGAGGATGTCGGCAGGCGGCTCGCCGAAACCGGCTATCTGCCCGACACCGCCACCGCGACAGCGGTTTTCCTGGCCGACCGGCTCGGCAAGCCGCTGCTGGTCGAAGGACCCGCGGGCGTCGGCAAGACCGAGTTGGCCCGTGCCGTGGCCCAGTCCACCGGATCGGGTCTGGTCCGGCTGCAGTGCTACGAGGGCGTCGACGAGGCCCGCGCCCTCTACGAGTGGAACCACGCCAAGCAAATCCTGCGCATCCAGGCCGGCCACGGGGACTGGGACCAGACCCGCGACGACGTGTTCTCCGAGGAGTTCCTGCTGTCAAGGCCGCTGCTCACCGCGATCCGTCGCACCGAGCCGACCGTGCTGCTGATCGACGAGACCGACAAAGCCGACATCGAGATCGAGGGCCTGCTGCTGGAGGTGTTGTCCGACTTCGCGGTCACCGTGCCAGAACTGGGCACGATCACCGCGGAGCGGGCGCCGTTCGTAGTGCTGACCTCCAACGCCACCCGCGAGTTGTCCGAAGCGCTCAAACGGCGGTGCCTGTTCCTGCACATCGACTTCCCCGATCCCGACCTGGAGCGGCGCATCCTGTTGTCCCGGGTGCCGGAGCTGCCCGAGCGGCTGGCCGACGAACTGGTGAAGATCATCGGGGTGCTGCGCGGGATGCAGCTCAAGAAGCTGCCGTCGGTGGCCGAGACCATCGACTGGGGCCGCACCATCCTGGCGCTGGGACTGGACACGATCGACGACGCGACGATCGCGGCCACCCTCGGTGTGGTGCTCAAACACCAGTCCGACCAGATCAAGGCGTCCGGCGAGCTGAGGCTGAACTGAGATGGCCGTCCGCCGGACCCGACCGCCGCAGCCGCTGGCGCCGCACGGGCTGCCTGGGCACCTGGTCGGGTTCGTCGAAGCTCTACGCGCACAGGGAATCTCGGTAGGACCGTCGGAGACCGTGGACGCCGGCCGGGTGATCTCCGTACTGGGTCTGTCCGACCGGGAGGCGCTGCGGGAGGGCATCGCATGCGCGGTGCTGCGCCGGCCCGACCACCGCGACACCTACGACGCGATGTTCGACCTGTGGTTCCCGGCCGCGCTGGGAGCCAAGACCGTCCTGGTGGACGACGATGGTGAAGCGGACGACAGCGATCCAGGCCTGCCGCCCGAAGACGTCGAGGCGATGCGGTCGGCGCTGCTCGACATGCTGGCCGACCACGAGGACCTGGCCAACCTCGACGAGCGGATGGCCGCGATGATCGCCCAGATCGTCGAGGCATACGGCCGGTACAACTCCAGTCGCGGCCCGTCGTACTCGTCGTACCAGGCGCTCAAAGCGATGAACCTCGACGACCTGGAGGGCCGGCTGCTTGCCGGCCTGCTGGCGCCCTACGGCGAGGAACCCACCCCCACCCAGGAGCAGATCGCCAAAGCCCTTGCCGCGCAGCGCATCAACCAGCTGCGCAAGATGGTGGAGGCGGAGACCAAACGCCGCACCGCCGAGCAGCTCGGCCGCGACCACGTGCAGATGTACGGGGTCCCGCAGCTCGCCGAGAACGTGGAGTTCCTGCGCGCCTCGGGCGAACAACTGCGCCAGATGCGCCGCGTGGTGGCGCCGTTGGCCCGCACGCTGGCGACGCGGCTGGCCGCGCGGCGCCGACGGTCGCGCGCGGGCGAGATCGATCTGCGAAAGACGTTGCGCAAATCGATGTCCACCGGCGGCGTGCCGATCGACGTGGTGCTCAAGAAGCCGCACCCCGCGCGACCGGAGTTGGTCGTGCTGTGTGACGTGTCGGGCTCCGTGGCCGGCTTCAGCCACTTCACGCTGTTGCTCGTGCACGCGCTGCGCCAGCAGTTCAGCCGGGTTCGCGTGTTCGCCTTCATCGACACCACCGACGAGGTCACCGAGCTGTTCGGACCCGACGCCGACCTCGCCGTCGCGGTACAGCGCATCACCCGGGAAGCGGGCGTGTACACCCGCGACGGGCACTCCGACTACGGCCACGCGTTCGTCTCGTTCATGGACCGCTGGCCCAATGCGCTCTCGCCGCGGAGTGCGCTGCTGATCCTCGGCGACGGTCGCAACAACTACCGCAACCCGGAGACCGAACTGCTCGCGCACATGGTCAACTCGAGCAGGCATGCGCACTGGCTGAACCCCGAACCGCGGCACCTGTGGGGCAGCGGCGACTCGGCGGTGCCGCGATACGAGGACGTCATCACCATGCACGAATGCCGGTCAGCCAAGCAGCTGGCCTCGGTGATCGACCAGTTGCTGCCGGTCTGACCGGCACCACCGCTCCCGTAAGCTGGCTTTTCGTGGCTCCTCGACGCAGGCTCGGCGTGATGGGTGGGACGTTCGACCCCATCCACAACGGCCACCTCGTCGCGGCCAGCGAGGTCGCCGACCTGTTCGGGCTCGACGAGGTGGTGTTCGTCCCGACCGGACAGCCGTGGCAGAAGCACCGCTACGTCACCGCCGCTGAGGACCGCTACCTGATGACCGTCATCGCGACGGCCTCCAACCCGCGCTTCAGCGTGAGCCGAGTGGACATCGACCGAGGTGGTCCCACCTACACCAAGGACACGTTGCGAGATCTGCGGGCGATCAACCCCGACGCCGACCTGTTCTTCATCACCGGCGCCGACGCGCTGGCCTCGATTCTGTCGTGGCAGAACTGGGCGGAGATGTTCTCCATCGCGACCTTCGTCGGCGTGAGCCGGCCCGGGTACGAGCTGGACGGCAGACACATCGCCGCGGCCATCAAGGAACTGCCCGACGACGCGCTGCATCTGGTCGAGGTGCCTGCGCTGGCGATCTCGTCGACCGACTGCCGTAAGCGCGCCGAGGAGAACCGGCCGATCTGGTACCTGGTGCCCGACGGCGTCGTCCAATACGTCGCCAAGCGCAAACTCTATGCGGCACAACCATTGTCAACCCACGGAAAGCAGCTATGAGCGCCTCCGACGAAGCCCTGCGCATGGCAGGAGTGGCCGCACAGGCGGCCGCAGCCAAACTCGCCGACGACGTGGTAATCATCGACGTGTCGGGCCAACTCGTCATCACCGACTGCTTCGTGATCGCCTCGGCGTCCAACGAGCGCCAGGTCAACGCGATCGTCGACGAGGTCGAGGAGAAGATGCGCCTGGCCGGCTACAAACCGGCTCGGCGCGAGGGCGCACGGGAGGGCCGCTGGACGCTGCTCGACTATGTCGACATCGTGGTGCACATCCAGCACGAGGACGAACGCAACTTCTACGCCCTGGACCGGTTGTGGCGGGACTGCCCTACAGTCCCGGTCGAGCTGGACGGTCAACAGTGAGAAGGGTGCGCCGCCTGGTCATGCTGCGGCACGGACAGACCGAGTACAACGCCGGCAGCCGGATGCAAGGCCAGCTCGACACGGACCTGTCCGATCTCGGGCGGGAGCAGGCGTTCGCCGCGGCCGAGGTGCTGGCCAAACGGCAGCCGCTGGCCATCGTGTCCTCCGATCTGCGGCGGGCGCTGGACACCGCCGCGGTGCTCGGCCAGCGCGCAGATATGCCGGTGACGGTCGACGTCCGGCTCCGCGAGACGCATCTGGGTCAGTGGCAGGGGTTGACCCACCACGACGTCGACGCCGCGGCGCCCGGTGCCCGGTTGGCGTGGCGGGACGACTCGCGGTGGGCGCCGCCGGGCGGGGAGAGCCGGGTCGACGTCGCCGCGCGCAGTGTGCCGCTGGTCGAAGAGCTGATCGCCGGGCAGCCGGGTTGGGGCCTGGACCAGGGATCCGATGATCCGGAACGGCCGGTGGTGCTGGTCGCCCACGGCGGGCTGATCGCGGCGCTGACCGCGGCGCTGCTCGGCCTGCCCGTCGACAACTGGCCGATCCTGGGCGGGATGGGCAACGCGAGCTGGGTGCAGCTGTCCGGGCACAGCGCCGCTGACGCCACGGCCGACGAGATCCGGTGGCGGCTCGACGTGTGGAACGCCTCGGCGCAGGTTGCCAACGATGTCCTCTGATCCGGCGGCCCGGCCCACCCTTCTGGTCTTCTGCGATTCGCTGTCCTATTACGGGCCCACCGGCGGGCTACCGGCCGACGATCCGCGGATATGGCCGAATATCGTTGCCGCCCAGCTTGATTGGGATGTCGAGGTGATCGGCCGGATCGGCTGGACGTGTCGCGACGTGTGGTGGGCGGCGACGCAGGATCCGCGGGCGTGGGCGGCGCTGCCGCGGGCCGGCGCGGTCGTGTTCGCAACGGGCGGCATGGACTCGCTGCCCTCGCCGCTACCGACGGCGCTGCGCGAGCTCATCCGCTACGTGCGTCCGCCGTGGCTGCGGCGGTGGGTGCGCGACGGCTACGGCCTGGTGCAGCCGCGGCTCTCCCGGGTGGCGCGCGGTGCGCTCCCGCCGCACCTGTCGGCGGAGTATCTCGAGATGACCCGCGGTGCAATCGACTTCAACCGGCCCGGCATACCGGTCGTGGCATGCCTGCCCTCGGTGCACATCGCCGACACCTACGGCAGGGCACATCACGGCCGCGACGGCACCGTCAGAGCGATCACCGAATGGGCTGGGCAGCACGATGTCCCGCTGGTCGATCTCAAGGCGGCCGTCGGGGAGCACGTCATGAGCGGTCGCGGCAACCCCGACGGAATTCATTGGAATTTCGAGTCCCACCAAGCGGTCGCGGAGTTGATGCTCAAAGCGCTCGACGAGGCCGGCGTGCCGTGTCCGTAGTCGTCGTCACCGACTCGTCGTCGCGCCTGTCGCCGGAAGAGTGCAAGCAGTGGAACATCCGGCAGGTGCCGCTGCATGTGCTGGTCGACCTCATCGATCTGCGCGACGGAATCGACGAGGTGCCCTACGACATCCACGACGTCCCGCGCGCCAGCACGGCCGGGGCGACGCCGGCCGATCTCTCGGAAACGTACCGGCAAGCGCTGCAGGACAGCGGCGGTGACGGCGTCGTGGCCGTGCACCTGTCGGCGGCGTTGTCGAGTTCGTACAGTTCGGCGGTGCAGGCCGCTCGCGAGTTCGGGCCGTCAGTGCGGGTGGTGAACTCGCGGTCGGCGGCGATGGGCGTGGGCTTCACCGCTGTCGCCGCCGCACAGGCGGCCGCGGCCGGGGGCGACCTGGATACCGTTGAGGCCCTTGCGCGTTCGGCGGCCGACCGGACGCACGCCTTCATCGTGGTGCACCGGCTGGACAACCTGCGCCGCAGCGGCCGGATCGGCGCGGCGGCATCCTGGCTGGGCACCGCGCTCGCGGTCAAGCCGCTGCTCTGCCTCGATGTCGACGGCCGGCTGGTGCTCGACCAACGCATCCGGACGATCAGCAAGGCGCACGCGGCGATGGTGGACCGCGTCGCCGAGCTGGTCGATGACCGCCAGGCTTCGGTCGCGGTCCATCACGTCGACAACCACGACGGCGCCGACGAGGTGGGGGCGGCGCTGACGGATCGGCTGCCTCAGCTGGAGGCGCTCACGGTCACCGACATGGGACCGGTGCTGTCGATCCACGTCGGGGCGGGCGCGATCGGAGTGGTCGTCCAGCTCGCGGAATAGCATGCCTTCGTCGCGCGGCACCCCTTGTCGACGGCATCGGTAAGTGATAACTTACCGTTCGTGCCGGCTTACCAAGATGTCGATGCATGGGTGGCGCTGTCCGACCGCACCCGGCGGTCGATCGTCGAACGTCTCGCGCACCGGCCGATGGCGGTCGGGGAGTTGGCCCGTGGCCTTCCGGTCAGCAGACCCGCGGTGTCCCAGCATCTGAAGGTGCTCAAGCTCGCCGGGCTCGTCTGCGACCGCGCCGACGGGACCCGCCGCGTTTACCAGCTCGACCCGACAGGGCTCGCGGCGATGCGGGCCGAACTCGATCGCTTCTGGCGGCAGGCAATGGCCGGCTTCAAGGAAATAGTTGAGCGCGAAGGAGACCAATCATGACCTCTGCCCAGTCCGCGGTCGTCCGCCACGACATCACGGTCAACGCACCGCTCGAACGGGCGTTTCGGGTGTTCACCGAGCGGTTCGGCGACTTCAAGCCGCGCGAGCACAACCTGCTGGGTGCACCGATCGTCGAGACGGTGTTCGAACCGCGCGTCGGCGGCCACATCTACGACCGCGGCGAGGACGGCAGCGTGTGCGCATGGGCTCGGGTGCTCGTCTTCGAGCCGCCGCGGCGCATCGTCTTCTCGTGGGACATCGGCCCGACCTGGCAGATCGAATCCGATCTGGCACGGAGCAGCGAGGTGGAGGTCGTGTTCATCCCCGAATCCGACGGACGCACACGCGTCACCCTCGAACATCGCCACATCGAACGGCATGGTGACGGTTGGGACTCCGTCGCCTCGGGCGTGGGCGGCGAGGCCGGATGGCGGCTGTATCTGCGCCGCTACGGTGACCTGTTGGCCGCTGAGGCGCAGTGATGCCTGCCGACGGACAGCCGAGCCTGAAGGAGTTGGCCCGCGCTGAACGGGCTGATCTGGCGGCGTTCCTTGCCGAACTGCAGCTCGAGCAGTGGCACCGCCCCAGCTTGTGCGCCGGATGGACCGTCAAAGATGTTGTCGCACATGTGGTCAGCTATGACGAACTCGGCGTCGGTGGGTTGGTGAAGCGCTTCGCCAGAGGCCGCGTTGTGCACGCCAACCAGGTCGGAGTCGACGATTTCGCCGGGCTGTCGCCCGGGGAACTGCTCGCGTACCTGAACCGGCACCTGCATCCGACCGGGCTGCCCGCCGGGTTCGGCGGCATGATCGGTTTCGTGGATGCAACCGTCCACCATCAGGACATCCGTCGTGCGCTGAACTGCCCGCGCGTCATCCCCGCCGACCGCCTCGTCCGCGTGCTGCCCCTCATTCCGGGCAATCCGAGACTCGGGGCCGGGCGCCGGATCCGCGGGTTGGGTCTGCGCGCGACCGACGTCGACTGGTCTCACGGCCACGGTGTGGAGGTGACCGGGCCGGGGGAGGCGCTGATGATGGCGATGACGGGACGACCCGCCGCGCTCACCGACCTCGACGGTCCTGGCAAAAGCACGCTGGCGCAACGACTCTAGGTACGGGACGTCTGCACCGCAGCGCGGCCTTCACACCGCGGCGCGGCCGGTGACCGGAGGCAGGTCCTTGAGCGTCACGATGCCCGGCGCGGCGGCGACCACCGCGGGCACGGCGTTGGTCACCGGCATCGCCGTGTAGATCATGCCCAGCCCCATGAAACCCGGCTCGGTCCAGTCCTTGGGCGGCAGGCAGTGCAGCACCGTTCGCATGTTGGGAAGCCCGAAGACCTGAATGACGTGGCCGTGCTCGAGCGGCTTGGGCGGCGTGACGTGTTGCCCCATAATCCAGTTGAATCCGACGCTGACGACGTTCTTCTCACCCACCCAGCCGCGGTGATAGCCGTGCACTCCGGCGACGGTGCCGGCGGGGATCTGCATGAACCCGAGATCGGAGTCACCCGTGGCCGCAGTGAACGTGACATCGAACGTCATCCGGTCGAGGTTGGCGCCGATCGCGTCGGCCATCATCGCCGCGGACTCGGCGAACACCTCGCTCTCCCGCCGAACGCTCTCGGCCAGCCCAGGAGTGTCGGGATCCTGCGAAAAGCCCATCGCCGTCTGCGTTCCCGCGGACTCATACGTCGAACAGTCCACGGACTCGGTGACGCGGATCTCGTCGACCCGTTCGCAGGCGCCGGACAGCACCATGCCCACCATATTGCTGATCCCCGGATGCGCTCCGCTGCCGAAGATCGTCGAATTGCCCTTCTCGCAGGCTTTCCGGATCCGGTCGAGGTCCTCGGGGGACTGCTTTCCTCCGGTGATCCACGCCGCGCTCGAGCACACGTTGACGCCGTTCTCGAGCAGTCGGGTCAGCTCGTCGATGTCGGGCCACAGTGGGTTGTAGCAGCACGCGTCAGGGTGCTGCGCCAGCAGAGCATCGATGTCGTTGGTGGCCGTCACTCCGGTGGGTTCGGGCCAGCCGGCCAGGTCTGCCGCGTCGGCACCGACCTTGTCGGCGCCGTGAGCGTAGACGCCGACCAGTTCCATGTCGTCGCGAGCGATGATCGCGTGCAGCGACCGACGGCCGATGTTGCCGGTGGTCCACTGGATGACGCGCAGCGGCCGGTCAGTTGTCGTCACGAAATCTCCTCGGTGTCAACACAATTACATGTGGGTGCCGCCGTCGATACGGACTTCGGTTCCGGTGACGAAGTACGCCTCCGGGGCGGCGAGCATGGCGACGACGGCCGCCACCGCGTCGGGCTTGGCGAACATGCCGTCGCCGTCGACCGGCAGCGTAGGCATGATCTTGCCGAACAGCGTGTAGTCGGCGTCTTCGGGCAGTCCCGGTCCGAGACTTTGACCGGATTGCCCGGTGCCATCGGTCATTCCGGAGGAGATCGAGCCGGGTTGCACGCAGTTGAAGCGGATGCCTTGCTTGCTGAACTCCAGGGCGAGCGTGTGGGTCATGGCCTGGATGCCGCCCTTGGACGCGGCGTAGGCCGACATGTAGGGGTGCGCGTAGTTCGCTGATGTGGAGCTGAAGTTGACGACGGCCGGCGCGGTGCCCTCGCGCAGCGCGGGGAGGGCTTCGCGGGTGACGAGGAACGTCCCGATGAGGTTGATGCGAAGCACTTGCTCGAAGTCGGCCAGCGTCGTTTCGGCGAAGTGCGCCGAGCGAAGGATGCCCGCCGCGTTGACCACCGCATCCAACCCGTCCATCGAGGCGACCGCGCGCGACACCCCCTGTTTCACCGAGTCCTCGCTGCCGACGTCGAGCAGCACACTCGTGAGCCGGTCGACGTCACCTGCCTTGGCGACCGTGTCGGCCAGGCCCGCCTCGCTGACATCGGCGGCTGCGACCGTGCCGCCCTCGTCGAGGATCCGCAGTACGGTCGCCTGGCCGATGCCCGACCCGGCACCGGTGATCAGCACTCGACGGTCGGTGTACCGCTGCAACGTCGCCACCCCGGGAATGCTAGTGGGTGGCCGGATCCGGCCGGGCTATTCCGGGTCGGCCCCGGCGGCGTCGACCGCATCCGTGCCAGTGGGTTCCTCGGCGTCGTGCTCTGGAACATGGGCCTGCGCCGGCAGCGACAGCGCCACACCGAGCGCCAGGAAGAACAGGATGAACAGTGGTCCGCCGAGATAGAAGTTCATCGGGCCGCCGGGCGAGATGAAGCTTCCCGGCGGGCCGATGATCGTGATCGTCTCGATCAACTGCTCGACCGCGAAGATCGCCGCTGTGATACCCAGCCAGCGCGGGAAGCGGCCTTCGTTGGCCGCCAACAGAATTGGTGCGGCGACCATGATGTCGGCCACGGTGAGCAACGGGCCCCACATGGCGGCGGTGTCGGCGATCGCCCGCGCGATGCCCGGGCTGACTTCGCCCGGATGCAACGCCTGGCCGGCGGTGAACCAGGTGGCGATGCTGATCTGCACGAGAACGACGGCGGATCCGATCGTGAAGACGAATGCATACGGTCCCGACAACCGGTCGCGAGCATGGCCGAGCACCACGACGAGAGCCAGCGACCCGAACGCGATCAACAGCGCCTGCGTGCGCATCGCGCCGGAATGCTCGTTGATGTGAGCCGCGATGTCGAGCCCGAGCTTGTCGATGCCGGGCAGCGGCGGAACCGTCAGCAGCGCAACGGCATACAGCACCGCGAACGCGATGGCGGCGACCATCGGCACTCGACGATCCACGGCATCACTCTAGTCACGTCTATCCCCAACGGCCATTTCATCCACAGGCGCGTCGCCGACGGCCGCTGGGGGACGTTTCGGTCGGCGGGCGCACCTATCTTCGGCAAGCATGCGAAGTGAATTGCCTGCCGATCGTCTGCAGCGAAGACTGGGCGGTGATACGGAGCCCGGCGCCGACGAGGACCGCCAGCCGGACACGTCGCTGACGCGCTGGCTGCCGGAAAGCGCCGACGGCGGTGCGGCGGGTTGGCTCGCCGCCGTGCGTGCCGATCCGGGTCGAGCCGGTGTCCTTGCGCTTGCCGGCGTCGGTGTCATCGCGGTGCTGGTGACGGTGTTCGTGCTGATCCGAGATGACACCCCGGCGGTCGCGGCGGCCAAACTGCCACCGGTACAGATGGTTTCGTCGGCGAGCCCGGCGCCGGATGCAGCCACGCCGGCGCCCGATGAGCCGGTGGTCGTCAGCGTGGTGGGCCTGGTGCACAAGCCGGGTCTGGTCACGCTCGAGCCGGGCGCCCGGCTCGCCGATGCGCTCGCCGCGGCAGGCGGCCCGGTGGACGGCGCCGACCTGCTGGGACTCAACATGGCCAGACGGATCGCCGACGGTGAGCAGATCGTCGTCGGTGTCACGGCACCGCCGGGTGAGCCGACGGCGATGGGCAGCTCGGTCAGCCCGGGCACCGCCGTGACTCCCACGGCACACGCGCCGCCGACGACGGGGGATGGCAGACCGTCAGGCGAGAAGGTGAACCTCAACACCGCGACCGTCGAACAACTCGACACGCTGCCCGGCGTCGGGCCGGTGACGGCCGCGGCGATCGTGGCGTGGCGCGACGCCAATGGCCGGTTCACCAGCGTCGACCAACTCGGCGACGTGGACGGCATCGGTCCAGCGCGGCTGGAAAAACTGCGTGACCTCGTCGACGTGTGACGACCATGTCGGCCACCGACGCGCCTGCGCTCGATCTGCGCCTGGTGCCGGCGGCGCTCACCAGCTGGGCGGTGACCGCTGCAGGGATCGTCTGGCACATCCGCGGTTCCGTCGCCGCCGCTGTCGGCGCGGTGGTGGTGACCGCGGCGCTGGGTTGGTGGTTCAGAAGTCGCCGTGGGCAGGGCGGCGGCGGGGGGATCGGCGCGAGTCTCGTCGCGGTCGCGGTGATTGCGACGGGGTTCGCGTTCGCGGTCGGCTTGCGTGTCGACGAGCTGCGCCACCACCCGGTCACCCAGCGCTACGGCACGGCCGCCGCAGTCGTGGTCGCACCAAGCGAGAGCCCTCGAATGCTCGGCGGCAACCGCGCGATGTTCCGTGGCTCGCTGCTGTCGCTGGACGGCCACGAAATGTCGGGCATGGTAGTGGTTTTCGGGTCCGCCGAGTTCGGCGAGCTGACTGCCGGCACGCCGGTCGCGTTCCGCGCCCGGATCGGCAGACCCACCCGCCGAGATCTGAGCGTGGCTGTGCTGTCGGCACTGGGGAAGCCCACCTACGGTGAAGCCGCAGCGCTGCACCGCGCCGGACAGGCGGTGCGCGACGGGTTCGCCGGCGCCGCCCGGCGGTCACTGCCCACCGACCAGGCCGCGATGCTGCCGGCGCTGGTGCTCGGCGACACCTCGGCAGTGCCGAGACAGACGACGGCTGAGTTCCGCGCGGCGGGCCTGACGCATCTGACCGCGGTCTCGGGGGCGAACGTCACGATCGTGTGCGGTGCGGTGCTGTTGACGGCGGGGCTGGTCGGTCCCCGGGCGGCGGTCGGCCTCGCGGCGGTCGCGCTGCTCGCGTTCGTGGTGGTCGTGCAGCCGACAGCCAGCGTGCTGCGCGCCGCGGTGATGGCGGCGATCACCTTGCTGGCGGTTTTGTCACATCGGCGGCGGCAGGCGATTCCCGCCTTGTCGGCCAGCGTGCTGGTGTTGTTGATCGGATCGCCGGAGCTGGCGGTCGACGTCGGTTTCGCGCTGTCGGTGTCGGCGACGGCGGCGCTGGTCGTGCTCGCTCCGGTGTGGTCGCGGCGGCTCGTCGATCGCGGCTGGCCCAAGGCGGCGGCCGACGCGGTCAGTGTCGCCACGGCGGCGCAACTGGTCACCGCGCCGCTCGTCGCCGGCATGGCGGGCGTGTTCAGCGTCGTGTCGATCGCGGCGAACATCGCGGTGGCTCCGGCGAT
>NZ_LZKP01000094.1 GCF_001672895.1 Mycobacterium sp. E740
CGGGCAGCTCGTTGATCGCGACGATGCCGCGGTGCGCGCGCGGGATGAGACCGTAGGCGATGGTCTCCGGGTCGCCGAGGCTGCGACCCTCGGCCACCTTGATCGGGTCGATGTCGCCGACCAGGTCGGCCACGCTGGTGTCCGGGGTGGCCAGCTTCTCGGTGTAGCGCTCGCTGCGATGCCGCCAGGTGATCGGCAGGTCGTCACCGGAGTCGGCCACCCGCCGGATCGACTCCGGGGTGATCGGGGTGTACGGGTGCTCACCCAGCTCGGAGCCGGCGACCCGGAGACCATCGCCTACGGTCTCATCCCGCGCGCGCACCGCGGCATCGTCGCGATCAACGAGCTGCCCGACCTCGCCGAGCGCATCCAGGTCTCGATGCTCAACGTGATGGAGGAGCGCGACATCCAGGTCCGCGGGTACACGCTTCGGCTGCCGCTCGACGTGCTCGTCGTCGCGAGCGCGAACCCGGAGGACTACACGAACCGCGGGCGGATCATCACCCCGCTCAAGGACCGGTTCGGCGCCGAGATCCGCACGCACTATCCGTTCGAGCTCGCGGCCGAAGTCGGCGTCATCATGCAGGAGGCGCACCTGGCCGCCGAGGTGCCCGAGTATCTGGTGCATGTGCTCGCCAGGTTCGCCCGCTATCTGCGCGAGTCGCGGTCGATCGACCAGCGTTCGGGGGTGTCGGCGCGGTTCGCGATCGCCGCAGCCGAGACGGTCGCCGCCGCCGCGCGGCACCGGTCCGCCGTGCTCGGCGAGCAGGAGGCGGTGGCTCGGGTCGTGGACCTGTCGACGGTGGTCGACGTGCTGCGCGGCAAGCTCGAGTTCGAGTCCGGTGAGGAGGGCCGCGAACAGGCGGTGCTCGAACACCTGCTGCGCCGGGCCACGGCCGACACCGCGCAGCGCCTGCTCGGCGGGATCGACGTCGGGCCGCTGGTGCTGGCGATCGAGAACGGCTCGGCGGTGACCACGGGTGATCGGGTGTCCGCGCGCGACGTGCTGGCCGCGGTGCCCGAAGTGCCCGCGATCGCCGAGATCCAGCAGCGCCTCGACGCGAAGAGCGACGGGCAGCGGGCCGCGGCCGTCGAACTGGCGCTCGAGGCGCTGTATCTGGCCAAGCGGATCGACAAGGTGTCGGGCGAAGGCGAAACCGTCTATGGCTGAACACCTCTCGCGGTGGCCGCGCGGCGCCGAATGTGAATCTGACGACGGAAATCGCCGGAAAACGTCGTCAGATTCACAGTCCAGGACGGGTAGAGGTCTTGGCCATGGCTGAACACCTCTCGCGGTATTCGCGATACACCGGCGGACCGGACCCGCTGGCGCCGCCGATCGATCTGCGCGAAGCGCTCGAGCAGATCGGCGAGGACGTGATGGAGGGAAGCTCCCCGCGGCGGGCGCTGTCCGAGTTGCTGCGGCGCGGTACCAAGAACATGCGCGGCACGGACAAACTCGCGGCCGAGGCCAACCGTCGTCGCCGGGAGTTGTTGGCCCACAACAACCTCGACGGCACCCTGCAGGAGATCAAGAAGCTGCTCGACGAGGCGGTGCTGGCCGAGCGCAAGGAACTCGCCCGTGCGCTCGACGACGACGCCCGCTTCAACGAGATGCGGATCGAGTCGCTGCCGCCGTCGCCGGCCAAGGCCGTGCAGGAGCTCTCCGACTACGACTGGCGATCGCAGGAGGCTCGCGAGAAGTACGAGCAGATCAAGGACCTGCTCGGTCGCGAGATGCTCGACCAGCGGTTCGCTGGGATGAAGGAGGCGTTGGAGAACGCCACCGACGAGGACCGCCAGCGTGTCAACGAGATGCTCGACGACCTCAACGACCTGCTGGACAAGCACGCGAAAGGCGAAGACACCCAGCAGGATTTTGAGAACTTCATGAACAAGCACGGCGAGTTCTTCCCGGAGAACCCGCGCAACGTCGACGAACTCCTCGACTCGCTGGCCCAGCGCGCGGCGGCCGCGCAGCGGTTCCGCAACAGCCTGTCGGCCGAACAGCGTGCGGAGCTGGATGCGTTGGCGCAGCAGGCGTTCGGATCGCCGTCGCTGATGAACGCGCTCAACCGGCTCGACGCGCACCTGCAGGCCGCGCGGCCGGGGGAGGACTGGACCGGGTCGGCGGAGTTCTCCGGCGACAACCCGCTCGGCATGGGCGAGGGCGCGCAGGCGATGGCCGACATCGCCGAACTCGAGCAGCTGGCCGAGGCGCTGTCGCAGAGCTACGCCGGCGCGACGATGGAGGACGTCGACCTCGACATGCTCGCCCGCCAGCTCGGTGAGGACGCCGCCGTCGACGCGCGCACGCTGGCGGAGCTGGAACGCGCGATGATGGACCAGGGCTTCCTCGACCGCGGGTCCGACGGCCAGTGGCGACTCTCGCCCAAGGCGATGCGCCAGCTCGGCGAGACCGCGCTGCGCGATGTGGCGCAACGGCTTTCGGGCCGCCACGGCGAGCGCGACACCCGGCGGGCCGGCGCTGCGGGGGAGCTGACCGGCGCGACCCGGCCGTGGGCGTACGGCGACACCGAGCCGTGGAACGTCACCCGGACGCTGACCAACGCGGTGCTGCGCCAAGCCGGGACGGGGGTGGCCGAACGCCCGATCCGCTTGACGGTCGAGGACGTCGAGGTCTCCGAGACCGAGACGCGCACACAGGCGGCGGTCGCGCTGTTGGTCGACACCTCGTTCTCGATGGTGATGGAGAACCGGTGGCTGCCGATGAAGCGGACGGCGCTGGCGCTCAACCATCTCGTCAGCACCCGGTTCCGTTCGGATGCCTTGCAGATCATCGCGTTCGGCCGCTACGCGCGCACCGTGACGCCTTCCGAACTCGCCGGCTTGGAGGGGGTGTACGAACAGGGCACGAACCTGCACCACGCGCTGGCGCTGGCGGCGCGGCATCTGCGCCGTCAGCCCAATGCTCAGCCGGTGGTGCTCGTCGTCACCGACGGTGAGCCGACTGCGCATCTCGAGGCCTACGGCCGCGCCGGAGCCGATTCGGCGGCCCAGCCGCCGTCCGTGTTCTTCGACTATCCGCCGCACCCGCGGACGATCGCGCACACCGTCAAGGGTTTCGACGAGGTGGCCGCACTCGGGGCGCAGGTGACGATCTTCCGACTGGGTGACGACCCGGGGCTGGCGCGGTTCATCGACCAGGTGGCGCGGCGGGTCGAGGGCCGGGTGGTGGTGCCGGATCTCGACGGGCTGGGCGCCGCGGTGGTCGGCGACTATCTGCGTTCGCGGCGCCGCCGCTGAGCCAGGCGGGCGCCGAGACCGACGTTATGGCGGCTGTATCGACGGCGCGGCGACCAGAACGTCGGTCTCGGCGAAAGGTCAGGCGGGCTTGCGCTTCTTGCGCTTGACGGCAACCCGGCCCCACAGCGAGAAGCCGCGGATGCACACGCACGGCGCGCCCGGTGAGCCGTCGCCCTGCACCGCGTGGTCGAAGGTGCCCATCACTCCGACTCCGCGCAGTTCCACGTTGACCTCCGGTGGCACCAGGATCGTTTGACCGCCGAAGATCGAGTACGAGTGGATCTCCACCTCCGGCGACGTGAAGTCGGCGTACCGCAAATCGACCACGCCGCCGCCGAAGAGCGCGAACGTCGTCATCCGCCTCGGCACGTTCCACCGGCCGCGGCGTTCGAAGCCGCTCATGATCGCGAGCAGCATCGTCGACGGCGCAGGCCGGCACGGGCCGCCGCTGCGCCCCCGGGTGACGGCGCCCGGCAGGTCGGCCGACAGTCGGTCGAGCTCGTCATAGGTTTGCGCGGCGTAGGCCCTGGTCAGCCGATCTTCATACTCGTTGAGCTGAAGGCGGCCCTGGGCGGCGGCGTCAGTGAGCAGCTGCGCCACCTGGATCCGATCGGTGTCCGCAGCACGCATCGAACCGTTCCGCGACGCTGGAGTGCTCATCGATTACGAGCGTACGACGAACCGTGGCACACGCAAGAGCATTGTCCAAACTGTGCCCTGACGGGCTACGGCGAAGAATGTAGACGACCAAACTATTGCTGGGTGCGGGTCCAGTTCGGCTCGCGCTTCTGCAGGAACGCCATCATGCCCTCCCGGGCCTCCTCGGAGACGAACAATTCCGCCGACTGCACGGTGAGCTCTTCGGCCCGCCGGTCGAAGTCCGCCACGACGGCGGCCGTGGTGAGGGCCTTCGAAGCCGCCAGGCCCTGCGGGGACGCCTTGGCGATCGCCGCGGTGAGCTCGGCGACGCATGCGTCGACGTCGTCGGTGGCGACGGTGACGAGGCCGATCTCGGCCGCCTCCGCAGCGCCGAACTTCTCGCCGGTGACGAAGTAGCGGCCCGCCGCCCTGGCGGTCATCTTCGGCAGCAGGGTCAGCGAGATGATCGACGGCGCCACCCCGATACGGGCCTCGGTCAACGCGAACGTGCTCTGCCGGCCGGCGACGACGATGTCGCAGGCACCGATCAGTCCGAGGCCGCCGGCGCGAACGTGTCCGTCGATCGCGCCGATCACCGGCACGGGCAGTTCGAGGATGCGCCGCAGCAGGCGGGTCATCTCGCGCGCTCGGTCGACGGCCAGTTGGCTCGGGTCGGCGGTCGCGCCGCTACTAGAGGACTCAGCCAGGTCGGCGCCCGCGCAGAACGTGCCACCGGTGTGGCCGAGCACGACGACCCGGACGGCGGGGTTCGCGACGGCGTCGGTGAACCCCTGGTGCAACTGGTCGACCAGCGCTGTCGACAGCGCGTTGCGGTTCTGCGGCGAGTCGAGGGTGAGCCGGGCGACCGGCCCGTCGACGGTGTAACCGACCAGTGTGCTCATCAGTACGGGCCCATCAGTACGACCGAGGCAGCCCGAGCGAGGTCTGCGCGACGAAGTTGAGGATCATCTCCCGGCTGACCGGCGCGATGCGGGCGAGCTTGGACGCCGTCACGGCGGCGGCGATGCCGTACTCCTTGGTCAACCCGTTGCCGCCCAGTGACTGCACGGCCTGGTCGACCGCGCGCACCGACGCCTCACCGGCGGCGTACTTGGCCATGTTCGCCGCTTCCGCCGCGCCGACGTCGTCACCGGAGTCGTATAGCGACGCGGCCTTCTGCATCATCAGCTTGGCCAGCTCGATCTCGATGTGGTTCTGCGCCAACGGATGCGAGAGCCCCTGGTGTGAGCCGATCGGGGTCTTCCACACCTGGCGGCTCTTGACGTAGTCGACGGCCTTGTCGATCGCGAACCGGCCCATGCCGACCGCGCTGGCCGCGCCCATGATCCGCTCGGGGTTCAGGCCGGCGAACAACTGGGCGATCGCCGCGTCCTCGGAGCCGACCAGCGCGTCGGCGGGTAGCCGCACCTCGTCGAGGAAGAGCTGGAACTGGTTCTCCGGGCTGACGATCTCCATGTCGATCTTCGTCCAGCTCAACCCTTTGGTGTCGGTCGGCACGATGAACAGCGCCGGCTTGAGGTTGCCCGTTTTGTGGTCTTCCGTTCGGCCGACGACGAGCACCGCCTGCGCCTGGTCCACACCCGAGATGAACACCTTCTGCCCGGACAGGATCCAGTCGCTGCCGTCGCGGCGCGCGGTGGTGGTGATGCGGTGACTGTTGGAACCCGCATCGGGTTCGGTGATCGCGAACGCCATCGTGATCGAGCCGTCGGCGATGCCGGGCAGCCAGCGCTTCTTCTGGTCCTCGGTGCCGAACTTGGCGATGATCGTGCCGTTGATGGCGGGGGAGACGACCATCAGCAGCAGCGGACATGCCGCCGCCGACATCTCCTCCATGACGATCGCCAACTCGTACATGCCGGCGCCGCCGCCGCCGTACTCCTCGGGCAGGTTGACCCCGATGAAGCCGAGTTTGCCTGCCTCTCCCCACAATTCGTCGGTGTGCTGATCTGCGCGGGCCTTCTCCAGGTAGTAGTCCTGACCGTAGTTGGCGGCCATCGCGCTGACGGCCTTGCGCAACGCCTGCTGCTCTTCGGTTTCGACGAAACTGCTCACTGTTCTCCTTCGACTCGAGCGAGGACGGTACCGACATCGACCTGTTGGCCGGGTTCGACGTTGAGTTCGGCGAGCACGCCGTCGGCCGGCGCTGTCACGGTGTGCTCCATCTTCATCGCCTCCAGCCACACCAGCGGTTGGCCGGCGGTGACGACGTCACCCACCGCCGCGCCGATGCGCAACACCGAACCGGGCATCGGCGCCAGCAGCGAGCCGTGCGCGACCGCGGCGTCGGGGTCACCGAAGCGGGGCAGTTCGGTCAACTGCACTGGCCCCAGCGGAGAGTCGACGAAGACGTCGCCGGCGTAGCGCGCGACGGCGAACGGCCGGTCGACGCCGTCGATCCGCAGCACCACCTGTGTCGGGGCCGCCGAGACCAGCGAGACACCGTCGTGCCCGGGCAGTTCGAGACCGTCACGCGTGAACCGGTAGCGCACCTCGTGTTCGTCACCGGCCGAGTCGCTGAACCGCTTGGTCTGGTACACCGACGCGAGATTGCGCCAGCCGCTGGGCGCTGCGGCGAAAACTGCCGCGCTGGCCCGGTTCTCGGCGGATATGGCGAGCGCGGCGGCGATCGCGGACAACGTGACCGCATGATCGTCGGTCAACGGGGCGGCCAACTCGGCCAGTCCGTGCGTGTCGAAGAACGCGGTGTCGGTGGCGCCGTCGACGAACGCGGGATGCCGCAACACGTTGACCAAAAGATCGCGGTTGGTGCGCACGCCGTGGATGCGGGTGCGGGCCAACGCATCGGCGAGCACCCCGGCGGCCTGGCGCCGCGTCGGCGCGTACGAGATCACCTTGGCCAGCATCGGGTCGTAGAAGACCGAAACCACCGATCCGTCGACGATGCCGGAGTCGACCCGCACCTGCTGCGGCGCCTCGAACCGGTGCACGGTGCCGGCCTGCGGCTGCCAGCCCTTGGCCGGATCCTCGGCGTAAAGCCGCGCTTCGATCGAAAAGCCCTGCGCCGGAGGGGGTCCCGGGTCGAGCCTGCCGCCGTCGGCGACGAGCAGTTGCAACTCGACGAGGTCCAGCCCGGTGGTCTCCTCGGTGACGGGATGCTCGACCTGCAGGCGGGTGTTCATCTCGAGGAAGTAGAAATCGCCTGCCGAGTCGGCCATGAACTCGACGGTGCCGGCGCCGGTGTAGTCGATCGCGGTCGCGGCGAGCCGTGCGGCCTCGAACAGCTTGGCGCGCATGCCCGGCGTGCGCTCGACCAGCGGCGAGGGAGCCTCCTCGATGATCTTCTGGTGTCGCCGCTGGATCGAGCATTCGCGTTCGCCGACCGCCCAGACGGTGCCGTGCTGATCGGCCATCACCTGCACCTCGACGTGGTGCCCGCTCGCCAGGTAGCGCTCACAGAACACCGTCGGGTCACCGAACGCCGACTGCGCCTCGCGGCGGGCCGCCTCGACCTGGCCCTGCAGCTCCGCCAGGTCGCGCACCACACGCATGCCGCGCCCACCGCCGCCCGCCGACGCCTTGATCAGCACCGGCAGCTGATCGGCGGTGACGGTGTCGGGGTCGAGCTCGTCGAGCACCGGGACGCCGGCGGCCGCCATCAGTTTCTTGGCCTCGATCTTCGAACCCATCGCGGCGACCGCGGGCACCGGCGGCCCGATCCAGGTAAGCCCGGCGTCGAGCACCGCGGCCGCGAAATCGGCGTTCTCCGAGAGGAACCCGTAGCCCGGATGGATCGCATCGGCGCCGGCGGCCTTCGCCGCGGCGACCAGCTGCCCGGCATCGAGGTAGCCGTTGCGGCCGTCCAGGCGAACACGCGCATCGGCCTCGCCGACGTGCGGCGAGTGCTCGTCGGGATCGGTGTAGACCGCGACGGTGCCGATACCCAGCCGCCGGCACGTCGCGAACACCCGCCGGGCGATCTCGCCGCGGTTGGCCACCAGAACTCGTGTGATCATGCGTGCGCTCACATCCGGAAGACGCCGAAGTTCGACGTCCCCTTGATCGGGCCATTGGCGATGGCGGACAGACACATTCCCAGCACGGTGCGGGTGTCGCGCGGGTCGATCACCCCGTCGTCGTACAGCCGGCCGGACAGGAACATCGGCAGCGACTCGGCGTCGATCTGCGCCTCGACGGCGGCGCGCAGGGCGGCGTCGGCTTCCTCGTCGACGGCCTGGCCGCGGGCCTCGGCGGCGGCGCGGCTGACGATGGACAGCACGCCGGCCAACTGGGCACCGCCCATCACCGCGGACTTCGCGCTCGGCCAGGCGAACAGGAAGCGCGGATCGTAGGCGCGGCCGCACATGCCGTAATGACCCGCGCCGTACGACGCGCCGATCAGCAGTGAGAGGTGCGGCACCGTCGAGTTCGACACGGCGTTGATCATCATCGAGCCGTGCTTGATCATACCGCCTTCCTCGTACTTCCGGCCGACCATGTACCCGGTCGTGTTGTGCAGGAACAACAATGGGGTGTCGGACCGGTTCGCCAGCTGGATGAACTGGGTCGCCTTCTGCGACTCCTCGCTGAACAGCACTCCTCTGGCGTTGGCCAGGATGCCGATCGGATATCCGTACAGCCTCGCCCAACCGGTCACCAGCGACGAGCCGTACATCGGCTTGAACTCGTCGAACTCCGAACCGTCGACGACTCGGGCGATGACGTCGCGCGGATCGAACGGGACTCGCAGATCGGCGGGCACGATGCCGAGCAGCTCCTCGGCGTCGAACAGCGGCTCGACCACCGGCGCCGGCGCCGGCCCCTGTTTGCGCCAGTTCAGCCGGGCCACGATACGGCGGCCGATCCGCACGGCGTCAGGCTCGTCGATCGCGAAGTAGTCCGCCAAACCGGAAGTGCGCGCGTGCATCTCGGCCCCGCCGAGCGACTCGTCGTCGGCTTCCTCGCCGGTCGCCATCTTGACCAGCGGCGGCCCGGCCAGGAACACCTTGGACCGTTCCTTGATCATCACGACGTGGTCGGACATACCGGGGATGTACGCGCCGCCGGCTGTCGAGTTGCCGAACACCAGCGCGATGGTCGGGATGCCGGCCGCCGACAGCCGGGTGAGGTCGCGGAACATCTGCCCGCCGGGGATGAAGATCTCCTTCTGCGTCGGCAGGTCGGCGCCGCCGGACTCCACCAACGAGATCACCGGCAGCCGGTTCTGCAACGCAATCTGGTTGGCGCGCAGGATCTTCTTCAGCGTCCACGGGTTGCTGGTGCCGCCTTTGACCGTGGGGTCGTTGGCGACGATCAGGCATTCGACGCTTTCGACGGCTCCGATGCCGACCACGACGCTGGCCCCGACGGTGAAGTCGCTGCCCCACGCGGCCAGCGGGCTCAGCTCGAGGAACGGCGAGTCGGGGTCGAGCAGCAGCTCGATGCGTTCGCGCGCGGTGAGCTTGCCTCGGTCATGGTGGCGCTGCACGTATTTGGCGCCGCCGCCGCCCAGCGCCTTGGCGTGTTCGGTCTCGAGTTCGGCGAGCTTGGCGGTCATCACGGCGGCCGCCTCGGCGTATGCCGCCGACCCCGTGTCGAGAGCAGAGCGTGGCGCCGTCATGACTGGAAGCCCAGCGTCTTGGCGGCCAGCGACGTCAGGATTTCCGTCGTCCCGCCGCCGATTCCGAGGATGCGCATGTCGCGGTACTGGCGTTCGACCTCCGACTCGGCCATGTATCCCATGCCGCCGAACAGCTGCACCGCCTGGTTGGCCACCCATTCGCCGGCTTCGACGGCGGTGTTCTTGGCGAAGCACACCTCGGCGATCAGGTTCGTCTCACCCGCGAGCTGCCGCTCGACGACGTGGCGCGTGTACACCCGCGCGACGTCGATGCGCCGCGCCATCTCGGCCAGTGTGTTCTGCACCTGCTGGCGCGAGATCAGCGGCCTGCCGAACGTCTCGCGGTTGCGGCACCATTCGACGGTCAGGTCGAGACAGCGTTGCGCACTCGAATACGCCTGCGCCGCAAGGCCGACCCGCTCGGCGACGAACGCTCCCGCGATCTGCAGGAAGCCGGAGTTCTCCGCGCCGACGAGGTTGGCCGCGGGCACCCGCACGTCGGTGTAGGACAGCTCGGCGGTGTCCGACGAGCGCCAGCCCATCTTGTCGAGCTTGCGGGTCACCGCAAAACCTGGCGTGTCCTTGTCGACCACGAGCAGCGACACCCCGGCCGCTCCGGGCCCGCCCGTGCGCACCGCGGTGACGACGTAGTCCGCCCGAACGCCGGAGGTGATGTAGGTCTTGGCGCCGTTGACGATGTAGTCGTCCCCGTCCCGGACGGCCCGCGTCGTCAGGTGGCCGACGTCGGAGCCGCCGCCCGGTTCGGTGATCGCGAGGCTGCCGATCTTTTCGCCCCGCAACGTCGGCCGCACGTAGGTGTCGATCAGCCGCTCGTCGCCGGAGGCGATCATGTGCGGCACCGCGATCCCGCAGGTGAACAACGACGCGAACACGCCGCCGGGCGACCCGGCGTAGTGCATCTCCTCGCAGATCACCACCGCGTCGGCGCCGTCACCGCCGCCACCGCCGACCGCCTCGGGCAGCCCGGCGCCCAGCAACCCGGCCTCGCCGGCGCGCAGGTGCAGTTCACGCGGCAAGTCGCCGCTGCGCTCCCACTCGTCGACGTGCGGAAGCACCTCGCGCTCGGCGAACGTCCGCACCGTCTTGCGCAGTTGTTCGCGTTCGGGGGTGTGCCAGATGTTCACGACAACAGCTCCTCGGGGATATCGACCGTCCTGCTGCGCAGCCATTCGCCCAGGCCCTTGGCCTGCGGGTCGAACCGCGCCTGGTACGCGACGCCCTGACCGAGGATGTCCTCGATGACGAAGTTGACCGCGTGCAGGTTCGGCAACAGGTGACGGGTGACGGGCAGATCGGTTGTCTCGGGCAGCAGTTCGCGCAGCTTGTCGACGGTCAGCATGTGCGCGAGCCAGCGCCACTGCTGCTCGGTGCGCACCCACACGCCGACGTTCGCGCTGCCGCCCTTGTCTCCGCTGCGCGCACCGGTGACGGTGCCCAGCGGCAGGCGCCGCGTCCTTCCCGGCGGCAACGGCTCGGGCAACGCGGCAGCAGGTGCGGGTGCGAGCTCCAAAGTCTTAGTGGCCGAGGGCATTTCGATGCGGGTCCCGTCGGCGTGCACGGCGACGTGTGGCACCTCGTCGGCGGCGACGAACGCCGGCTGGTACACGCCGTAGACCTGGCCCTGGCCGGGTGGACTGGTCGCGTGGAAACCGGGGTAGCTCGCCAACGCCAATTCGACTGCGGCAGAGGAGAACCGACGACCGACATTGGCCGGGTCCGGGTCGCGGACCACACACCGCAGCAGTGCGCTCGCCGCCTCCTCGGTGTCGGCGTCGGGATGGTCGGTGCGTGCCAGCGTCCACTCCATCTCCGCGGGCTTGACCTCCAGGCTGTCTTCGAGCTGGCGACGCACCAGCTCGGACTTGGCCTCGATGTCGAGGCCCGTGAGCACCAGCACCATCTCGTTGCGGAATCCGCCGATGCTGTTGAGCGACACCTTGAGCGTCGGCGGTGGCGGCTCCCCGCGCACGCCCGAGAGCAGCACGCGGTCGGAGCCGTCGTCGGACAACTCGATGCTGTCGACACGCAGCGTCGCGTCCGGATTGGCGTAGCGCGCCCCGGTGATCTCGTACAGCAGCTGCGCGGTGACCGTGTCGACGGTGACGGCACCGCCGGTGCCGGGGTGCTTGGTGATGACCGATGATCCGTCGGAGCGGATCTCGGCGAGCGGGAACCCCGGGTGCGTCAGCGCCGTCAGATCGGGAAAGTCGCGCGCGAAGAACGCGTAGTTGCCGCCCGTGGCCTGCGCACCGCACTCGATGACATGTCCCGCGGCGACGGCGCCGGCGAGCGCGTCGTAGTCGGTGCGGCTCCAGCCGTGGTGCGCCGCCGCCGGCCCGACGATCACCGACGCGTCGGTCACCCGGCCGGTCACCACCACATCGGCCCCGGAGTCGAGGCACTCGACGATGCCCCACGCGCCGAGATAGGCATTGGCCGCCAGGACGCCGTCGAATCCGAGCTCGTCGGCGCGTCCGATCAGGTCGTCACCCTCGACATGCGCCACCGTGGCAGCGAGACCCAGCCGCTCGGACAGCCCCCGCACCGCGTCGGCCAGCGCGGCCGGATTGAGCCCGCCGGCGTTGGCGACGATCCGCACGCCGCGGTCGAGGGCCAGCCCCAGACACTCCTCGAGCTGGGCCAGGAACGTCTTGGCATATCCGCGAGCCGGGTCTTTGGCCCGGTCGCGGGCGAGGATCAGCATGGTGAGTTCGGCCAGGTAGTCGCCGGTCAGGTAGTCGAGGTCACCGCCGGTCAGCATCTCCCGCATCGCCGCCAGGCGGTCGCCGTAGAAACCAGAGCAGTTGCCGATGCGCACAGCGCGGGAGGTCACGCAGGCTCCCTTCGTCGCGGGCCTCAACCAACCGGTAGGTTAGCGGGTACCGGCGGTATCGCGTCAAGACATTCGGCGGACGAGTCGGTGTTTTGGAGGCTACGCAGGTCGTTGGCTATCCTGAAGGGCACTTGCCGACGCTGCACTGACGCTCGGCGCCAGACTCACCCCCTCAAGAGGAGACCCGATCATGGCTGTGCCCAAGCGCAGGATGTCGCGCTCGAACACCCGTAGCCGGCGCGCGCAGTGGAAGGCCAAGCGCACCGAGCTCGTCGGTGTCAACGTCGCCGGTCAGCAGCACAAGGTTCCCCGCCGGCTGCTCAAGGCCGCTCGCCTCGGCCTGATCGACCTCGACCGCCGCTGACCCGGCGCGCCTCTCAGGCCACTCTCAGATAGGGGGCCGACACTGTGGCTGTGCGCATACTTGTCGTCGACGATGATCGCGCTGTGCGCGAGTCCCTGCGCCGGTCGCTCTCCTTCAACGGTTACTCCGTCGAACTGGCTCAGGACGGCCTCGAAGCACTGGACCGTATCGCCAGTGACCGGCCCGACGCGCTGGTGCTCGACGTCATGATGCCGCGGCTGGACGGGCTCGAGGTGTGCCGCCAGCTCCGCAGCACCGGCGACGACCTGCCGATCCTGGTGCTCACGGCGCGCGACACCGTCTCCGAGCGGGTGGCCGGCCTCGACGCCGGCGCCGACGACTACCTGCCCAAGCCGTTCGCCCTCGAGGAACTCCTCGCCCGGATGCGGGCGTTGCTGCGCCGCACCGGCCCGGACGACGGCGCTGAGTCGGCCGCGATGACCTTCTCCGATCTGTCGCTGGACCCGGTGACGCGTGAGGTGACCCGAGGCCAGCGTCAGATCAGCCTGACGCGCACCGAGTTCGCGTTGCTCGAAATGCTCATCGCCAACCCGCGCCGGGTGCTGACCCGCAGCCGCATCCTCGAAGAGGTGTGGGGATTCGACTTCCCGACGTCCGGCAACGCCCTCGAGGTGTACGTCGGCTACCTGCGCCGCAAGACCGAAGCCGAGGGAGAGCCGCGACTGATCCACACCGTGCGCGGGGTGGGTTACGTGCTGCGCGAAATGCCCCCCTGATGTCCGCGCCGAGTTACGGGACTGCGCCACAACCCGATTCGCTTCAGCCGCCGTCGAGAACCAGCTCGGTGTCGCTGAGGTGGCGCGTGATGCTGTTGGCGATGTCGATGGTCGCGATGGTCGTGGTGTTGATGGCGGTGGCCGTGTGGGCGGTGGTGTCCCGCGCGCTCTACGACGACGTCGACAACCAGCTGCGCACCCGGGCCCGGCTGCTGATCGAAAGCGGCACCTTGCAGGCCGACCCCAGTAAGGCGATCGAGGGCACCGCGTACTCGGATGTCAACGCGATGCTGGTGATCCCGGGGCGCGCGATCTTCACGGCCAATCAAGAAGGCCAGGCCCTGCCGCTGGGCGATCCCGAAAAGGCAGTGCTGCGAGGCGATCTGATCATGTCCCTGCGCACGGTGAACCAGCAGCGGGTGCTCGCGATGCACCTGTCCAATGACAGCTCTCTGCTGATCTCCAAGAGCATGGAGCCGACGGCCCAGCTGCTCCGACGCCTGAGCACCGTGCTGATCATCGTCGGCGGAGTCGGGGTCGCGGTCGCCGCGATGGCGGGCGGCGCCGTCGCGCGCGCGGGACTACGGCCGGTGGCGCGGCTGACCCAGGCCGCCGAACGCGTGGCTCGCACCGACGACCTGCGGCCCATCCCGGTGTTCGGCAGCGACGAACTTGCGCGCCTCACCGAGGCGTTCAACATGATGCTGCGTGCGCTGGCCGAGTCGCGGGAACGCCAAGCCAGGCTGGTCACCGATGCCGGACATGAACTGCGCACACCGCTGACGTCGCTGCGGACGAACGTCGAACTGCTGATGGCGTCGATGGCCCCCGGAGCGCCGCGGTTGCCGGAGGAGGAGATGGCGGGGCTGCGCGCCGACGTGCTCGCGCAGATAGAGGAATTGTCCACGCTGGTCGGCGATCTGGTCGACCTCACCCGCGACGACGCGGGAGTGACCGTGCACGAATCGGTCGACGTCGCCGAGATCGTCGATCGCTCCCTGGAGCGAGTTCGCCGTCGCCGCAACGACATCGAGTTCGTGGCGACGACCACGCCGTGGCTGGTCTACGGCGACGACGCCGGGTTGGGGCGTGCCGTGCTCAACCTGCTCGACAACGCCGCGAAATGGAGCCCTCCCGGCGGCCGGGTCGTCGTGCGGCTGCACCAGGTCGATCCGATGCACGCCGAGTTGGTGGTCTCCGACTACGGCCCGGGCATCCCGCTTCAGGAGCGGGCCCTGGTGTTCGAGCGCTTCTACCGCTCGACGACGGCGCGGTCGATGTCCGGCTCGGGCCTGGGGCTGGCGATCGTCAAACAGGTGGTGCTCAAACACGGTGGTTCG
>NZ_LZKP01000095.1 GCF_001672895.1 Mycobacterium sp. E740
GGACTGTGCCCCGCCCAAGCCACCACCGGAGGCCTGTCATGACCCCGCGCTACAGCCCCGCCGAGCTCGCCGCCGCTCTGGGCATCTTCGCCCCGACCGACGAACAGGCGGCGGTGATCGCCGCGCCGCCCGGGCCACTCGTGGTGATCGCCGGGGCGGGCGCGGGCAAGACCGAGACGATGGCCGCTCGCGTGGTGTGGCTGGTCGCCAATGGCTATGCCCGCCCGGGCGAGGTGCTCGGGCTGACGTTCACCCGCAAAGCCGCCGGGCAACTGTTGCGCCGGGTGCGCACCCGGCTGGCCCGCCTGTCGGGAACGAAGATCCTGGACGGGACAGCCGACGCCGGTGAGCCTCCGACCATCAGCACCTACCATGCGTTCGCGGGCAACCTGCTGCGCGAGCACGGGCTGCTGTTACCCGTCGAGCCGGAGACCCGGTTGTTGACCGAGACCGAGCTGTGGCAGTTGGCTTTTCGCGTCGTCAGTGACCATCCCGAACTGCACACCGAGAAGACGCCGGCAGCGGTCACCGCCATGGTGTTGCGGCTGGCCGGCCAGCTTGCCGAGCACCTCGTCGACACCGACCAGTTACGTGACACGCACGTCGAACTCGAGCGGCTGGTTCACACGCTGCCCGCCGGGCCGTACCAACGCGACCGCGGCCCGAGCCAGTGGCTGCTGCGGCTGCTGGCCACCCAGACCGAGCGCACCGAACTCGTGCCGCTGATCGACGGGCTGCACCAGCGGATGCGCGCCGAGAAGGTGATGGACTTCGGCATGCAGATGGCCTCGGCGGCCCGGCTCGCCGAGAACTTCCCGCGCGTCGGGGAACAACTGCGCAACCGGTACCGCGTGGTGTTGCTCGACGAGTACCAGGACACCGGGCATGCGCAGCGCGTCGCGCTGTCGTCGTTGTTCGGGGGAGGGGTGGACGATGACCTCGCGCTGACCGCTGTCGGTGACCCCATCCAGTCGATCTACGGCTGGCGCGGCGCGTCGGCCACCAATTTGCCGCGCTTCACCACCGACTTCCCTCGTTCGGACGGCACGCCGGCGCCCACGTTGGAGCTGCGCACCAGTTGGCGCAATCCACCGCGAGCGCTGTATCTGGCCAACGCGGTGTCGGCGCAGGCGCGGCGCCGTTCGGTGGCGGTGCGGTCGTTGCGGCCGCGGCCCGACGCCGAGCCGGGAACCATCCGCTGCGCACTGTTGAACGACGTTGTCGCCGAACGTGATTGGCTCGCCGACCACATCGCTGACATCTACCGCCAAGCGGGCGACCGCGGCGTGGCGCCACCGACCACCGCCGTGCTGGTGCGGCGCAACGCCGACGCCGCGCCGATGGCCGACGCGATCAGTGCGCGCGGCGTGCCGGTGGAAGTCGTCGGCCTGGCAGG